>JBEVFC010000193.1:0-16562 GCA_040512455.1 Nocardioides sp.
TGGCCAGCGTGCTCGGGCGCTCGCTGCTGAACATCGCCGTGGTGATCGGCGTGACCAGCTGGCCCGGCACCGCGATGCTGATCCGCAGCCAGACCCTGTCCATCAAGGAACGGCCCTACCTGGAACGGGCCCGGGTGCTGGGCGGCGGCAGGTGGCGGCAGATGAGCCGGCACGTGCTGCCGAACGTGATGCCGATGGTGTTCGCGAACACCACCCTCAACGTTGCCATCGCGATCCTGACCGAGACGACGTTGAGCTTCTTGGGGCTCGGCGACCCGACACGCGTGTCCTGGGGCTCGATGCTGGACGACGCCTACAGCGTCGGGGCGATGACGACCGGGTCCTGGTGGTTCTTCGTGCCGCCGGGCGTCTGCGTCGTGCTCGTCGTGCTCGCGTTCACGATGATCGGCCAGGCGCTGGAGGACGTGCTCAACCCGCGGCTCCGCAACGAGCCGGCGGCCAGGACACCCGACGCCGGAGGGGATGCCACGTGAGCACGCTGCTCAGGATCGAGGACCTGTCGGTCACCTACCGCGCCAGGGGCGGCGACCTGCCCGCCGTACGCGGGGTGGACCTGACGCTAGAGAGGGGAGAGGTGCTCGGCATCGCGGGCGAGTCCGGCTGCGGCAAGTCCACCCTGGCCAGCACCATCCTGCGGCTCCAGCCGGCGTCCGCGACGGTGACCGGCCGGGTCTGCATCGACGACGAGGACGTGCAGACCATGCGCTGGGGCGACCTGCGGGCACTCCGTTGGGCCGGTGCCTCGATCGTGTTCCAGGGCGCCCTGCACTCGCTCAACGCCGTACGGCGGGTGGGGCGGCAGATAGCCGAGCCGATCCGGCTGCACGAGCCGAACGTGAGCGACGCCGAGGTGGAGCGCCGGGTCGGCGAACTGCTCGAGCAGGTCGGGATGCCGGCCGCCCGCGCCCGCGCGTACCCCCACCAGCTCTCGGGCGGTCAGCGGCAGCGGGTGATGATCGCGATGGCGCTGGCCTGTCGCCCGTCGCTGCTGGTGGCGGACGAGCCGACCACGGCCCTGGATGTGATGGTGCAGGCGCAGGTGCTGGACGTGCTCTCGGGACTGGTGAAGGAGCTCGGTGTCGGGATGATGATGATCAGCCACGACCTCTCCGTGCTCGCGGCGATGAGTGACCGCATCGCGGTGATGTACGCCGGCCGGGTGGTCGAGCAGGGACCGGCCGACCTGGTGTTCACCCAACCGCTGCACCCGTACTCGACCGCGCTGTCCGGCTCGTTCCCCCGGATCGGCGACCCGGCGGCGCGGTACGCCCCGTCCGGGCTCCGCGGGGACCCGCCCGACCCCCGGGAGCTGACGGCCGGCTGCTCGTTCGCGCCGCGGTGCCCGATGACCGTCGAGGCCTGCCTGGAGGCCGAACCGTCGCTCGACGCCAAGGCCCCGCGCCGGGAGGCCGCGTGCATCCGGGTCGGTGAGGAGCGGTGACCACGGTGGATCGCGCGACGCGCACCCTCAGCCTCGAGGCCAGAGGGGTGGCGGTCGAGTTCGTCAGCCGCGCGGGTGAGGTGGCGGTCGCCCTCGACGGAGCCGACCTGACCGTGCGCGCGGGTGAGATCCTGGCGCTGGTGGGGGAGTCCGGGTCGGGGAAGACCACGCTCGCCCGCGCCCTCACCGGCCTCGTGCCGCCGGTCCGGGGGGAGGTGCTGGTCGACGGCCAACCGCTCAGGTACGGCACGAAGTCCCTGAAGGCGTTCCGCAGGCGGGTCCAGATGATCCTCCAGGACCCGGCCGGTGCGCTGAACCCCCGGCACACCGTCTACGACTCCGTCGCCGAGGGACTGCGGCTGCACCGGATGACCAGCGTCGACCCGGCCGGCCGCAGCGAGGAGCAGCAGGTGGCCGACGCGCTGTCCTCCGCCGGACTGCGTCCTCCCGAGCGCCTGTTCCTGCGCTACCCGCACGAGCTGTCCGGTGGACAGCGCCAGCGGGTGCTCATCGCGGGGGCGTTGGCCCTGCAGCCCGAGCTCCTCATCGCCGACGAGCCGGTCTCCAGCCTCGATGCCTCCATCCGCGGCGAGATCCTCGCGCTGCTGCTCAAGCTGCGGACCGAGCTGGGCCTCGGGGTGCTCGTGGTGACCCACGACCTCGGCCTGGCGTGGAACGTCGCGGACCGGACGGCGGTCATGTACCTCGGCCGGATCGTCGAGGCCGGGCCCACCGAGGACGTGCTCGCCGCGCCGCAGCACCCGTACACGCAGGCCCTGCTGTCCGTCGTACCGGAGATGGAGCGGCTGGAGCCGGTCGTGCTCGCGGGCGAGATCCCGGACCCGACCCGGATCCCGTCGGGGTGCCGCTTCCACCCGCGGTGCCCGGCGCTCGCCTCCGGGGCGGCCGCGGCGGCCGGGGTCGACGACGCGTGCCGGCGTACGCCGCTGCCGGTGCTGTCGGCGAGCGAGGGCCACCGCAGCGCCTGCCACCTGGTGGCGGCGCTGGAAGGAGCTCCCGGTGGAGTCGCGTGAGGGTCCCGGGGGGCTCCAGGCGGCGTTGCCGCGGGAGATGTACGTCGACCCGGACGCGTTCGCCGTCGAGCGCGACCGGGTGCTGTACGGCGAGTGGTTCTGCGTCGGTCGGCGTGCCGACCTCGGGCTGCACGAGCCCGGACGGGTCGCGGTCGTCGACGTGGTGGGGGAGTCGGTGCTGGTCACCAGTGACGGGGACCGGCGCCTGCACGCCGCCTACAACGTGTGCCGGCACCGCGGCTCGCAGCTGTTCCCGACGGAGCCCGGAGCCGAGCCTGTGTGCACCGCCGCGGGCTCGCTGCGGTGCCCCTACCACTCGTGGACGTATGCGCTGGACGGCTCCCTGCTGAAGGCGCCGCACGCCGACCTGACCGACGCGGACCGACCCGCGTTCTCCCTGAACCGGGTCGAGGCCGGCGACTGGGCCGGTTTCGTCTTCGTCCACCTCGGGGCGCCGTCGGCGTCCCTGGCCGAGGCGATGGCGCGTCCGGCGCGCACCCTCGCGAACTACGCGATGGCTGACCTGGTGACCGGTCTGCGGTTCGGCTACGACGTCGCCGCCAACTACAAGGTCGTCGCCGAGAACTACAACGAGTGCTACCACTGCGGACCGGTCCACCCCGAGCTCACCCGGCTGGTGCCGGCCTTCGGCGGCGGGGGCACCGGCATCGACTGGGACGGCGGGGTGCCGCACCGCGAGGGCGCCTGGTCCTTCACGATGAGCGGGACGACGACCCGCCGGCCGCTGCCCGGCCGCGACGAGGCGGAGCGGACCCGGCACAAGGGCGAGCTGGTGCACCCGAACCTGATGCTCTCGGCGGCGGCCGACCACGTCGCGGCGTTCGTGCTGCTGCCGCAGGCCGTCGACCGCACCCGCATCGAGTGCCTGCTGCTGTTCCACCCGTCCGCGGTGGCCGACGTGTCGTTCGACCCGTCCGACGCCGGGGAGCTCTGGGACCTCGTCAACAAGCAGGACTGGGCGATCTGCGAGTCCGTGCAGCGTGGCATGTCGTCGCGGTCCTACACCCACGGCTGGTTCGCGCCGATGGAGGACGACAGCGCGGACATCCGTCGGTGGCTGCTGCCCAGGCTCGGTCACGATGGCCCCGAGCACGCTGAGCCCGAGCACGATGACTGAGTCGTTCGACGTCATCGTCGTCGGCCTCGGCGCCCTCGGCTCGGCGACCGCCCACCAGCTGGCGCGGCGCGGGCGCTCGGTTCTCGGGCTGGAGCGGTTCGAGCTGGGTCACCACCGCGGCGCGAGCCATGACACCAGCCGGATCCTGCGGCACAGCTACCACACTCCCGAGTACGTCCGGCTCACCCAGGACGCGTACGACGACTGGGCGCGGCTGTCGGACTGGGCCGGTCGCGACCTGGTCAGCGTGGTCGGCGGTCTCGACATCTTCCCGCCGGACCCCGCCATCCCGATGGTCGACTACACGTCGTCGCTGGCCGAGGTCGGCATCGACTTCGAGCTGCTCGACGTCGACGCCGTCGGTGAGCGGTGGCCCCAGTTCGCGCTGCCCGCCGGCACGGTCGCGCTCCACCAGGAGCGTGCGGCGATCGTGCCGGCCGGACCGGGCACCGCGGTGATGCAGGACCTGGCACGTCAGCAGGGCGCGGTTCTCCGTGACCACGCCGAGGTCGCCTCGGTCACCGGCACCTCGGTGACGCTCGCCGACGGCACGACGTACCCCTCCCGCGGCGTCGTGCTGTGCGCGGACGCGTGGACCGACCGGTTGCTGGCGCCGCTGGGCGTCTCGCTGCCGCTGACGGTGACGCTGGAGCAGGCGACGTACTTCGCCCCCGAGCGCCCGGCGGACTTCACGCCGGACCGGATGCCGCTGTGGATCTGGATGGACGAGCCCTCGTTCTACGGCTTCCCCTGCTACGGCGAGCCGACGATCAAGGTGGCCCAGGACTGCGGAGGACCGGTGGTCGACCCGGACGCTCGCGGCAGCGAGCCCGACCCGGGGATGCTCGACCTCCTCGTCGGGCACCTGGGGCGGATGCTGCCCGGCGCCGGCCGGCCCGCGCGGTCGCTGCGCTGCCAGTACGCCTTGACCCCGGACCGGGACTTCGTCATGGACCGGGTGCCGGGACACCCGTCCCTGGTCGTCGGCCTGGGGGCCGGGCACGGTTTCAAGTTCGCGCCGACCTTCGGACGGCTGCTCGCCGACCTGGTGACGGGGGAGCGGGACGCGGTGTCACGCACGTTCGCCCTGGACCGGCCGGGGCTCACCGACCCGTCGTACGCCGCCCACTGGCTGGTGTGACCCGCCGGGCCGCGTCCATGAGCGTTCCCTTGACGTCCAGCACGGCATCGTCGAGGTTTCCCCACATGACGCGTTGGAGGTCGTCCCGCGCGACGGCTCCGGCCGGTGCGGCGGCTTCGCCTGCCCCGGAAAAGCCTGAGACCCCCCGGCCCGTAGTCCGGGAGGTCTCAGCGCGCATGGGGTGCGCGGGTCTCGCGGCACGGGGGACGCCGCGAGCTTTGTTGCGTAGCCGGCTATGTGGGGGGGATTGCCAACCGGCCTTGACACAGTTTTACACCAAATCCCCTGCTGGAGTCCTAACTTTGGCAAGATTCCTCTCGAGCAGTTCTCGGATGCTGCGGCACACCGACCCATTTGATGTTCGAGCACCCAGGAGACCAACATGAACGCCACCGCCAAGAAGCTCGTTGTCGCCGTAGCGATCGCCACTATCTCCCTCCTGGGCGTCGCTGCCCCGGCGGACGCGGCGAGCCACACGGCGCGCACCATCTGGTGCTGCTGATCCCGATCGCCCTCACGCAGAAGCCCCGACCGAGGCCGTTCGTCAGCCGTTTACGCGGGAAGTGACTAGACCAGTGTCCGCGTAGGCGTGCTCGACCGCGACCGCAGACCGGTCGACGCGGCCGCACGCTTGTAGGCGTCCCGCGCTGCCTCGGTCTGGCCGACCTGCTCGAGCAGGTCTGCCAGATCGAACCAGAGCTGCGCGGCACCCCGGTCGGCTCCGACGGCCGACAACAGGAGCACAGCTTCGTGGTAGGCCCGGGCAGCCTGCGTCATGTCGCCTTCGGCGGCGTACGTCTGTCCCTCGAGCGCCCTGGCCTCTGCCTCGGCCAGCGGAGCGATGCCGTCGGAGATCTCGCGGACCTCCACGCTCAGCCCTCGGCTGCTGGCGAGGTCGCCGGCGAGGAACCGCGCGCGGGCCAGGCCGAGCTGTGTCCAGGCCCGGTCCGCCGGGGCGGCACTGCTCCAGGCGAGCTCCTCGGCCGCCTTCTCCAGGTTCTTCTGCGCCTGCTCCACGTCCGGGGGGTCGAGCGCCAGCTGGAGGTGACCCAGCTCCCCGCGCAGCCGGGCCAGGTTTCTCGTGTCCTGACCCTCGCTGAGCAGGGCCAAGGCCCTCTCCGCCAGCGGGGCAGCGTTGACGATGTCGCCGCGGCGAGCCTGCATGGCGCTGGCGTTCCAGTAGGCCGAGGCGCGGGCCGTGGGGGACCCGAGCGCCTCAGCCCGGGCGATGGCCGCGCGGCAGATGCGCACCGCGTGCCCCGCGTCGCCGCGTTCGAAGTAGGCGGCGGCGATCGTCACGGCCAGCTGGACCGCCTCGTCACAGCTGTCCAGACCGGACTCGGCGAGATCGGCCAGGATGTGCTCGCCGGTGTCGATCGCGCGGCCGAAGTCGCCGGACTCCCGATAGACGCGGCTCAGGGCGATACCGGCCTTGACCCGGAGCAGTCCGGAGGCGCCGCCGCCCACCAGTCCCTCGAGCTCGTCGAGTGCTTCGTCGGTGTGACCGAGCGCCTCCTGCGCACGGGCGTTGAGGAACCTCGCCCGTTCCATCAGGGCGCCGGCGGGTGAGGACTCGAGTCGTTCGAGGGCCCGGTGGACGTGGGTCAGCGCCTCGTGCGGCTCGCCCGACTCCAGCGAGAGCTCGGCGTAGTCCAAGGTCAACCGGATCTCGTCGATCTCGCGCGGCATCGTCTCGCCGAGCAGCTCCTCGATGGAGACCTCGAGCCGCTGGGCGATCTCGACGAGCACCTTGGCCGTCGGGCGGCGTTGACCGGACTCCATGCGGGACAGGTAGGCCACGGACATGGCGTCGCCGGCGACGTCCGACTGGGTCATGCCCTTGGTGAGGCGGACCGCCTTCAGTCGTCGACCCAGCTCGGCGGGGTCGCACCCCTTGAGCAGGTCGAAGTGACGGGCGTCCATGGGTTCATTGTGGAGCACCATCGCGGCTCTTTGGCGATTCTTGTCAAATCTCTGTCAGAGATGGGTCTTTCGGGTGGTCCCGAACACGGTCATACGCGGGCGGGCATCGACTCCCGCCAGGTGCGCGTGGAGACCACGTCGCCATCGCGCGTCGCGACGGTCTCGATCCCGACGTCGATCCCGGCGGCGGCGATGGTGACGTCCATCGTCGACCGCACCCGGACCGTGACCTCCGGCCAGGTCAGGTCGAAGGTCGTGACGGCGTGGGCACGCTGCACATGGGTGCGCCGGTCGACCGACACCTCCCCGAAGTAGTCCTCGCGTGCCCGGCCGTCGTACGGCGCGTCGTACTCAGAGACCGTGTGGGTGCGGGCGTACGTCATCCGCCGCAGCACGTCGTCGCGGATCTCCCAGGTGGTGTCGCCGACCGCCTCCGAACTGTGCTCCGCGCCGGGCGTGAACACCGGCTCGGGGAACTCGCCGGCCAGCTCGGGCAGCTCCAGCCGGCCCCGGTGGACGGTCAGCGTGACCGGCGCCGTCGGCCCGACGGTGTTGGGCCAGTCCGCCCCCGCCACACTCACCCGCAGCCGGTTGCCCCGATCCCACGCGTAGGCACACGCGTCGAGGTCGAGCACGACATCGAACTCCTGCCCGGGCTCGAGGGCGACCGGCGGGCCGTGGACACCGTCGCGGAAGGCCAGGTCGACGGTGCCGCGGGTGACCAGCGCCGAGGTGCCGTCGGGGAAGACGTCGCACAGCTTGACGGACAGGGAGGCGGCCGAGGCATCGGCGCTCACCCGCAGGCGCACGCGCGGGTGACCGACGACCGGGTGGTCGGGCGGGTCGTCGTCCCAGGTCAGGGAGCGGGCGTCGTCGAGCCGCTGGTCCCCGGACTGGCCCCACGGGAGGTGCCCGGCGCAGTCGATCCAGGCGGCGGTCCCGGTGTCGGGCAGCACGGCCAGCGACCGGGGACCGGCGAGCTCGACCACGGCCGACCGCGTGGGCGGCACGGACGGCAGCCGCACCCACCAGCCCTCGTGCAGGTCGAGGTCGGGCTCGGGTCGGGTGGAGGAGCGGACGAACACGTCGCAGTGCGAGTCGTACGGCGCCTCGCGATCGCCGGCCGGATCGCGCAGCCACCGGTCGAACCAGGCAGCCATCTCGACGTCCAGGTCGATGCGTGGTCCCGGCATCGCGGTGCGGGGGTCGGCGTGGGCCCACGGACCCGCGAGCAGCCGGTGCGGCACGCCGCGGGAGGAGAGCGCGGCCGTGGTGCGGAAGGAGTTGTTGCGGTAGCCGTCCGCCCACCCGGCGACCAGCATGGTCGGCACCGTGATCCGCTCGTAGCCCGCGCCGTCGGCGCCGAGGCGCACCGAACCACCCCGCCAGTAGTCGCCGTGACGGTCCTCGCGCAGCCAGCGCAGCACCCAGGGCTCGTTGTTCTCCAGGCGACGCCCCCACTCCTCGGCCCAGCCGTCGCCCCACACCTCGGGCACGGGAGGCAGCACGCACATCGGCGTCATGTAGTGGCAGTAGTCGACGAGGTCGACCAGCTTGAGCGCGCCCCCACGCCAGTGCACGTCGTCGGTCCACCGGTCGTCGCTGGCGTAGATCGCGAACACCGCCCCGAGCCCAGGCGCCTCCTCGCACGCGATCTGCAGCGAGTTGAAGCCGGAGTACGACGTGCCGAACATGCCGACCCGTCCGTTGCACCACTGCTGCGCCGCCAGCCAGGCGACCACCTCGACCAGGTCTGCCTGCTCCGCAGGCGGGTACTCGTCCGTCGCGTCGCCGGACGACGACCCGGTGCCGCGCAGGTCGAGGCGGCAGACCGCGAACCCGAAGCGGTCGCGCAGGTCCTCGTAGCCCACGGCGTACGACGACGTCAGGTCGTCCTTGCGGTAGGGCAGTGCCTCCAGCAGGCACGGCTGCGGGCCGGCCCCAGGATCGGGCAGGTACAGCGTCGCGGCGAGGGTGATCCCGTCGCGGACCGGGATCCGCGCCTCGAGCGTGCTCACCGGACCGACCCCAGCAGCGCGAGCACCTCGGGGGAGTGCAGCGACTCGCTCACGTTGCCGTCGCGCCCGACGGTCGTCGGCGCGGTGAACATCGAGTTGAGGACCGCCTCCTCGGCGGCCTCGACCACGGCGGGGAACAGCGGGTCCAGCCCGCGCCCTGTCAGCGGTACGCCGTCCGGCCTCTGGTCGCGATCGAGGCGCAGGCCGGTGCCGAAGCCCAGGAAGATCTCGCCGCTGCCGTGGTAGGCCACCGAGCCCGTCCGCGCCAGCCCGAGCCCGACCCGCCTCGCCAGCCGGGCGCAGGACGCGCCGTCGACGGGTGCGTCGGTGACCACCAGCCCGATGCACGATCCGGCGGGCTTCGGCGGCGCGGCCGGGGCCGGAGGCAGCAGCCGGCCCAGCGGTACGCCGGCGACGGTCAGCTCCGCGCGGTCGCCGAAGTTCGTCAGCAGCAGCACGGCGACGGTGTGTCCCTCGGCAGTGACCCGGGAGGCGGTGCCGATGCCGCCCTTGAAGCCCAGGCAGGACATGCCCGTGCCGGCCCCGACCGCTCCCTCCGCCGGCGGCGTCGCGCCTCCGCGGGAGCCCAGGGCGGCCTCATGCGCGGCGCGCACGTCCTCGGCGGTGACGTGCATGCGCCGGCAGTCGTTGAGCCAGGAGTCGTCACACTCGCCGACCACCGGGATCACCACCTCGGCGGCCACCTCGGCGTGGGCAGCCAGCGCGAGCTCGCACGCGGCGTCGTACACCCGCCCCAGCTGCATCGTGGACGTCAGGTAGACCGGCGTCTCCGCGGCGCCCCACTCGGCCGCGGTGAGGAACCCGGTGCACTCGCCGGCGCCGTTGAGCACCGCACCACCGGCCGGCAGCGGCCGGGGGTAGGCGTCCTCGGCGAGCAGCAGACAGGTGACGCCGGTGCGGGCGACCAGCGGTTCGTCGCGCTGGATGGTCGTGTGACCGAGCCCGACGCCGGCCACGTCGAGCACCGAGTTGGTCGGTCCGGTGGGCAGGACCCCGATCTCGATCCCCAGGTCGCGTGCGCGTGGCATGCGCTCATCCTGCCCGAGGGCGAGGCGTCCGGGTGGGATGCTGACGCCGTGCACATCCCCGTGGTCTGGTCGCCCGAGACGCGCCGACACCTGCCCCGCCACGAGATCTGGGTCGGCGTGCCGACGCCGGGCACCGAGCTCCCCGAACGGGTCGACGCGATCCTGGACGCTGTCACCGGGCACCCGCGCCACGAGGCGACGCCGCACGACGACGAGCTCGTCGAACGGGTCCACTCGGGTGAGCTGCTGGCGTTCCTCGAGGGTGCCGCCGGCGCGTGGGCCGGGGCGTCGTACGAGGAGCAGGTCGGCCAGGACCGGGTGGTGCCCTACTTCTTCCCGACCGCGGCGCTGCTCTCCGGCATGGAGCCGACGCCGGCGACCGCGTTGCACGCGCAGACGGGGCAGTTCTGCTACGACACCATGACCCTAGTCGGGCCAGGCACCTGGGAGGCCGCCCGGGCTGCCGTCGACGTCGCCCTGACCGCGGTCGACCTGGTGGCCGGCGGCCTCCCGGCGGCGTACGCGCTGTGCCGTCCGCCGGGGCACCACGTGACCCCGTCCGGGTACGGCGGCTCGTGCTACCTCAACAACGCCGCGGTCGCCGCGGAGGCCCTGCGCGACGCCGGGCACGATCGGGTGGCGGTGGTGGACATCGATGCGCATCACGGCAACGGGACGCAGGCGGTGTTCTGGGACCGGCCGGACGTGCTCTACGGGTCGCTGCACGTCGACCCGGGCGCCGGGTGGTTCCCGCACCTCTTCGGTCACGCGGTCGAGACCGGGGTCGACGCCGGGGGCGGCGCGACGCGGAACCTTCCGCTCCCCGAGGGCACCGGTGACGGCCCGTGGGTCGAGGCGGTCGCCGACCTCGCCGCGTGGGTGGAGGCGGCGGGGTGCACCGCCCTGGTCGTCTCGCTCGGGGTGGACGCCGCCGCGGACGACCCGGAGAGCCCGCTGCAGGTGACCGCGGACGGGTTCCGCGCGGCCGGCCGGGTGCTCGGTGGTCTCCGTCTGCCGTCGGTGCTCGTGCAGGAGGGCGGTTACCACCTCGCGACCATGGGTGGGCTGGTGGCCGCCTACCTCGCGGGGCACGGCGCCGAGGTGGGGTCGGCCTAGGCGGCACCGTAGGCGGTGAAGCCGCACCAGTTGACGAGGTCGGCTGAGTCGTCGAGGTCGAGCGAACGTCGAGCCGTGTGCAGCGCGACGGTCAGGGTCGAGTCACCGCGGAGCCGTTCGTGCACCCGGAGCATGAACTCCGCCGCTGCCTCGTCGGGGACCAGCTGGATGCTGCCGAGAACGCCGGCGGTGCCGCGCGCGATCAGGGCGCTGACGAAACCGAGCAGCTCGCCACCTGTGTAGGCGATGTCGGCAGAGGCCTCGCAGGCAGCCAGGATCACCCGGTGCGGCGCGAGGTCGCGGAGCTCGAGCTCCTGCACGGTCAGGTGACCGTCGCTGAGCAGCAGGCCGGAGAACATCGGGTTGTCGGCGCGCACCACACCGTGGCAGGCGAAGTGGGCGGTGTCGACACCCTCCAGCGCCTCGGCGACCCTGCGGACCGTGGACTCCGGTGGGCTCAGCACCTCGCCGTGCTCGTGCACCCGACCGAGACGGCGCACCTCGCGCTCGGCGCCCGGGAGGAGCGGTCCGGCAACGAGCAGGACCTTGCCGGATCCGGGGCGGGCGCGCTGCCGGGCGCTCGCCCAGAAGAATGCCGACGGGCTCACCGACACCGGAGCGTCCGACATGGCCGTCCACGGGACGCTCTGCAGCACGTCCACGGGCACGACGACGACCTCCTGGTCGGGCGGGAGTGCCAGTGGCTCGACCAGCACCCGGCGCAGGCGGGCAACCCGCTCGCGGGCCATCCGAACCCGCTCGGGCTGGCCCGGGGTGTGGGTGAGGCGCAGCAGCGTGCGGAGCGAGAAGGTGAGCCGGTCCAGCTCCTGGCCGACGACCGCCACCGGCGCGACGCTCGTCACCGAGATTCGCGTCCTCGTCACGACGGCCGCCAGCACCTCGCCGTCGAGGACGCCGTACTCCACCAGAGCCCGGTCTCCGAGCAGCGCCTGCAGGTCCCTGGTGCGGATCCGCTGGTTGCGCGTCTCCTGGCCGGTCGTCGCCCAGGTGAGGCGACGGAGTCGTTGCTCGAGGGCGGCATGTCGGGCGACGAGCGCGTCGGACGCACCGCCACCGGCCGAGATCTCCGACGTCATCTCGCGCAGCTGCTCGAACTCCTCGACGAAGCCGTCCACGTCGGTGCGCTGCACGGACAGGAGGGCGGTGGCCCGGTTGCGCTCCATCCAGTCGAACACCCTCGCCGGCGACGACGTGCCGCGGAGGGTACGGAGCGCCAGCTGGCCGAGCTCGACGCCGTGGGCCGACGCAAGCACCCGCAGCTCGGTCGAGGCCAGCTGGCCTCGGTGCCGGTCGAGGTCGGCCAGTCCCTGGCGACAATGACGCACGGACACGGCCGGCTCGCCCCGCAGACCTGCCGCGAAGGCGGCAGCGAGCCGGCCCCGCAGCCGGGTCAGCACCGGGGCGCCGCGGGCAAGCTCGTGCGCACGGCCGAAGCTCGCCTCCGCCCAGGCGCCGCGGCCGAGCAGGTCCGCAGTCCGCCCGGCGGCGAGGTGCGCCTCGACGGCCTCGACGGTCATGCCGAGTCGCTGCAGCGTGGCGGCTGCCCGACGCACCTCCACGAGGTCCGACGGAGTTGCCGACCCGTCGCCGAGTCGGGCCTCGACCCCCACCACCGCGGAGCGTGCCGCCCAGCCCGAGCGCCCCTGACGCCGGAACGCCTGCACCGCCTGCCGGGACGCCTCGGAAGCGCCGTCGGTGTCACCGGAGTGCAGGGCCACGCGGGCGACGCGCAGCTGTGCCTCGGCCCGCATGAGCGGGACGTCGGTGTCGACGAACTCGCGCAGAGCGCGCTCGGCAGCGACCCGCGCTTCGGGAAGCAGCCGCAGGTCGAGCATGGCGTCTGCGGCCTCGGCGTGCAGCTCACCGAGCGGGAGGCCCGCGACCTCGAAGAGTCGCTCGGCCTTCTCGAAGAGCGCCAGACTCTCGGGAAGCCGACCCGCCTGCGCGAGGACTGTCGCCTCGCCCTCGGCGAAGTAGGCCCTGGGGAACGGACCGACCTGCTCGGCCAGGGCCCTCGCCTGACCGGTCAGCGCCAGGGCGACGCCGTACCGCCCGCGCTGGGCCTCGATCATCGCGAGGTTGTTCGACATCTTGGCCCGAAGATCGATCGGGACGTCGCGCCGCTTCAACGTCTTGCGATAGATCTCGGCTGCCTCGGCGATCCGGCCGACGTTGTGGTGGATCACGGCTGTCTGCTGCTCCACCGCCGGTGGAGACCTGTCGCCCAGCAGCTGCCGCGCCCGGAGCAGGTCGCGCTCGGCCGAGCGGGTGGCGCCCAGCTCCAGGTTCACCGCCGACCGGACGACCAGGACCTCCGCCAGCCTGTCGTCGAGACCGGCCGCCTCGGCGAGCCGTGCCGCGTGGGTGAGCAGTCGCCGGGCCCGCTGCTCGGCCAGCTGCGCACGTACGGCGCACCAGGCCTGCGCACGCAGAGCGACGACCTCTGCCTCGATGTCGCCCGCATGCCGCGCCTCCACCACCACCGTCTCGGCCACCTGCCCGGCGCTCGCGGGGTCTGCGACGGCGGCCCGGTAGGCCGCCTCGGCCCTCGTCAGCAGGCCGCTCTTGGTGCCTGCCACGGCCGGTCTCGCGCGTCCGGAACGGCCCGACTGACAAGAGCGGCAGGCCGTCGGTGATCAGGCATCCCGAGTGGGACGTAGTCCGATGTGTCCATTGCTGCCCCCAAGCCTATCGGGGTAGGCAGGAGGTAGGTCCCCCATCGCCTCCGCATCCGGGTCACACGCAGAGAGAGGCACCTCATGCCCATCAACGTTCCCACCCCCTTCACAGACGTCGACCTGCCCCCGCGAACCGACGGGCAGAAGCAGGAGGACCGTCGGCGCAACCAGGAGCAGACCGCGCTGCTCAGCCCACCTGCCGGAAGCCAGACCGTCGAGCAGGCGGGTGAAAGCGCTGGCGAGGAAGACCCCGACGAGCTCCTTGAGAAGTTGGTGCGGCGGCGCGAGGGAGCGGGGGAGGCCGTCGTCCAGTTCGATTCGGCGCCCACCGTCACCAGGCGGTGGTCCTTGGTCGTCCCTCAACAGTGGCTCGTCCGCCACTCTGACAACGGCGAGCCCCCGCCGGAGATCAACGAAACTCTCAACAACAACAACTTCACAGCCGAGCGCGCTCTCACCGACTCCCTGGTCTGTCCCGAGCTCGCTGGACGGCTCACCGTCTACACCCACAAGGGCGAGCACTCGAAGAGGTTCGACGACACCCTCAACGCCGTGAACGCCCTCCAAGTCCCCGGTGGGCAGGCCGCACCCACCCTTGTCACCGCCCTGCACCAGACACCACCGCCGCGCCCGAAGACGATCGTCAAGGCAGCCGTGGGACCGGCACCCACCACGGTCGACGAAGACGACCGGGGGTTCGGCGAGGCAGGCCGCCGTCGGCCGGAGGGCGAGACGATCGTCGCGGTGATCGACACAGGCATCGCCGAGGTCCGCCGGGCGGACCGGTGGCTCTACGAAGTGCCGCGGGATCCGGGATGCGTCGACCCGCTCGACTCCTTCCCGCCCCCCGGAAACACGTTCCTCGACTTCGCGGCCGGACACGGCACGTTCGCCGCCGGCATCGTCCGCCTGGTCGACCGCGACACCCAGATCAAGGTCTACGCCACGCTCGACGGCGAGGGTTTCGCCACTGAAACCGACATCGCCTGCGCCATGATCCAGGCGGTGAGGGAGGGCGCGCACGTCCTGAACCTGTCACTCGGCATGCACACCGTCGACAACAAGGGGAGCGTTGCCTTCGAGCTCGCTCTCGAGGCCATCGACAGGATCGCGCAGGAGCAGGAGCGCGAGCCTCCGGTCATCGTGGCCTCCGCAGGCAACTACGGGGACGACGTGCCGGTGTGGCCGGCAGCTTTCGCGGCTACCTGGGACCGGGTCATCTCGGTGGCCGGGCTCACTGCCGACCTCGAGCCGGCCGACTGGTCGAGCCGGGGCGACTGGGTCACGTGTTCGTGCGTGGGCGAGGGCATCGTCTCGACCTTCGTTCCGGGCGACGAAGACCCGGAGTTCAGTGAGGACCACCCCGGGTTCCCAAACCCCGACCACTTTCCGGTCGATGCCTGGGCCGTGTGGACAGGAACGTCGTTCGCGGCGCCGCAGATCGCGGGCGCGATCGCGAGGAGGATGCGCCAGGATGGGGGCCTGATCTCGCCACAATCGGCCGCCGATCTGCTGCTCCAAGACGGGGTGTCCATCAACCACTTCGGGAAGGCGCTGCTCCTGCTGAGGGGCACCTGAGCCACCGACCTCGCGACCGCTCCTGCGTCACCCGTCATCTCCGGCGGCCGGCACTCGTTCCGGGCGGACAGTGGTGGCCGCCTTGCCGGGTGCCGCGGAGAGCAGCTCCTGGGCCTGCTTGTCGATCAACCCGACGATCAGCTGCTGCCCGACGCCGAACACGAACGCGTACGCCAGGATCTGCGCCTGGCTGTCGAGATCCGAGAGCCCCGGGATGAACTGGGCGCGGACGATGAGAAGCCCGCCGACGGCGGCCAGGGCTCCCACCGGGAGCTTGAGCGCAGCCAGGGCGGTGGGCACGTCGTAGGCGACCGAGGTTCCCTGCATGTTCCTGATGGAGACGATCGCCGAGAGCAGTCCGCCGAGGGCACCGATGGCGGCCACGGTCGCGATGTCTTGACTCGCCGGGCTCGTCCCCCCGGAGGCGCAGGTGCTCACGCCTCCCGGGGTGAAGCAGATGGGCACGACACTCGGGTTGTTCCACGCGTAGAAGATGAACCCCAGCAGCGCCACCGCGAGGATCACGGCACTGGCGAGGACGGCATTGCGGAAGCTGCGAAGACGCGTGTACTCGGCGTCCGACGCCTCGAAACCAACCTGCACAGCCTTGGCCAGGCGGGCACGGCGGTCGGCGCTGGATCGTGAGTGACCGGCGAGCGCGATCGCGGCGGCCCGTCGCGGGTCATCGCGATCGAGCCGGGCCTCGACGCGGGCGATGGCCTCGGGGATCTCGGCCTCCGCGTGCGCGTCGTCGTAGATGGAGGTCATCAGGATTTCCGCCGCGTGGAGGTTCTGGTACGCGGCGTCGATCAGCGTCCCTCGCCACCAGTTGCTGATTCTGCGCGGGGTCGGGTTGACCTTCAGCGCCGCGTTCTGAGCAGCTGTCAACCGCTCCGCGGCTCGTTCCGCGAGCTTGGCTGCGCCTGCGGTCATCTCGCTGTCGAGGCGGACCGCCTCGAGCCGCGCGTGAAGGAGATCTGCTCGGACCAGGACGTCCTGGGCCCAGACTCGCCGCAACTTCGGCGGGTGCGTGTGGGGCTTCGTCGTCGTGGAACGGCTAGGCGGGTTCTGGTCCTGGTGTTCGCCGGGCTGCTGCGACGCGCCAGTTGGAGCCGGCACGGTTCGTGTTTCGGACATCGGTTCCTCCTGCGTTCTCGGTGCGCCCTCTGGCACGGCCCGGGAAGCCTCGGGCGGTTCGGGAAGGCATTCGTCTGCTGTCATGCCGAGGCGCGTGCGGCTCGATGAATACGTCTCGGCGGTAGTTTTCTCAGCAGACCGGAGTCCAGAGTCGAGGTCCGGAGAACGGGTCCGAAATGAAGAAAAGGCCCCGTGGAGCCGGGGCCTCTTCAGTGTCCGAGGGGGGACTTGAACCCCCACGCCCTAATACGGGCACTAGCACCTCAA
>JBEVFC010000209.1:0-6114 GCA_040512455.1 Nocardioides sp.
CACGGTGACCACGAACAGCAGCGAGACCGCGATCAGGATCTCGGGCAGCACGAACGAGATCAGGACGACCACGTCGGCGCCCGCCGGGACCCGGCCCCTCCACCGATCCAGGCCCAGGGCCAGGGCGACGCCGAGCGGCACCGTGATCGCGGTCGCCAGCACCCCCAGCAGCAGCGTGTGCGTGAGGGCGGTGTGCAGGCTCGCGTCGTTCCACACGGATCGCAGCGGGTCTCCGTAGTACCACCGCATCGAGAAGCCCTGCCAGTTGGTGCGCGACCGGCCGGCGTTGAAGGAGAACAGCACGGCGATCAGCACCGGCGCCAGCGACCAGACCAGGTAGAGGAAGGTGACTGTCATCAGCACCCGCGGCTTGCGCCACGGGTTGCGGTACCAGCGCATCGGGTTCATGACGCGATGTCCTCGGCGCTGCGGGTGTAGCGGACGTAGACGATCATCGGCAGGATCGAGACCAGCAGGATGAGCAGCACGAAGGCGCCTGCCTGGCCGGTCTGCCCTGGCGTGAGCACCGAGTTGTTGATCAGGTTGCCGATCATCGAGGTGTCCGGCGAGCCCGACAGCAGGTCGTTGGTGAAGTAGTCGCCCAGCATCGGCACGCTGGTCACCAGCAGGCTGGCCACGACCGCCTGCCTGCTCAGCGGCCAGGTCACCCGGCGGAAGGTCTCCCACCTGTTGGCCCCCAGGTCGCGAGCGGCCTCGAGCGTCGCGGCGGGCATCCGGTCCAGGCCGGCGAACAGCGGCAGGATCATGTACGGGACGTAGCCGTAGACCAGGCCCATGACCACGGTCTCGGGCCGTCCACCCAGCCAGTTGACGTCGACCTCGAACAGGCCGCCGAGACTGAGGGCCCGGTTGACCAGCCCGTCGGTCTGCAGCAGGTTCACCCAGGCCAGCATCCGCATCATGTAGCTGATCCAGAACGGCGCGATCAGGGCGGCGAGCAGGACCCACTTCCGGCGGCCGGCGAACCTGGCCGTGTAGTAGGCCACCGGGTAGGCGATCAGCAGGCAGAGCAGGCTGGACACCCCGACGTACACGACGGTGCGGACCAGCGCGGGTCGGAAGAAGGCGTCCGGCCCGACGATGTGCTCCCAGACGTAGGTGAACTGGGTGAAGTCCCAGTAGTACGGATTCCAGACGGGGACCGGCTGGCGCAGGATCGGGTCGACGCCCCCGAAAAGGATCGCCAGCACGACGTAGAACGGCGCCACCAGCAGCAGGGCGAGCCAGAGCATGCCGGGAATCGCGAGCGCCGGCCACAGGTGGCGCGTCCCCCCGCGCGCTCCCCGCTCAGCCACCTGCCTTGAACTCCTGCCAGATCTGGTGGTACGCCGCGTCCGCGGCCACCGGCAGCTGGAGCAGCGGCACGCCGGTCTGGAAGTCCTCCTCGGTCACCACGGCGCGGGCGAGGTTCTCGGGGACGTACCCCTTCTTGACCAGCGACTCGGGGGTGAAGGCGGTCAGCGGCGGCTGGTAGCCGGTGAACCCGAAGTTCGTCTCAGCGATCTTCTCGTCCATCAGGTCGTTGATGAAGAAGTGCGCGGCCACCGGGTTCTTCCCCTGGGCAAGACAGACGACGAGGTCGTTGTCCACCTCGCCGCGTCCGTCCTCGGGGTACCAGTAGCGCATGATGTCGACGGACTTGTCCTCCGGCAGGTAGTACTGGGTGTTGATCGCGTCCCCGGACCACATCTGGCACAGGCCGTACTGTCCGGCGGGCAGCTCGGTGTACATGCCGATCGTCACCTTCGGCTTCATGGTCTCCCGCAGCTCGAGCAGCTGCGTGCGGACCATCGCGATGTCGTCGGTGTCGGTGCTGTTGATGTTGTGCTGACCGTTGCGGAGCAGCACCATGGCCATCGCGGTGTGCCAGTCGTCGATGATCGCCAGGTTCGCCTTGTAGGAGGTGTCCCAGAAGCAGTCGTAGGGGTTGTCGAGCGCCGCGATGTCGTCGGGGATCATGTCGGTCCGCCAGCCGATGCCCGTGCTGTAGATCGTGTACGGCGCGGTGTACCGCGAGCCCTGGTCGTACCAGGGGTCGCGGAAGCCGGGCCACAGGTTCGCGGTGTTGGGCAGGTAGTCGTGGTTCAGCGGCCGGAGCAGGTCGGCCTGGACGAGACGGCCCAGCGAGTCGTAGCTCGGGAAGTACAGGTCGAACTCGAGCCGCTTCGACGCGATCTTGGTCAGCGCCTCGTCGGCGTCGTTGAAGGTCGACAGCCGGACGTCGACGTCGTACTTCTTCTCGAAGTCCTTGAGCATCCGGGGCGAGAGGTAGTCGGAGTAGTTGTAGATCCGCAGCGTGCTGCCCTTCTCCGGTCGCAGCCCGGACTCGATCGCCTCGTTGACCTTGCTGAGGTCCCAGGTGATCGGGTTGTCGGGGGACGGGATCTTCTCCGGGCCACCACCGCCGGCCGTCGAGCCGCCCTTGCCGCAGGCCTGGAGGAGGGGCGCCAGTGCGAGCGCCGCGAGACCGCCCTTGAGCACTGACCGGCGCGCTACCTGTGAGCGGCCAGAGATCGCTGGGCGGCGCTCCGGCATCGACCCTCCCGTTGGGGATCCGATCCTTGTTCCCGATCGTCACGGTCGCATAGACTGAACAATCAGTCAATGACCCAGATGAGTCGAACCGCGACCGGTCGGGAGCCCCGATGACCGCCACCTCCGCCCTGCTGTCCGACCAGCTCGACGCCGTGATCGAGCAGGAGACCGAGGCCTTCGTGGCGCGGCAGCCGCAGAGCCGCGTCCTGCGGGACCGGGCCCGTCGGCTGGCCGGCGCCGCGACCTCGAACTGGCAGATCGCGGAGCCGCAGGCGGTGTGGATCAGCCACGGCCGCGGCCCGAGGATCTACGACGTCGACGGCGTCGAGTACTCCGACTTCCACGGCGGGTACGGCGTCTCCCTGGCCGGCCACGCGCACCCCGCCATCGTCGCCGCGGTGCAGGACCGGGTCACCCGCGGCACCCACTTCGCGCAGCCGACCGAGGACGCGATCATCGTCGCGGAGAACCTCGCCGAGAGGTTCGACCAGCCCCTGTGGCGGTACGCCAACTCCGGCACCGAGGCGACCATGGACGCCGTCCACCTGATGCGGGCCGCGACCGGGCGCGACCGGATCCTCAAGGTCGAGGGTGGCTACCACGGGCACCACGACTCGGTGGAGGTCTCCGTGCTCCCCGAGGCCGACGACGACATCGGCCCCGCCGACCGGCCGCGCAATGTCCCGGACAACACCGGCATCCCCGGCGCGATCATGGACCTGGTGACCGTGGTCCCGTTCAACGACCTCGTCGCGGTCGAGCGGGCCCTGGTCGAGCACCCGGACGAGATCGCCGGCATGCTCGTCGAGCCGGTGATGATGAACGCCGGGATCATCCACCCCGTCGACGGCTACCTGGCCGACCTGAAGGACCTGCTGCACCGGCACGGCGCGCTGCTGGCGTTCGACGAGGTGAAGACAGGCCTGACCGTCGGCCCGGGCGGGGTGACCCGGTTGCTCGGCGTGACCCCGGACCTGGTCTGCCTGGCGAAGGCGATCGGCGGCGGGGTGTCGACGGCGGCGATCGGCGGCACCGAGCAGGTCATGTCCCTGATCGCGGACGGGACCTACGAGCAGGTCGGCACCTTCAACGGCAACCCGCTCGCGATGGCCGCGGCACGCGCCATGCTCACCGAGGTGCTCACCCCGGCGGCGTACGCGCACCTGGACCGGCTCCGCGACCGCATGTCCGCCGGGCTCCAGGACGTCATCGACCGTCACGGTCTGCCCTGGCGGGTGGTGACCGCCGGCGCCAAGGGCTGCGTGTCGTTCCTGCCCGACCCGATCCGCAACTTCCGCGACTTCCTCCGGCTCGACGGGCGCTACGGCCAGGCACACTGGCTGGTGCAGGCCAACCGCGGCGCCTTCCTGCCGCCCTGGGGCAAGGTCGAGCAGTGGCTGATGTCGGTGCAGCACACCGAGGAGGACATCGACCGGTTCGTCGCCAACTGCGGTCACCTGGCCGACCGGCTCGGCGCGCAGGGCCCCGGATGACGGGCGCCGTATCGCTGACCGGCCTCACCAAGTCGTTCGGCGACGAGGTCGCGGTCGCCGGCATCGACCTCGAGATCGGCGAGGGTGAGTTCTTCTCGTTGCTCGGCCCGTCCGGCTGCGGCAAGACCACGACGCTGCGGATGATCGCGGGGTTCGAGCGGCCGGACTCCGGTTCCATCCACGTGGACGGGCACAGCCTGGCCGAGATCGCCCCGCACAAGCGGCCGGTCAACACCGTCTTCCAGTCCTACGCGTTGTTCCCGTTCCTCAACGTCGAGGACAACGTGACGTTCGGCCTGCGCTACCAGCGGACGACCAGGCAGGAGGCCAGGAAACGCGTTGCCGCCGCCCTCGACCACGTGCAGATGGGCGCCTACGCGAAGCGCAAGCCCTATCAGCTCTCGGGCGGCCAGCAGCAGCGGGTCGCGCTCGCCCGGGCGCTCGTCCTCGAGCCGATGGTGCTGCTGCTCGACGAGCCGATGGGCGCCCTCGACGCGAAGCTGCGCAAGCAGCTCCAGCTCGAGCTGCGCTCGCTCCAGCGCGAGATCGGCACGACGTTCGTCTACGTCACCCACGACCAGGAGGAGGCGCTGACGATGTCCGACCGGCTCGCGGTCCTGCACGAGGGCCGGGTCATGCAGGTGGGCAGGCCGAGCGAGGTCTACTCGCAGCCCGCGAGCTCGTACGTCGCCAGCTTCCTCGGTTCCACGAACCTGTTCTCCGCCTCGGTCGCCGAGGTCCGCGTCGACGGGCTCGTCTGCCGGGTGGGCGCCCTCGAGCTCTCGGTCGGGCTGTGCGAGCACGACCCGGGCGTGGGCGACGACGTCAGCGTGATGGTGCGTCCGGAGCGGGTCGAGGTCTTCCCGGTGGGCGAGCCGCTGCGCCGGGACCCGGCCGGCGACGGCGCCAACGTCCTGTCGTGCCGGGTGGAGGCCCTGGTGTTCCGCGGCGCGCACACCGGCGTGGTGCTCGACTGCGGCGGCCTCCGGATCGACGCCGAGGTCGCCAACCACCGGGGTGAGCCGCCGGAGTGGCTGATCACCGGCTCCGCCGTGGAGGTGCGGGTGTCGCCCTCGGCGCTGCGGGTTCTTCCGGCCTGAGGCAACCGGTCAGGAGAGGCCGAGCTCCTTGACCGCGACACCGAGCGCGACCCGCTTGGCCATGGCCACGTCGACGACCGGGTCCTCGAGCGCGACCTGGACCACCAGCCCGTCGAGCAGCGCGGTCCACATCACCGTGAAGCCCTGCACGTCGACCTTCTTGATCTCCCGGGCGTCCACGCCCGCCGCGACCACCCGGGCGATGAGGGCCCGCCACTGCTCGTCGAGCTGCACCCGGTCCTTCTTGACCTCCGGGTGACGGAACGCCTGCGCCCACAGGTCGAACCAGAGGCCCCAGTCGTCCGGCACGTCCTCCGACTCAGGAAGGCAGGCCTCGACGAGGTTCTCGATCCGCGCCCGCAGGGACGGCGTCTGCTGCAGCATCTCCTCGACGCCCTCGTAGAACGCCCGCTCCGACCAGCGCAGCGCCTCGGTGAGGAGGCTGTCCTTGGTGCCGAAGTAGTAGATGACCAGCGCCGGACTGGCACCGACCCGGGTGGCGACGTCCGAGATCCGCGTCTCGGAGAAGCCGCGCTCGGCGATGAGATGGGCCGCGGCGACCAGCATCTGGTCACGACGCGCGTCGGCCACTGCCTCTGGCAGATGCTTCACCTCTGTCACGGGACAGACCTCCGAATCCCTTGCCCGGGTGCTTGTCGCGCACCGTAGCACGACCATAGACTGAACAGTCAGTCAGGACCATGGAGTGACACCGGAGCGGGTGATGACGCGACCACCTGTCCGCCCGCGGCTGCGGCGCATGCTCGAGGGCCGCACCGTCGCGGTCGTCGGCGCGAGCGAGCGACCCGACTCCTTCGGGTGGCGGATGACGACCGAGGTGCTGCGCAGCCCCGGGGTCGAGCAGGTGTGGCTGGTCAACCCGGGTCGTGACACCGTCCTCGGACGCGACTGCCTCCCGTCGCTGGACGACGTGCCCGGACCCGTCGACCTGGTCCTGCTCGGTG
>JBEVFC010000233.1:0-3611 GCA_040512455.1 Nocardioides sp.
GACGGTCTCCATCCGCGCGTTGATCATCCGATTGCCGATCGCGGCGTCCTTGGCCCAGGACGGGATCAGCCCCCAGCGGAGCACCCGGAGCTGACGCTGCGGCGGCTCCTTCTTCTCCGGGTCCGGAGGCCGCGCGACGACGGCGTACACCTCCTTGGTGGGAGCGACGTTGTAGTCCGGCTCGAGGGCGGCGGGGATCCGCGACTCCTCGACCTCGAACTCCTCGATCAGGTCCTCGGGACGCCGGGAGGAGGCGTAGCGGCCGCACATGCCGCCAATCTAGTCCGCGGCACCGACAGTCGGCTCAGCCGCGGGCCAGCTCGTCGAGCAGCACCGCGGCGGAGTCGTCGGTCGCCGGCAGCCCCTCGATCCAGAGCCGGGTGGCGTACGGCGCGGAGAGCAGCATGGTGCGGAGCAGCGACGTACGGCGCCCGAGGCGCTCGTCGCGCTGGGCGAGCACCAGCACCCGGTGGTTGCCCAGTCGGCCGATGGTCTCGGTGCCCGAGAAGACGGTCCGGGCGGTCTCGCCCAGCCGCGCGAGGCGCAGCGACCGCGAGAAGTGGTCGGGGTCGGACCGGTCGCCCGGCCGGTCCTCCGGCAGCTCGAGCACCACGAGCGCGTGGGTGTGCGGCACGGTGCCGTCGCCGTAGTCGTAGCAGCGGTAGAGCTCGGAGAGCCGGCTGCGGACGTGCGCCAGGCTCGACAGCCCGGTCAGCGGGTCCTCGCAGGACACCCGGTGGAGGTAGGCGAGCGTCGCCTCGCTCCAGGCCACCGCGATGGCCTGCAGGTCGGCGTACGCCGGGTCCGCACCGGTGACCGCGACGCTGGTGGCGCGCAGGCCCGCCAACGCCTCCTCGAGCGAGGCGCCGTCCTGAGCCAGGCTGCGCCCGGCGACGTCACAGGCCACGGTGGAGCCCGATCCCGAGGCGAGGGCCTCTCCTACCGCCACGAAGCGGTCCGGCAACCCTCGCCGAACCTCTTCGGACAGCTCCCTCCCTGCCCCGGGACCGTCCGTGTGCCCCGCTCGCGTCTTGGTCGCGAACAATCCCACGGCTGCTCCCCTCTGAACCCGTGATGCGGACAGCACGTTCCGGCGTGGGAGCGTGCCTACAGCCATGGAACGGGCGAACTGGCGAGGCATGATGCGGTTCGGCGCATTTTTCTCGATACCGGCCTGATCCACGCTGGGCGCGAGGTACCGTGAGCAAGCATTTCTGTGCGCAAATTCACCCGTGGGGCATCCGTGAGCGACACGCTTCTCAAGCCTGATGTGGGCGACGCCGAGCTGATCACGGCCGTCCGCGGTGGCGACGTGTCCGCATACGGCACCCTCTTCGAGCGCCACGTGGACGCCGCCCGCCGGCTGGCCCGCCAGCTGACCAGCCAGAGCGACGCCGACGACCTCGTCTCCGACGCCTTCGCGAAGGTTCTCCGGGTGCTCCAGAACGGCGGCGGACCGGACCTCGCGTTCCGTGCCTACCTGCTCACCGCCGTACGCCGCCTGCACGTCGACAAGATCCGGGCCGGCGCCAAGGTGCAGACCACCGACGACCTGGAGAAGTTCGACCCGGGCGTGCCGTTCCGCGACACCGCCGTCGAGGGCTTCGAGAACTCCGCCGCCGCGGCCGCGTTCGCCTCGCTGCCCGAGCGCTGGCAGCTGGTCCTCTGGCACACCGAGGTCGAGGGCCAGAAGCCGGCCGAGGTCGCCGAGCTGCTCGGCATGAGCGCCAACTCCGTCTCCGCGTTGGCCTACCGTGCCCGCGAAGGGCTGCGCCAGGCGTTCCTGAACTCCCACATCGGCGACCTCGAGGACACCGAGTGCCGCTGGACGCACGACCACCTCGGCGCCTACATCCGCAACGGTGTCTCCAAGCGCGACGGGCACAAGGTCGAGGAGCACCTCGACGGGTGCCGCAAGTGCATGGCGATCTACCTCGAGCTGACCGAGGTCAACTCGAACCTGTCCGGCATCCTGGCGCCGATCATCCTGGGTGGAGCCGCCACCGGCTACCTCGCCTCGGGCGGTGCCGCCGCCGTCAAGGCCGGCTTCCTGGCCACCGCCGCCGGCCGGGTCCGCGACGGGATCACCTCCAACGTCCCGCTCAGCGCAGCGATCGGGGTGGCCGCGGTCTCGACCGTGGTCGGCGTCTCGGTCGTGGTCTCCCTCAACCAGGGCAACCCGGAGAACGTCGCCGACAAGCCCGGCGACTCGGTCGCCTCCACCCCTTCCTCGCCCGACGCCACGGACCCCTCCGGCGAGGACCCGACCGGGCCGGACGGCAACGACCCCACCCGCAGTACCTCTGACGACACCAGCACCGACCCCACCGCGACCGACGGCCTGACGCCGAGCGACGCGGCCACCGACGCGGCCGGTCTGCCCTCGGACGGCGCCACCACGGACGGTGCCGGCACCGACGGCACGGGAGGCACCGACCCGGACGGCCCGGGCGGGTCGGACAACCCCGGCAACCCGGACAACCCCGGCGGGGGCGGCCACCCCCCGGTCACGCAGCCGGAGTTCGACTTCGACGTGCCGCAGGGCCAGCGCTCGACCACGATCCCGATCTCCCAGCTCGTCAACGACGAGGACGGCGACGACCTGCGCTTCGTGGACGCCTCACTCCAGGAGCCCTCCCACGGGGAGCTCAGCATCGAGAACGTAGCCGTCCCGGCGCGCGGTCTGGCCGCGGCCGCCCGGACGGAGCAGGCACTGGTCTACGTGCCCGAACGCGGGTGGGGCGGGCGCGATCTCGTCAGCTACGGCGTGACGGACGGCGGCCACCGGGTGCGCGGAACGTTCCGGATCAACACGGTCAACGACGCACCCGTCGGTGTCGACGATGCGAAGGACACGCCGTACGGCACGCCGGTGACCATCGACCTCCTCGCCAACGACACCGACGTGGACGGCGACCCGCTCACCCTCTTCTCGGTGCAGGAGAACCCGGCGCACGGCACCATCACCCGCGGCGTCGGCCTCGCGCGGCTGTTCGCGGCCGCCGGCACCGAGGGTGCGGTCACCTACACCCCGGACGAGGGGTGGTCCGGCCCCGACACCGTGACGTACGTCGTCGACGACGGCCACCACCAGGACCAGGCCGTCCTCACAGTCACCACGGGACCCGCTCCCCCGGTCAACCGGCCCCCGATCGCCAACGACGACGCCACCACCACGGGTGCCGGCCAGGCGGTCACCGTCGACGTGCTTGCCAACGACACCGACCCCGACGGCGACGACCTCAGCCTGGTCTCCGCCGAGGACGGTGCTCACGGCAGCGCGGACGTCGTCGAGGGCAAGGTCGTCTACACCCCCGCCGGCAACTGGGCCGGTCCCGACACCGTCACCTACACCGTCACCGACGGCGACCTCACCGCCACCGGCACCCTGACCGTGACCACCGAGACGGCGCCGCCGGTCAACCGGGCGCCGGAGACCCAGCCGGACGTCGCCGACACCGGCGCCGGCCAGGCGGTGACCGTCGACGTCCTCGCCAACGACACCGACCCCGACGACGACCCGCTCAGCCTGACCGACGTGTCGGACGGCGCCCACGGCACGACCAACATCGTCGACGGCAAGGTCACCTACACCCCCGAGCGGGGCTGGG
>JBEVFC010000256.1:0-7179 GCA_040512455.1 Nocardioides sp.
GTGGCCGCGATGAGGATGACACCGCCGCGGACGTCGAAGCCGTCCATCTCGACCAGCAGCTGGTTGAGGGTCTGCTCGCGCTCGTCGTGGCCGCCGCCCATGCCGGCGCCGCGGTGGCGACCGACGGCGTCGATCTCGTCGATGAAGACGATCGCCGGGGCGTTCTCCTTGGCCTGCTCGAACAGGTCGCGGACGCGGCTGGCGCCGACGCCGACGAACATCTCGACGAAGTCGGAGCCGGAGATGGAGTAGAACGGCACCCCCGCCTCACCCGCGACCGCACGGGCCAGCAGCGTCTTGCCGGTGCCGGGCTGGCCGTAGAGCAGCACGCCCTTGGGGATCTTGGCGCCGACGGCCTGGAACTTGGCCGGCTCCTGGAGGAACTCCTTGATCTCGGAGAGCTCCTCGATCGCCTCGTCACACCCGGCGACGTCGGCGAAGGTGGTCTTCGGCATGTCCTTGGTGATCAGCTTCGCCTTGGACTTGGCGAACTGCATGACCCGGCCGCCGCCGCCCTGCACCTGGTTCATCAGGAAGACGAACAGCAGGATGATCAGCGCGAACGGGAGCAGCGTCGCCAGCAGCGAGCCGATCAGGCTGGGCTGCGGGTTCTCGGAGTTCGAGTCCTCGATCGTGCCCTTCTGGACCTGCTCCTCGGCGAGGTTCACGAGGTCACGCTGCTGACCGTTGATCCAGTGGGTGACGACCTTGTCGCCACCGTCGCGCTTGACGTCGGAGTCGAGCTCCGCCCGGATCTCCTGGTCGTTGTCGATGAACGTGATCGTCTTGACGTCGCCGCTGGTGATGTACTCCTGCATCTGCGACGTCTTGATCTCGTCGTACCCCCCATCGGGCGCGAGGAACTGAAGGGCGAGCAGCACGCCCACCACACCAATGACGATCCAGAGCCAGGGCCCCTTGAATATGCGCTTCACAGACTTCTCTCGAAACAGCCCAGAACGGCGCTGAGCGGTGACCTATGTGACGACCGACGGTACAGGGTCACGGCAACCGAGCGGGCGAGGATGGGATCACGAATAGACGTGCGGGGCAAGGGTTCCGATGCACCGCAGGTTGCGGTACTTCTCGTTGTAGTCGAGGCCGTAGCCGACCACGAACTTGTTGGGGATGTCCCAGCCGACGTACTTCGGCTCGACCGGCATCGCGAGCGCCTCGGGCTTGCGGAGCAGCGTCGCGATCTCCACGCTGGCCGCGTTGCGGCTCGACAGGTTGGAGATCAGCCAGCTCAGCGTGAGGCCGGTGTCGATGATCTCGTCGACCACCAGGACGTGCCGGCCGGTGATGTCGGTGTCGAGGTCCTTGAGGATCCGGACGACGCCGCTGGACTTGGTGCCGGATCCGTAGGAGCTGACAGCCATCCAGTCCATCTCGAGGTGCCGGTCCAGCGACCTGGCGAGGTCGGCCATCACCATGACGGCGCCGCGGAGGACGCCGACCATGAGCAGGTCCTTGCCCTCATAGTCGGCCTGGATCTGCTTGGCCATGTCGGCGAGCTTGGCCTGGATCTCCTCCTCGGTGAAGAGGATGTCGACCAGATCGCTCTCGATGTGGTGGGAGTCCATGTGGCTCAGCCTCCCACAGCGGTACGCCGGAATCGCAGGGAGTCCCCGGAGCGGTACGCCGTGAGGTGGCCCGGGAGCTGGACCTCCCCGCGGACCGTCCCGAGCAGGACACTGAACAGCGCCGCCACGTGGACGGCGAACAGCTCGCCGCCCGGGGCGCCGGCGTCCAGCGCGGCCCGGCGCAGCACCCGTGAGACCAGCGCCGGCGGCTGGGCGGAGAGCGTGGGTACGTCGAGGGCGACCTCGAGGCCGGTCCCGGAACGGGTCTGCACCAGCAGCGCCTCGGCCAGGTCGTCCAGCGCCTCCATGTCGGCCCGCAGCTGGTCCGCGGTCCGGGCCAGGGTGGTCGCCACGCCGGGGCCCAGCTCCCGCTCGAGCAGCGGCATCACCGTGCGCCGCACGCGGGAGCGGAGGAACCGCGGGTCGTCGTTGTGCGGGTCGTCCCACCAGGTGATCCCCTCGGCCCGGCAGGCCGCCTCGGTCTGGGCGCGGGTGATGTCGAGCAGCGGCCGCCGGTAGTCGTCGTACGACCTCCGCATCCCGGACAGGGAGCGGCCGCCCGAGCCGCGGGTCAGCCCCATCAGCACCGTCTCGGCCTGGTCGTCGAGCGTGTGGCCGAGCAGCACGACGTGGGCGCCGAGGCTGGCCGCAGCGTGGGCGAGTGCGGCGTACCTCGCCTCCCGGGCGGCCGCCTCCGGGCCGACACCGGGGGCATCGACGCGGACCCGCACGGACATCGTCTCGTCGGCGCCGAGCGCCGCCATCTGCTCGACGACGGCCGCGGCACGGTCGGTCGAGCCGTCCTGGAGGCCGTGGTCGACGGTCACGCCGACCACCCGCCAGGCGGTGCTGCGGGCCTCGAACACGGTGGCGGCCAGCAGGGCCAGCGAGTCCGCGCCGCCGGAGCAGGCCACCAGCACCGGCTGGTCGCCCACGTCGACGAGGTCGCGGCGTACGGCGAGCCGCACCGCCGCGACGGCGGGGTCGAGGCTCATCCGTGGACGCGGGCCACCCAGGCGGCCGGGTCGCTGATCTCCACCTTGGAGGGGAGGTTCTCGGGGGCGGCCCACACGGCGTTGAAGTCGTCCATGCCGACCTTGTCGACGACCTGCCGCACGAAGGCGGCGCCGTCGCGGTACTGCGCCATCTTGGCCTCGAGGCCGAGCAGCCGGCGGACCATCCGGTCGAGCGACCCGGCGCCCTTGCGGCGCTTGCTGAACTTGCGACGGATCGTGGCGACGCTGGGGATCACGGAGGGGCCGACCCCGTCCATCACCACGTCGGCGTGGCCCTCGAGCAGCGACATCACCCCGGTGATCCGGTCGATGACCTCCTTCTGCTCGGGCGTGCTCATCATGTCCATGAGGCTGCCGCCCTCGCCGCGGATGGCGCCGGTGACCCGCTTGAGCCCGTCCTCGAGCATCCGGGACGGCTCGACGCTGTCGGTGAGGTGGCCGATCTCCGCGCGGAGGTGGTCGCGCATCCAGGGGACGGCGGTGAACTGCACCCGGTGGGTCTCCTCGTGCAGGCAGACCCACAGGCGGAAGTCGGTGGGGTCGACGCCGAGCTCGCGCTCGACGTGGACGACGTTGGGGGCGACCAGCAGCAGCCGGCCGGCCGGGTCGTGGAAGGGGTCGAACTGGCCGAGCACCCGCGAGCCGAGGAAGCCGAGCAGCAGCCCCACCTCGGTGCCGGTGACCCGGGAGCCGATGGCCTGGCCGACCGGGCCGGGCCCGCCCTTCCTGGACGAGATCTTGTCGACCAGCGGGGTGAGGATGGTGGCGAACCCGTCGGCGTTGGCGCGCACCCAGCCGGCGCGGTCGACGACCAGCACGGGTGCGGTGCGCTCGCCGGCGCTCAGGCCGGTGAAGTCGCGGACCAGACCGGTGGACTTGTCCGCGTCGGCGCGCAGCTCGGCGACCGCGGCATCGGCCTCGGCCCGCGAGATCTCGGGGCCGTCACCGGCGAAACGCGACCCGATCCGGACCGCGAGGTCCCAGTCGATCATCGCCGTGGATTCGGGCTGCTCACTCATGCAGGAACCTTACGCGGCACCTCCCCACCCCCGCCGAGATGTCACTTCTTGCGCGTCGAAGTGTCAGTTCTTGCGCCGACCCGTCCGTTGTTGCCGGCCGAGCCGTGCGTTGTTGCCGGCCGAGCCCTGCGTTGTTGCGCTGGCGCGCCCCTCGGCCACCGAAAAGTCAGCCGGAGCAGTGGCAGGCACCCAGCGCGGCGGCCATGTCGTCCAGCGTCGCCCGCGCGTCGAGAGTGTCCTCGAGTCGTACCTTGTCGGCAAGCAGCACGAAGGTCATCACGTTGCCGTCGAGGTCGGTGGTCACGCCGGCCAGCCCGTGCACACCGGAGAGGGTGCCGGTCTTGGCCCGCACCCGCCCCCGGCCGGCCCTCTTGCCGTCGTCGAAGCGGTACGCCAGCGAGCCGGTGAAGCCGGCCACCGGCAACCCGGTGAGGGCCGCCCGCAGCTCGGGCCGGTCGCCCTCGGCGGCCACGCCGAGGACGCCGAGCAGGGTCTCGGGAGGCATCAGGTCGGCCCGCGAGAGGCCGCTGCCGTCGTGGATCACCGCGCCGGCGAGGGGTACGTCGAGTCCGCGCAGCACCTTGGTCACCCCGCGGACGCCGCCGGAGAACGACGGCGCGAACCCCTCGGCGCCACCCACGTGGTGAGCAAGAACCTCGGCCCCCTCGTTGTCGCTGGTGGCCAGCACCTTCTCGACGATCTGCCACACAGGCGGACTGGAGACCACTGCGAGGTCCTCCGCCTCCCCCACCGTCGTACGCCGGGGGGTGCCGGTCACGGTGATGCCGGCGGCCCGCAGGTGCCCGACGAACACGGCCGCAGCAGCGGCGGACGGGTCGGACTCGAAGCCGTAGCTGCCGGGCGTCGTGGCCTGGTCGACCCAGAGGGCGGTGATCGGCGCGACCACGTCGCCGTACGACGCGGGCCAGGTGGGGCTGGCGGTCGGGCCGGTGAACAGGGAGTCGTCGAACCGGACCCGGACCGAGGTGCGGCCGTCGGCCTTGAGCGCCGCGGCGGTCTTCCCGGCCAGCGTGGCCAGGTCGGCCGGCCGCGGGTACGCCGACTTCGACGAGGCCTTGCGGGACAGGTACGGGTCGCCGCCGCCGACGAGGACGACGTCCTTCTTGCTCGCGCCCCGGACGACCCGGGTGTCGAACGTGGCGCCCGGACCCAGTGACTCGAGCGCGGCGACCGTGGTGAGCAGCTTCATCGTCGAGGCCGGGGTGGCCGGGCCCTTGCCGGTCTCGAAGAGCCGGTCACCGCCCGGCTGCGCGACCGCGACCGTGACGTGCTGCCCCAGGTCCGGGTCGGAGAGGTACGGCGCCAGGGCCTTGCGGACCCTGGCCGGCAGGACGGTGCCCGAGGTGAGGGACCCGGCGACCGGATCCAGCACCGGCAGCTCGGGGAGCTCCAGGCCCGGCGGCGGCTCGACCGCGGCCGGCCCTCCTTCCTGGTCGGACCAGCCCAGCCGGTCGGCCACGTCGTACTGGAAGGACGCGAACGCGGCCGCGAGGATCGCCAGCACCAGGACGATCGGGCCCCAGGTGGACACCCGCCGTCGGGCGTGGCGTGAGTCACCTCGTCCCACGAAATCTCCCTTCCGAGTACGCGTCGGCCACCATTGTGCGGGAGGATGGCACCCGACCCGGTGTCCGGGTCACCGACCGTCTTCCGGGTGGCCGACCCTGGCGGGTCAGAGCGCTCGAGTCTGCCAACGACATGTGGAGGAAGCTGTGCTGGAGTTCGACGTGCTGGTAGAGATCCCCAAGGGTGAGCGCAACAAGTACGAAGTCGACCACGAGTCCGGCCGGATCCGCCTCGACCGGATGCTGTTCACCTCGACCGCCTACCCCGCCGACTACGGCTACATCGAGGAGACCCTCGGCCAGGACGGGGACCCGCTCGACGCGCTGGTCATCCTCCAGGCGCCGACCTTCCCGGGCTGCCTCATCCGCTGCCGCGCGATCGGCATGTTCCGCATGACCGACGAGGCCGGCGGCGACGACAAGGTGCTGTGCGTGCCTGCGCAGGACCCGCGCCTGGAGCACCTGCGCGACATCAACCACGTGTCGAAGTTCGACCGCCTGGAGATCCAGCACTTCTTCGAGGTCTACAAGGACCTCGAGCCCGGCAAGTCCGTCGAGGGCGCCAACTGGGTCGGCCGCGACGAGGCCGAGACCGAGGTACGTGCGTCGTTCGAGCGGGCGAAGACCGAGGGCTACTGAGCCTGGGGGCATGAATTCACCGGCCGCCCGGTGAATTGCTGTCCAGTCAGGCAATGCTTCCCCTGACAGGACAAGGATTTCCCTGACCTGTCAGGCCGCCGCCTGGTCCCGGAATGCCTGCCGGATCCGCCGCGCCAACCGCTCGGGGTGGTAGAGATCCGCCCAGGTCACGCGGATGCAGATCCATCCGGTGATCCGTCGTACGGCATCTTCGCGATGCTTCTCCCTCAGCACGACGTCCGCTGTGGTCTCACCATCGCGGAGGAGATCGACATACTTGGTCCGCCCGTCGAACTCGAGCCACACCCGATGCTCGGGCCAGGCGAAGTCGAGTTGCGCCACGAGCCGGCCCCTCACGCGGATCTCGAACTGGGGTTCCGGCCGGGGCAGCCCCTGCGCCCAGAGGTGGAACGCGGTCCGCATCTCGCCGACCGACTCGAAACGCGCGTCCACGAGTCCTAGCACCACCCGGGTGGCGAGCGAATGAGCTCGCGGGTCGATCGCGGCGTACGCATGCTTGAGCTGGGGCAGCGTGCACAGCCCGCCTCTCGTCATGCTGCATCCGACGACCATGCCGCGCTCGGAGTCGGTGGTGGCCATCACGTCGAGCGCGGTACGGACCGGTGACGTCACCATGACGCCGTTGCGGCGGGTGACGTCGCCCACGAGAAGTAGCCCACGGTGTTGGCACACCCCGGCCTCGCGGCGGCCGGCGCGCTGGTCGAAGCGGGTCAGGTGCACGTCATCGAGCGAAAGGTCCCAGAACGGAACGCCGAACTCTGCCAGTGCCGACACGTGCGACAGGACACCGTCGGACCGGGCCTTGCGTCGTACGGCGCGGGCTCGGACGCGATGACGGTCAACCTCGTTGAGCGACTCCCAGATCGAAGCGCCGATGAACGCGCCGTTGCGGACCCGGTGCCAGATCCCGGCACGCACCATGCGAGTGATGTAGTTGTCGTCGTATCCCGCTGCGAGGACCTCCGATCGGGTGAAGAGACCCAGATCGACGTCGCCGGAGATGAGTCGGTCGTCCATGGCCACAGGATCGGCCTCGCCACTGCTCGGACGTGCCGTCGCTCGTCGCGGCTGTGGACAAGCCTCCGCGTCGGTCGGACTGTGCACGAAAACCGGGTCGGCTGAGCGGCGGGTGCCGAACCGGTCAGGGATATCTCTGTCCTGTCAGGCAATGCATCACCTGACAGGAGAGGAATTCCCCGGGCGCCCGGGGAATCCATGGACACCTAGCCCCCGAGGAGGTCGGGCGAGCGCAGCATCTCCTCGGGTACACCGAACGCGTCAACGAGGTCGACGGCGATGGGGCGCAGCTTGCGGC
>JBEVFC010000275.1:0-4367 GCA_040512455.1 Nocardioides sp.
ACCAGCTGGTGGGGGAGCTGGTCGACGGAGGTCGCGCTGAAGCGGTTGCGGGTGCCCAGTGACTTCACCATCGCGGTGCCGTGGGTCATCGAGCCGAGGCTGTGCACGTTGGGGTTGCCGAGGTAGATCCCGACCGCGTCGCGGCCGCCCCTGCGGATCGCCGTGGCCAGGCCGTCTGCGACGAGGTCGAAGGCCTCGTCCCAGCCGATCTCGGTCCAGGCGTCTCCGTCGCGGCGTACCGGTCGCCGCAACCGGTCCGGGTCCGCGTGGATGTCACCGATGGCGACCCCCTTGGGACAGATGTGCCCCCGGGAGAGCGGGTCGTCCGGGTTGCCGCGCACACCGGTCACCCGTCCACCGTCGAGGGTGATCTCGAGGCCACAGATGGCCTCGCACAGGTTGCACACGCCGATGCGCTTCTCCACGCCGTCATCCTGCCACCCGGGCGGGACCGGCCCTCGCCTCCCGGTGAACGGGCCGCTCTCCGGTTACAGTCCCCGGAGATCGCCCCTCCTGCGGGCGACAGATCGAAGGGAAGTCAGCATGGGTTACGGACTCGGTGTATTCCTCCTCGCGCTGGGGCTGATCCTCGCCTTCGCGGTGACGGACATGATCAGCAACGTGGACCTGACGATGGTCGGCTGGATCATCGCGCTTGCCGGCGTGCTCATCGTGGTGCTCACCGCCGTGCAGGCCAACTCGCGCCGCCGCGCGACCTCGGTGGCCACCACCACGCACTCGGACGGCAGCCAGACCGTCGCCGAGCGTCAGACCGAGTCGGACCCGCCGCCGGCGGTCTGACCCCGACAGCGGTCCCGGACAGGGGCGCGGCGAGCAGGAGCCGCGCCCCTGTCGGACGTCCGGAGGTGGGCGCGCCCTGCATTGTCATGTTAGTCGGTAATGTTAAGTTGCGTTCATGAGCATCACGTCCCTTCCCCGGAGCGAGGTGGAGGCTGCGACGATCCGCAAGCCCCTCCCCGAGGATCAGTTCATCCACCACGACACCAACGCCGAGATGCGTTGGGAGTCCGTGCGGCCCGACCAGGCCCTCACCCCGCAGGACCGGCTGTTCGTCCGCAACCACACGGAGACCCCGGTCATCGACGTCGACTCCTGGTCGCTGCGCATCCACGGGAGTGGCCTCCTCGCCCCTGAGGGCGTGTCGCTGACGTACGCCGACCTGCGGGCGCTGCCGACCACCCAGCTCACCACGATCCTCGAGTGCACCGGCAACGGGCGCTCCTTCTTCACCGACCAGCAGGGGCAGCCGGTGCCCGGCACCCCGTGGCGGATGGGTGGCGTGGCGGCCGTGACCTGGGAGGGCGTCCGGCTCGCCGAGGTGCTCGACCGGGTGGGCCTCAGCCCCGACGCCGTCTCCGTGCTCGCCACCGGCCTCGACCCGTCGTACGTCTGCGAGGCCGGCATCGACCGCGGCCCGGTCCGTCGCCCGTTCCCGGTCGAGAAGGCGCTGGACGACGCGTTGCTGGTCTGGGGCGTCAACGGCGAGGAGCTGGCGCCCGACCACGGCTACCCGCTGCGACTGGTGCTGCCCGGCTGGGTGGGCATCGCGAACATCAAGTGGCTCGGCTCGCTCGAGGTCTCGACCTCCGAGCTCGCCTCGCCGTGGTCGACCGAGTGGTATCGCATGAGCGGCGGAGACCACCCAGCCGACGCTCCGCCGCTGTCCACGAGCCCGGTCCGCTCGGCCTGGGAGCTGCCCTGGGAGGCGGACCTGCCCGCCGGACCGCTGGTCCTCACCGGACGCTCGTGGAGCGGTGCCAGCCCGATCGCCCGCGTCGACGTCAGCGTCGACGGCGGCTCGACCTGGGAGCCCGCCGACCTCGGTGAGTGCACCGCCTGGACCTGCTGGAGCTTCGCCTGGCCAGACGCCGCTCCGGGCGACCACGTGCTGATGGCCCGCGCCACCGACGTCACCGGTCGATGTCAGCCCCTGAGCACCCCCTTCAACAGAGAGGGCTACTGCTTCGACGCGGTGGTCCGCCATCCCGTGAAGGTGTCCTGATGACTCGCACCACCCGTCGTACCTTCCTCGCCTCCAGCGCCGTCGCCGGCACCGTCGCCGCGGTCGGCGTGCCCGTCTCTCCGGCCACCGCCGGGGCCCCTTCGATCCTCAAGCCGCTGCCCGCCGACCGGTTCGTCGACTTCGGCACGAACGCCGAGATGCGCTGGGACTCGGTCTCGCCGCACGCCTATCGAACCCAGCAGTCGCGGCTGTTCGTCCGCAACCACACCGCCACCCCGACCATCGACCGGGCCACCTGGCGGCTGCGCGTCTTCGGCACCGGGCTCAGGCGCTCGCGGTCCGAGGCCGACGCCCTCACGCTCTCGTACGCCGACCTCCGCAGGCTGCCGGTGACCCGGGTCACCTCGACCCACGAGTGCACCGGCAACGGCCGGAGCTTCTTCGCCGGGCAGCAGGGCACGCCCGCCTCCGGCACCGCCTGGACGCTCGGCGCCGTGGGCGCGGTCACCTGGGAGGGCGTCCGGCTGTCCGACGTGCTCCGCCGGGTCGGTCTCCGGCCCGACGCGGTCTCCATCCAGGCCACCGGTCTGGACCCGAACTACGTCAGCGGGGGAGTGGACTACGGCCCGGTACGCCGCCCGTTCCCGATCGCCAAGGCCCTCGACGACGCGCTGCTGGCGTGGGGCATGAACGACGAGCCGCTGCTGCCCGACCACGGGTACCCGGTCCGGCTGGTGCTGCCCGGCTGGGTCGGCATCGCGAGCATCAAGTGGCTCGGCTCCCTCGAGGTCGCCGACACCGAGCTGACCTCACCGTGGAACACGAAGTGGTACCGGATGACCGGACCCTCGTACCCCGCCGACAGTCCGCCGCTCACGGTGAACCCGGTGCGGTCGGCCTGGGAGCTGGGCTGGAACGAGTCGGTCCCCGGCGCCAGGAAGGTGGTCCTGACCGGCCGGTCCTGGAGTGGTAGGGCGCCGATCCGCGCCGTCGACGTCTCCACCGACGGTGGCGCCAGCTGGCGACCCGCCGAGCTGTTCCGCCGCGGCCCGCACCGGGCGTGGGCGCAGTGGCGGTTCACCTGGGTGCGCCCGGCACCGGGACAGCACACGCTGATGGCCCGGGCCACGGACGCCGCCGGCCGCACCCAGCCCCTCGTGTCGCCGTACAACGACAACGGATACTTCTTCGACGCCGTGGTCAAGCACCCGGTCACCATCACCTGACCTGCCGGCGTGGTTCGCCTCCGCTCGATTTCCGGTGCGGTCCGTCACGTTGGTAGTCTTTCCCGGTTGCCCGCTCAGGGCAGCGCCCCAACGCAATGACGCCGTGTAACGGCCGCGGATCGAGAGTGCCCGGGTGAACAGGCCCCGGCGCGCCGCGCAACGACGAACTGGAAGGTAGGTCCGCATGTCCATCGGTACCGACGCGGAGACCAAGAAGAAGATCATCGCCGAGTACGGCCAGGGCGAGGGCGACACCGGTTCGCCGGAGGTCCAGATCGCGCTGCTCACGCACCGCATCAAGCACCTGACGGAGCACCTCAAGACCCACAAGCACGACCACCACAGCCGTCGTGGCCTGCTGCTCCTCGTGGGCCAGCGTCGTCGTCTGCTCAACTACCTGCAGAAGACCGAGATCGACCGCTACCGGTCGATCATCGAGCGTCTCGGCCTGCGCCGCTGACCTCGTCCCTGTGACCGCAGAGCGGCCATCAGTCCTGATGGCCGCTCTCGCCACATTTGCCCAGCGTCGCCCTGACACGACTTTCGTCGAGGACGGCGCTAGGCTCGCCAACAGAACAACGAAAACACACCAGGAGCGACCCGCGACGTCCGGCCCGGTCCTCGGTAGTGGCCCTCAGATCACGAGATCTGCGGGCCTCGATCGAAGACCGGCCCCCTCAGATCGAGGCAGGCGGGCATCACTTCGACTCCCGCACTCAACTGCCCGGTCTCGGGCTCACAGAGGCGGACGAGCGGATCGCTCCGCGAACAGAAAGGGACACCCTTGACCGAGGGACCCGTCATTTCCGCCGTAGAAACCGTTCTCGACAACGGCAAGTTCGGCACCCGCACCGTCAAGTTCGAGACCGGGCTCCTTGCCCGGCAGGCCGCCGGTTCGGTGACCGCCTATCTCGACGACGAGACCATGCTGCTGTCGGCGACCACCGCCGGCAAGCACCCGAAGGACCACTTCGACTTCTTCCCCCTGACGATCGACGTCGAGGAGCGGATGTACGCAGCGGGCCAGATCCCCGGCTCGTTCTTCCGCAGCGAGGGTCGTCCCGGTGAGGACGCGATCCTCACCTGCCGCCTGATCGACCGCCCGCTGCGCCCGACCTTCAAGAAGGGTCTGCGCAACGAGGTCCAGGTCGTCATCA
>JBEVFC010000298.1:0-14361 GCA_040512455.1 Nocardioides sp.
CGAGACTCCCGATGGCTCGCCATCCGATGCCGATGAGGAGGTGGACTACGAGTCCTACGTAGATGGGATGCCGTGCGACCCGACACTCCTTGAAGATCCCGGGAGGGTGAACTGGGCCGCCGCCAGGCTGCACTTCGCTATCCGTGATGCCATCAACGCGCTTGACGGCGAGACATCGGACGCGCCATTCGACGTAACGCTCGGCAAGGCACTGACCAAGTTGCGCGAGCGCGCGGACGCCATGATTTCCCCGGAGGGACGTGAACTGTCGAGATGGTGCCGTGGCCCTGCCCGCAAGGCAGTGCAGGCGCGCAACGGCGTGATCCATGCGGTCACGTTCACGGCCGACGACGGCCGCCAGGCGATCGGAACTGTTGATCATGCGGACCCGGGCGATTCCTTGCAGCTCATCTGCGACGCGTGGCGGGCATGCTGATCTTTGCTGCGAGTACGCGGCCGCAGGTCAGAAGGGGCGCGACCTCTTAGGCCTCAGCCAGCAACTCTGCCGACACCCACTCCTCGAGGGACGCCCAATCGTCGGCACGCAGCCTGACCGCGTACACGACGCGGCCCTCCCACCCGGTCCGGCCCTGGCGCCTCTCGAGCAGCAGCCCGGGCGCTTCACGCCAGCACGGTCTGCGGCGTCGGAGACACCAGCGCCAGGAGCACGGACCGCATCGTCACGGCCTGTTCGCCACGTAGCGGCGCCGCCTGCACACTGGCCCGGGCGGCGTCGTTGCGAGAAGTCGGTACCCCTACGGGGGTTGCCTGGCGCGCCGGTCTGGTTAGAGACTTGAACACATCTCACCCCGAGATATGCCGCCCCAGTCGCTGTCTGCTCAGCGGCCGGGGCGGCTCTCTGCTCACAGGACACCGCCCCGGGTGAGATCAATCGAATGCCCGAGGCGGTGCTCCCGCAAGACGCGGCTGTCTGCTCAAACGCGCGATGCAGGACTCTGTCGGTACCCCAGCTCTGTACATGCATGCGGCTGCTACAAGCGGTCAAGATGCATGGAGGGGGCCCGCCAACTACCCCGATGGGCGATTGTGCGCAGAAGAGCACAGGCCTAGCGTCGCTGTGGAGAAACCCGATCAGACACACCCGGACCCTGTGCGTCGGATGCGTTGGCATGAGCCGACGACGTCGCCGCAGACAGCGGGGGTCACGAGGGGTGTGGCGGCGTCGCCTCGGGTCTTCAGTCCTCCAACTCGAGCCCGGGGCGACCCTTTACGCCCCGTCCCATCCTTGCCCCGAGAGCAGGGATGGGCCGGCTCCTCTGCCTGTCGGTTGCCTCAGGCACGCTCTACCCATGCCGCACCACATCGTCTACAAGCCCGCCGACAGGCCAGAGCGCGAGGCGCTGGTCGACGGCCGCTGGGTTCCCGCCGAGATCCGCATGTGGACCCAGCACGACGACGAGACCTGGTCGGCCGACGTCGGCTATTCGATGGCCCCCGCCGAGAATCGCATCGGAACGTTCACGGCTGACAGGCTTCGTGCACTAGGCGGCGCTGCGTTCGGGGTTGGACTCGAGTAGACGACGAGGCGCCCCTGAGCCCGCCTCAGCGGCGGGGGCGATGCGGCGCCGCCCGGTCGTCTCGGGTCTCGCGGACGGCGCCGACTCCCCGGCGTAGGCCGTGTCACCGAACCCCTCCGAGTACCTCTCTCTGTACCCGCCGGCGCCCGCGCGGGCCACCCCTAGGCCTGGAGTCTGGGGTTCAGAGGCGCCGCGTGTACCCCGCGCTCGGGTTCAGCCTCGTGGCAACGTGACCGGCGGGCCGCCCGTCCCTCGACCCCCGTGGGGGGCGGGCGGCTCCCGCTTGGACGACTCGGCACACTGCAGAACTGGCTCCTCGAGTTCAGATCGGGGCACTCGGCGCGTCTGCCACATGTCCATCACGCCGGTGCCTTCACGCAAATCCGGACAAATCGCCCGTAACCCCCTCGGTGGCCCCGCGTTGGACCTTAGAAGCCAACCCCGGGAGGTTTCATGCACCGCCTCGCACTCCGCACTGCCACTACCGCAACCATCGGCCTCGCTATCGGCCTGGGATTCTGCCGATGAGGTGGTCACTGCGTGAGCGTGTGGCGATCTGGCTGAATCGGGTGACGCGCCGGTGGCTGCGCTAGGACGACAACTACCCTCGCCCTCCGGTCACCGGGATCGACGGGAAGGTCCCCTTGGGTGACATCGTGTTCTCATCGTGGCGTGGTCGGGTAGCGGCCGAGAAGACCGTTATTGCGGCCGCGCAGATTCGAGCGGTCGCCTTGGCCACGGGCGACGCGGAGACACTGCTACGACTCCATCACCCTGATTTCCGGTGGATCTCGGACGCCGGCGATCATCTGGACCGCGAGAGCTACGTCGAGACCTACACGACGGGCGACATCCGCTGGCGGCGTCAGCAGATCACAGATTTGCACGTCGTCATCGTGGGCGACACCGCAGTGCTCTGGTGCACGGTCGAGCACGAGATGACTCCTCACGGTGAGCAGAGTTTCAAGCACAGGATGAGCCAGACGTGGACGCGAACGCCAGACGGCTGGCGCTGCATCGAGGGGCACGCTGGGCACCGCCTCGAGAGTTGAGCCCGGCTACCCCAGAATCGCTCGCATAAGGTCCGCCATCGACCCCAAACGGATCTACCGTGAAGTCGTGAGCGCCGTCATGATTCGGTGCCCTCGCTCGGGCGAGCCGGTAGCGACCGAGGTCGGTCTCCCATGGGAGACCTTCGTGACCCGCATGCCGCGCCACAACGTGCTCGTGAACTGCCCGTCCTGTGGGGGCGACCACTGCTGGCAGCCCGAAGACGCCTTCCCCGATTCGTGAGCAAGCTCCAGATGCCGCGGGGTGGACTGACGGCTCGCCCACCGCAAGCGTGGCGCCCGCGGCTATCCCTCGATCGGCGCCGTGTCCGTCCGCGCCCACGCAGCCGAGCGAGAAGCTGATGCTCGAGCACGCGAACAGGAGCGGGGTGAGCACGAGGAGCGCCAGCTACCGCCCCAGGACGGCGATGTGTGGCTCAGCGCTCCGACCGCTGCCGCGGTCCTTGGCATCACGCGCGCGCGGCTGTACCAGCGAGCTCACGCCGGCCGGACGCCGTTCACGCGGAAGGACGGCCGGATGTGGTTCCGGCGCTCGGACATTGAGACGCGGTCGGCTGTTGTCGCGTTCCGATCACGTCAGCATGCCGGCCGTTCGTGAGTCTCGGATCTGATGTTGTTCAGATCCGCCGAACTCACCTAGCGCGGCCGTTCCCTCGCATCGGGCCGTGGGCGCTGCGGCAGAGCAGGGGTCGGTGGCGGCGGGAAATCCCGCTTCTCTGGATCCCTGAACGGATCTGGCGGCGGCGGAGGTGGCGGAGGTGGATTCCCAGTCATTGAGCGTCCCATCGAGTCCAGGCTGTAAAGCCGCCAACCCGGTCTGGATGGGTGCGCGACACCCTGGCGGTCCCACCACTGCATCCCCAGCTAGCGTCCGACCCCGTGCCAATGTGATTAAGGGCCGCTCGCCTCCCGCCCCCCGCCGGAGGCGGGCGGTTCCCCTGACACCACATCGGCACCACCCCCGCGGGTGATTGCGCGGGGGCGGTGCAGCACCTACGGTCACTATTGGGGGAACACCCACCACGCACCTGAACCGGGGGTGACGGGCGTGGGCCTCTTTGACGACGTCGCCTCATGCAACGGGGGTGGTGGGGCGACGTCGCATCGGGCTCCTGCCCCCCCTGTCACAGGTTCGGGCGACCCTCAGACTGTCCGCAAGCCCTCGGACCTGCACATTGGCTCCGGCAGGCGCCGTTTCGTGGGAAACGGGGATGCCGCAGGAGAGGGCGCCGCCCGGGTGCCCGAGTTTCTCGGGCGGCGTTCCTGCCGCCACAAGATTCCGTAGTAGTGCCGACGCCGCCCCTGGTTGTCTCGGGCATCCCAGGCGGCGCCGAGCTACCCCGGCATGGCCTCGTCACCGAACACTCCGGGTGGAGAGTTTGTACCCAGCGCTCGCCCCGCATTACCCCCGATCGCGCAACCTAGGAGCGGGACCCTGGTGGTCCAGGTGGGAGTCTGGTTGAACCGTTCGTCGGACAGGTTCGGGCCAGATGCAGAAAATGGAGTGGTGCCTCCTCCAATAGAGACCGAGATCCCCGAATGACTGCCCTGACCGATCGTTCGCTGACACCCCCAACCTGCTCGCGGTAATGAAGTCCGCCGGCCATGCGTGCATCGACCCGCTGCTCCTCATGGATGACGCTATGACCGCCTGCGCTGACCAGACGCAGGCCCAAGGAGGCTTGGATGCAAGCGGCACTCGGGGGCACCATCTAGCAAGCAGGGCCGTCGACTACTCGAAGCTCCGCGCATGACGGATACCCAGCGAGACTCCCTGTGCGATGACGCCGAACTGGAACGCAAGCCCTCCGGCGATGAGCAGCGGCGCACCAGCTAGCGCCCAATTCTCACCGAACTCCTTGGCGAACAGGAAGCACACGGCTCCAGCCACGGCCGCCAACAAGCCACCCAGCATCCAGTTCGCCGGTATGGGTGTCTGTTGCGGAGAATGCATCCGAGCGACGGGCCGCGACGTGGGGGCCGGCACGGCGGGAGGACCGCAGGCGGTTGCAGTAACTAGGCCTCGAGGCCGGGGTCCCGCTCGAGCTCCTTCCAACGCGCCACGGCCAATCCGATCTTGTTCACCTCGTCGCCGTCGAGCACGCGCACACCCGCCGAGTCCACTTCCGCCATCTGCACCGGCAACCCGGGGGCCTTTCGCGTTCCCTGAACGGGTGGCGTGAGCTTCTGCGTGGCGCGACCTAGGCTTGAGGTGCTCCCACCCTTCTCCCCCGGAGGGCGCTGCGACACTCAGGCCCCGGCCCCCCACCGCGGGCGTCGCCGCACGGGAGCCACATCGCCCCGGCCACTTGTGGGATCCGGGGCGGTGTCGCGTCGCGACCCGACCAGCGAGGTCAGTCCTCGTCGACCGTGGTCTCCTCGTTGTGCGTGCCGGGGCGGGGCGCCCACGGCAGCTCCGTGGCCGGGCGTACGACGATCAGCCGGTCGCCGCGGGCCAGCTGCGTGACCACCGGGTCGAAGTACCGGTAGACCTTCTCGTCACGGACCACCGCGATCACCTGGTCCGGCAGTGCCTGGGGTTGGCGACCGACCTCGGAGACCAGCAGGTCCCGCTCGGCGACCTCCAGCCCCGAGCCGTGGGTCATCAGGTCCTCCATCACCTCGCCCAGCGTCGGCGACAGCGACGACAGGCCGAGGAGCCGGCCGACGGCGTCGCTGGAGGTGATCACGGAGTCCGCACCGCTCTGGCGTACCAGCGGCACGTTGTCCTGCTCGCGGACCGCGGCGATGATGTAGGCGTCCGGGTTGAGCTGCCGGACGGTGAGGGTGGCGAGCACCGTCGAGTCGTCACGGGCGGTGGTGATGATGACCTGGCTGGCCCGGCCCACGGCGGCGCGGCGGAGGACCTCGCGCCGGGTGGCGTCGCCGGTGACGATCGCCAGCCCGTCGGCGTGCGCGTCCTCCAGCGCCGTGGCGTCGGGGTCCACGATCACCAGGGCCTCCTTGGGCAGGCCGTTCTGCACCAGGGTGTCGGCCGCGGCGCGTCCCTTGGTGCCGTAACCGATCACGACGACGTGCTCGTTCATCTTCTTCCTCCACCGGGAGACCCGGATCATGTCCCGGCCCTGCGAGGCAAGCACCTCGAGGGTGGTACCGATCAGCAGCACCAGGAACGCGATCCTGGCCGGCGTGATGACGAACGCGTTGATCAGGCGCGCCCGGTCGGTGTACGGCGCGATGTCGCCGTAGCCCGTCGTGCTCAGCGTCACCGTCGTGTAGTAGATCGAGTCGGTGAAGCTCACCTGACGTGTCGGGTCGTTGTTGTCGTAGTAGCCGTCCCGGTCGAAGTAGACCAGCAGCACGGTGCCGAGGAGGATCGCGAAGGCCAGCATCAGCCGGCGGGTCAGCTCCCACCACGGAGAACGCGAGGTCTCCGGAAGCGCGACCCGCCCCAGCTGTCGGTTGCTGCTCTCGTGCGCCACGGCGTCAGTCGTCGACTTCGCCGAAGATCAGGATGCGGTCGTCGTCGGGCGTCGACTGCTGCGCGGACACCTTCGACACGAAACGGAAGGTGTCGCCCTTGTGGGGCCTCCGCGACGCGGTCGTCCGCTGCCAGATGCCACAGAGCTCGCCGTCGTCGTTCGCGCCCTCCTGGTCCCCCACGGAGTCGCCCGAGAGACAGAGCTCGTTGGTCCGGGAGTTGTAGCTGTCCACGGTGCCGGTGGTGCGCTCCGGTGTGTCGGGACCGGCGACCACACCGATCAGGTAGCCGGCGAGGAGACAAAGCCCGGCGCCCGCGATCACGACCGGAGTCGGCAGGTTCAGGTTCGCCACGCGGTCAGTCTGGCACGGATCGTTCGGCGTTCCGTGACGGCTCCGCCGGGCGCGGCGCGGCGGTCAGACGAGCCTCGGGTCGGGGAGCGGGTGTCGGCGGGTCGCCCTCGTCCGCCTCGGCCTCCGGCGAGGTCGCCGGGGTCTCCTCCCCCGTCGCCGGGCGCCGGGCGGCGAGGCGCTGCGGCAGCACCTCGCTGATCCGGCGCACCAGCTCCACCCGGGCCGACTGCGTCGAGCTCTGCGGGAAGAGCGTGTCGCACGCGGCGTTGACCGCGGCCCCGATGAGGACCGCGATCGAGACGACGTACAGCCACAGGAGCACGGCGATGGGTGCGGCCAGCGGCCCGTAGATCGACCTGCTGTCGGCAGCCGTCGCGGTGAGCACCCAGCGCAGCACGTAGGAGCCCAGCACCCACGCCACCAGGCTGAACGTGGCCCCCGGCAGGTTGTAGCGCCACAGCGTCCGCACCGGCACCGACACGTGGTAGAGCGTGGCGAGGAAGCAGATGCACAGCACGATGACGGTCGGCCAGTAGAGGTCGTTGAGGAAGCCGACCCGCTCGGGCACCAGCCGCCGGACCAGCGTCGGGCCGGCGATCACCAGCGGCAGGGTGATCACGCCGGTGACCAGGCCCATGACGTAGAGCAGGAACGACAGCGCCCGGGTCTTGACGATCCCTCGGTGGCCACCGAGGCCGTGCATGATCGTGATGGTGTCGACGAAGACGTTGAGCGCCCGGGAGCCCGACCACAGGGCCAGGATGAACCCGATAGAGATCACGTCGAACCGACCGCCGCCGACCACGTCGTCGAACGTGGGCAGGATGATCTTGTCGACCGCGCTGTCGGTCATCGCGCGGCTCGAGACGTCGATCACCGCGCTGCGCAGGTCGCCGACCTGGGCCGGGCTGAACGTCCCGCTGAGGTAGCCGATCGCGCCGGCGAAGGCGAAGACCAGCGGCGGCATCGACAGGACCGCGAAGAACGCGGCCTCCGCGGCGAGCCCCGTCACCCGGTACCGCATGCACGACGAGGTGGTCGTGACGATGAGTCGCCAGAGCTGGTGGGCCAGCGCTCGCGCGAGCCCGTCCTCCTTGCTCGTGGCGGCCATGCCTCTACGGTAACGACATGGACGCAGACATCCGTGCAACCACGAACCAGGCGCCGCCGTTGGCCGGCCACAATGTCGTCACCTCCGACGCCGCCCTCGTGGAGGCCGTGACCCGTCACGCCGGTGCCGACGTCGTCGACGACCTGGTCGCGCTGGGCGCGGAGGCGGGCACCGCAGAGGCGCGGGAGCACGGGATGCTGGCCAACCGGCACCACCCCGAGCTCACGCCGTACGACCGCTACGGGAACCGCATCGACGAGGTCGAGTTCCACCCCTCGTGGCACTGGCTGATGGAGCGGGCGGTGGGCCACGGCCTGCAGGCCGCGCCGTGGGAGCAGCAGGAGGCGGGCGACGAGCACGCGCACGTCCGGCGCGCCGCCGGCTTCTTCGCCTGGTCGCAGACCGAGCCGGGCCACGGCTGCCCGATCTCGATGACGTACGCCGCGGTGCCGGCGCTGCGGGCCGACGAGGCGCTCGCCAAGGAGTGGGCGCCGCTGCTGGCCGCGCGGTCCTACGACCCGGGGATCCGGGCCGCCGCCACGAAGCGCGGCGCGCTGGCCGGGATGGGGATGACCGAGAAGCAGGGCGGCTCCGACGTCCGCGCCAACGTCACCGAGGCGCGCACCTCGGGCGTCGACGGGGAGTACACCCTGCACGGGCACAAGTGGTTCACCTCAGCGCCGATGAACGACATGTTCCTGGTGCTCGCCCAGGCCGAGGGCGGCGTGACCTGCTTCGTGGTGCCCCGGGTGCTGCCCAACGGCGACCGCAACCGCATCGACGTGGTCCGCCTCAAGGACAAGCTCGGCAACCGGTCCAACGCCTCCTCCGAGCTCGAGCTGGACGGCACCTGGGCGCAACGTCTCGGCGACGAGGGCCGCGGGGTGCGCACGATCATCGAGATGGTCGCCGCGACCCGGCTGGACTGCGTGCTCGGCTCCGCGTCGCTGATGCGACGGGCGCTCGCCGAGGCGTCGTGGCACGTCGCGCACCGCTCCGCCTTCGGCTCCCGGCTGGCCGACAAGCCGCTGATGCAGAACGTGGTCGCCGACCTCGCCGTCGAGTCCGAGGCCGCCACCATGCTGGCCCTGCGGCTGGCCGCGGCCGTCGACCGCCCCGGCGACCCGCACGAGGCCGCGCTGCGCCGCATCGGTCTCCCGCTGGCGAAGTTCTGGGTGTGCAAGCGGACCCCGTTCATGGTCGCGGAGGCCCTCGAGTGCCTCGGCGGCAACGGGTACGTCGAGGAGTCCGGGCTGCCGCTGCTCTTCCGCGAGTCGCCGCTGAACTCCATCTGGGAGGGCTCGGGCAACGTCAACGCGCTCGACGTCCTCCGCGCGCTCGGCCGGGAGCCCGAGGTGCTGCACGCGTGGATCACCGAGGTGGGCCTGGCCCGCGGCGCCGACCACCGGCTCGACGCCGCGGTCGACAGCACGCTCGCGCTGCTGGGCGAGGCGGCCACCCTCGAGTCCGGCGCCCGCCGGCTGGCCGGCCAGATGGCCGCCTGCCTCCAGGGCTCGCTGCTGGTGCGCTTCGCACCCGACGCGGTGGCCGACGCGTTCTGCGCCAGCCGCCTGGGCACGACGTACGGCGGCACCTTCGGGGCACTGCCGGGTGGCGACCTGAGCGGGATCGTCGAGCGGACCACGCCCCGGCTCTGAGGCACCCCGCACTGCTTGACCGGGATGATAAGGCACCCTTACCTTTGAGGAGACCTTCGAGACCGGGAGTCCGCCATGCACGATCGCAGCGTCCTGGGTCCCGCCGACGTCACCGACGAGCAGCTCGCCCGGATCGCCGCGGACAGCCTCGGCCTGGACCCCGGGGCCTCCCGACTGCTGGACTCCGCGGCCGAGGAGTACCCCTACGAGCTCCCCGCGCTGACCACCGCCGGGCGCTACCGGGTGCGCGGCACCGTCGCCGAGAACGACACCCCGCGGCCGTTCTCGGTGTTCGTCAAGCACGTCCAGTCGTGGTCGCGCTCCCCGTTCTTCGCGTTCGTCCCCGAGGACTACCGCGACATGGCGGAGGCGTCGGTGCCCTGGCGCACCGAACCGCTCGCCTACCGCTCCGACCTCGGCGACCGGTTGCCCGCCGGGCTGGCGATGCCCCGGGCGCTCGCGGTCATCGACCTCGACGAGAAGTCGGCGGCGGTGTGGCTCGAGGAGATCGACGTGGAGGCGGTCGGGTGGGACCTGCCCCGGTACGCCGCCGCGGCCACCCTGCTCGGCCGCCTGGCGGCCAGCCCCCGGGTCGCCGAGCGGGCCGACGTCGGCGGGCACGACTTCCACATCCGCAACTACTACCTCGGCCGGCTCGCGATGCAGGTGCTGCCGCTGCTCCGCGACGACGACCTCTGGCAGCACCCGCTGGTGGCCGGCGCGTTCGACGCGGAGCTCCGGTGTCGCCTTCTCCGGGCCGCGGACCGGGCCGGCGACCTCGTCGAGGAGCTGTCGGGCCTCCCGCTGGCCACCGCGCACGGTGACGCCTGCCCCAACAACCTGCTGGTGCGCCGTGGTGCCGACGGCTTCGTGCTGATCGACTACGGCTTCTGGGGCCGGCTGCCGATCGCCTTCGACCTCGGCCAGCTGCTGGTCGGCGACGTCCAGATCGGGCGCCGGTCCGCCAGCGAGCTCCCGGCGATCGAGGAGACCATCGTGCCGGCGTACCTCGCGGGGCTGCGCCTGGAGGGCAACGGCATCGAGGAGCCGGTGGTGCGCCGGGCCCACGCGCTGCACCTGCTCATCTTCACCGGGCTCTCGACGCTGCCGTTCGAGCACCTCGACCAGGCGCCCACGGAGGACCTGGCCACCATGGCGCGGGAGCGCGCGGCGATCGCCCGGTTCAGCCTCGAGCTGGTCGACGCCACCGAGTGAGCGTTGCTCAGCCCGGGGTGACCTCGAAGTCGTCGTACCGCACGTCCGCGCCGGCACCGGCGGTGACCAGGCCGACGCCGTCGCCCACGTCCCACGGGTGCTCGGCGGTGCCGGTGTGGGTCCCGGTGACCACCTCGGTGCCGTTGACGCTCAGCGCCAGCCGCGCCTCGGGCCGCCCGGACTTCCGGACGCGCGCGCAGGTCGCGGTCAGGTGGTTGGTCTCCCCCGGCTTCAGCTCGCCCGAGAGGGGCTTCTCGGCGATCGGGACGTAGGCCGCGGAGATCTCGTCCCAGAGTCCCAGGATCGCGGTCTGCGCGTCGACGTACAGCAGGAAGGCGGAGTCACCGGCCTCGTCCTGGGTGGGGTGGTTCCAGCAGGTGATGCCGTAGGCGCCGGCCTCGGGCATCCCGGCGGCGGTGCGGGTGTCGACGTCCACGGTGACCGAGTAGTCCTCGGAGAGCGACGACACCGTGGTCGGCGCGGTGGCGGCGTGCGAGGAGTTCTCGCGGGTGAGGACCCGGAACGCGCCGCCCTCGGCGTCGTCGTACGAGGTCACGTAGCCGGCGGTGCTCTCCTCCTTCCACCCGGAGGCGGGGTCGTCGAAGGAGTCGCAGAAGCCCGGGCAGTCGGAGGCCGTGGGCGACTCCGACGCGGAGACGCTCGGCGAGGACGTCGCGGTGGCCGGCGACCCGCTCTCCGTCGCCTCGGCGCCCCGCTCGCGGGCGGAGTCCCCACCGTCGTCATCGCCGCAGCCGGCCACGAGCACGAGAACCCCGGCCACGAGGCCGCGGGACAGGGTCCGGCGGAGCCGGGCAGTCGGGGACGGGACAGGCATGAGGTGAGCTCCCGGGACGAGACAGCAACGGTCCCGGCGGGGGCTTACCCCCACCGGGACCGTCGAACCTAACAGCCGGTCAGGACCGGGTCGGCTCGGGTGCCCGTTCGTCGACCGGCCTCATGCCGTCCTCGTCGGGGAAGTCGAGCTCACCGTGCTCGTCGAGCATCGTGGCCTCGTCGAACGGCTCGTTGCCGGCCAGCACCCGGTCGAGGCGGCCCCGGTCGAGGCTGTCCGTCCAGTGCGCCACCAGCACGGTCGCGACCGCGTTGCCGGAGAAGTTCGTGACCGCACGGGCCTCGGACATGAACCGGTCGATGCCGACGATCAGGCCGACACCGTCGACGAGCTCCGGGCGGTGCGAGCTGAGGCCGCCGGCCAGGGTCGCCATGCCGGCGCCGGTGACACCGGCGGCACCCTTGGAGGCCACCATCATGAACAGCAGCAGCGAGATCTGCTCGCCGATCGACAGCGGGTCGCCCAGCGCCTCGGCGATGAACAGGGACGCCATCGTCAGGTAGATCGCGGTGCCGTCCAGGTTGAACGAGTAGCCGGTCGGGACGACCACGCCCACCGTCGCCTTGTCGACCCCGGCGTGCTCCATCTTGGCGATGAGGCGCGGCAGCGCGGACTCGGACGACGAGGTGGACACGATCAGCAGGTACTCGCGGGCGAGGTACTTCAGCAGCGAGAAGATGTTCACGCCGGTGACCAGCTTGAGCAGCGTCCCCAGGACCACGAAGACGAACAGCGCGCAGGTCACGTAGAAGCCGAACATCAGCACCGCGAGGCTGGTGAGGGCGTCCACGCCGGTCTCGCCGACCACCGCGGCGATGGCGCCGAAGGCACCGATCGGTGCCGCCCACATGATCATCGACAGCACCCGGAACACGAGGCGCTGCAGGTGACCGATGCCGCGGAGGATGGGCTCACCGGAGCGGCCCATCGCCTGGAGCGCGAAGCCGACCAGTAGCGCGACCAGCAGCGTCTGGAGCACCTCGCCGGAGGTGAGCGAGGAGAACATCGACGTGGGGATGATGCCGAGCAGGAAGTCGGTGGTGCTGGAGTGCCCCTCCGCAGCCTGGGCGACACCCGCGGCGGAGGTGTCCGGGGTGATCTTGAGACCGTCACCCGGGTGCAGGAGGTTGCCGACGACCAGCCCGATGGCCAGGGCGAAGGTCGACATGATGATGAAGTAGCCGAGTGCCAGGCCACCCACCTTGCCGACCTTGGCGGCACTGCGTACCGAGCCGACGCCGATCACGAGCGTGCAGAAGATGACCGGCTGGATCATCATCTTGATCAGGGCGACGAACGCCGTACCGAGGGGCTTCAGCTCGACGGCGAAGTCGGGCGCGATCAGCCCGACCGCGATGCCGAGCCCCACCGCGACGATCACCGCGATGTACAGGTAGTGCGTCCGGTCCTTCTTCCGCGGCGTACCTGCCGCGGGGACTCCGGGTGCTCCGGTCGTGGTCATGGTTCCTCCTGGTCTGCTCCGGGTGGATCACCCGGGTCCGTTCCCACATCGTGGGGATCCATGTGACGCCGGTCACTGTTCTGTTCGTTGAGTTCACACGGCGGCGCCGGGCCGGGCCCGGCCGTCGGTGGGGCAGAATGCCCGACATGCGCAGGTCCGAGGGGTCCGTCGCCCGGCAGGTGCTCGGCCTCCAGGTCCTCGTGGTCGTGGTCCTGGTTCTCGTGGCGCTCGGCCTCGCGGCGTACGACGCCCGGCAGGACGCCCGCAGCAGCGCGAGCGACCAGGCCCTCGCGGTGGCCCTCGCCGTCGCCGACTCCCCCGCCGTCCGCGAGGGGCTGCGGCAGCCGGACCCGAGCGCCACCCTGCAGCCGTACGCCGAGGAGGTGCGCACCGACACCGACGTCGACTTCGTGGTGGTGATGGCGCTCGACCGGACCCGCTACTCGCACCCCGACCCCACCCAGCTCGGCAAGCCGTTCGTCGGCGACCTCGGCGGCGCCCCGGAGGGCCGGAACTTCACCCAGGAGTACGCCGGCACGCTCGGCCCGTCGATGCGCGCGGTGGTGCCGGTGACCGACGGGGGCAGCGTCGTCGCACTGGTGTCCGTCGGCATCACCGTGGACCGGATCCAGGGCGAGCTGGCCGCCGCCCTGGTGCCGATCGCGATCAGTGCCGCCGCGGTGCTCGCGGTCGGCCTCGCCGGTGCCTGGCTGATCAGCCGGCGGCTCCGGCGGCAGACGCACGGCCTGGGCGAGGCCGAGATCACCCGGATGTACGAGTACTACTCGGCGGTGCTGCACGCGGTCCGCGAAGGGCTCTTCCTGCTCGACGACCGGGACCGCGTCCAGCTGGTCAACGACGAGGCGCGGCGGCTGCTGCACCTGCCCGACGACGTGGTCGGTCGGTCCATCCACGACCTCGGGCTGCCGCCCGGGCTGGTGCAGGCCGCTGTCGGCGACACCGCCGAGGCCGACGACATCTACCTCACCGACGAGCACGTGCTGGTGGTCAGCGCGTCGCCCGCGACCTGGGCCGGCCGCGAGGTCGGTGCCGTCGTCACCCTGCGCGACCACACCGACCTGCAGGCGGTGACCGGCGAGCTCGACGTGGTCCGCGGGCTGACCGAGTCGCTGCGCTCGCAGAACCACGAGGCCGCCAACCGGCTGCACACCGTGGTGTCCCTCATCGAGATGGGCCGCACCGACGAGGCCGTCGACTTCGCCACCGAGGAGCTCCAGGTCGCCCAGCTGCTCACCGACCGGGTGGTCGGCGCCGTCGACGAACCGGTGCTGGCCGCGCTGCTCCTCGGCAAGACGGCCGAGGCCGCCGAGCGCGGCATCGAGCTCACCGTGACCGGCGAGGTCACCGGTCCCACCCCCGACGTCGAGGCCCGTGACCTCGTCACCGTGGCCGGCAACCTCGTCGACAACGCGATGGACGCCGTCGTCGGCCGGGCCGAGCGTCGGGTGGCGGTCCGGATCGAGGTCACCGACGGCCGGTTCACGATCACCGTCGGCGACAGCGGACCCGGGCTCGCCGAGGAGGACCGGGTGCGGGTGCTCGAGCGCGGCTGGTCCACGAAGGCCGGCGGCGGGCGCGGGCTCGGCCTCGCCCTGGTCGCCCAGGTGGCGCGGCGGCACGGGGGCGGCGTCCACATCG
>JBEVFC010000307.1:0-12098 GCA_040512455.1 Nocardioides sp.
CCGGACCGGTCGCGATCACGACGTGCCGGGCCTGCCAGGCGGCGCCGTCCGCGACCACCCGGTAGCCCTCGTCGTGCCGGGCGACCTCGAGCACCTCGCGCCCGAGCTCGAGCGGCGCGTCCGACGAGGCGGCGTAGTTCTCGAGGTGACTGACGAGCTCGCGGGCGGGCATGAACCCCTCGAGGCCCAGGCCGCTGTAGCGCCAGCCCGGGAGTCGCGTCATCCAGCGCGGGGTGAGCAGGTGCAGCGAGTCCCAACGCTGGCTGCGCCAGGACTCGGCAACGCGGCCGCGGTCCACGACGACGTGGTCGCGCCCGGCCCGGCCGAGCAGGTGGCTGACGGACAACCCGGCGTGGCCGGCTCCGATGACGACGGTGTCAACGGTGGTGGGGCTCATGGTGGTTCCTTCCGATGGGTCGGCCCGGCGGGGGGAGAGTTGCCGGGCCGACCCGGATCACGACCGGGCTCAGCCGGTCACTACTTCGATGTGGACGGGAGTGGGGTTGGTCAGCGCGTCGTAGACGGCCGAGCGGCGGCGCGACTGCTCGACGATCTCGCGCAGCGTGGCGTCGTCGGCGTCGCCCTCGACGTGGAACGTGACCTTGATCTGCTCGTAGCCGTTGCGTACCTGGTCCGAGAGCCCGAGGATCCCGAGCAGGTCGATGTCGCCCTCGACGGTGGAGCTGACCTTCGTGAGGGTGACGCCGCGGGCGGACGCGACGTTCGCGATGCCGGACGTGAGGCATCCCGCAATCGCGTGCAGGAGGTACTCGACGGGTGTCGGGGCGTGGTCGGCGCCGACCAGCACCTCGGGGTGGTCGGACTCGACGACGGTCACGTTCTTGTGCCGCATCTCCTGCATGGCGCCGAAGAAGTCGGAGTACTCCGACCGGCTGTGGGTGCCGCCCTGCCAGGCGTTGCGGGCCCGGAACTGGAACTTGGCGATGGCGGGGTTCTCCTTGACCGCGTCGAGTGTCGCGAAGAGCGTGGCGACGTCGACGCCGTTGCGGGACTGGGGCGATGTGGTGGTGGTGGTCATGTGCTTCTCCTTGGTTCGTGGCAGCGGGAGGTCCGGTGCCAGGTGGGTACGACGATGCGCGGTCGGCCTTCCCTCGGCCTTCCCCCGGCTCTCAGGCCGGGGAAGGAAGGGCCGCGGCGAGGACGACGTACGTCGCCAGGCCGGCCGCGACGGCGGTCGCGACGGAGCGGCCGCGGAACGCGAGCACCAGCCCGACACCGATCGAGATGGCGGCGACGAGCGGGGCCGCGACGATGCCGGCGTCCTCGTGGTGCAGCACCGCGCGGACGGAGAGCGCGGCGATCACCGCGAGCCCGGCCAGTCCGGCGGCGTTCGTCAGGGGGTCGGGCAGGTGCCGCGCCCCGAGCAGGGGAACGACGCGGAACAGCAGGCTGCCGGCACCGACGACCAGCACTGCGATCAGGACGGTCATCGGGCACGCTCCGCGGCCAGGCCGGCGGCGGTGCCTGCGGCCGCCGCCAGCAGCAGCGCCGTACCGGCGTCCATGTCCGAGGTGACGACGGCGGTGACGAGGGCGGCCGCGATCGCGGCCGCGGCGGGCCGCCGGCGCAGCTGGGGCGCGACGACCGCGCCGAGCGTGAGCGGCAGCAGCAGGTCGGCCACCGGGCCGGCGTCGACGCGGGACCCGACGAAGGCACCCGCCGTGACCATCGCGGGCCACGCCAGGAAGAGCGCCAGCGCGGCGCCCAGGAAGTACGCCGGGTCGTCACGGCTGCGATCCCTGGCCAGAGCCCAGGGCGCGTCGGTCAGCATCACCGCGGCAGCGATCCGGTGGCGCGCCGGTTCGGCGCGCCAGGCCGGCGCCATGGCCGCGGCGTACGCCGCCAGCCGCACGTTGATCAGCAGGCCCACGATGGCGGCAGAGACCCAGCCGCCACCGTGGGCGACCACGTCGAGGACGGCGACCTGCGCCGCGCCGCCGTACACCAGCCAGGTGCCGACCCACGCGGACCAGGGGTCGCTGCTCGAGGCCACCGCGGTGCCGACCACCAGGGCGAACGGCGCGAACGCGGCGAGGACCGGGGTCATCGCCCGGAAGCCGGCCCGCATCCGGTGCCGGCGGTCGGCCTGGGCGGTCGGTGCGGGGGCGGCCGCGACCGCGTTCGGGAACGCGGCGCTCACCGCGGACGCCGGGAGCGGCGTGACCGCCGCTCGCGCTCGAGCTCCTGGGCGAACAGGCGCTCCGGCTTGTTGCCCCGCCGGCGGATCTCGGCCTCGAAGGCGCGGGCGGCGTCGAGGGGAAGGTGGGTGTGCATGGTTCACTCCTTGGTCGGGTCTTCGATCGACCACGAGAGTGCGCCGGGTCCCTTCCTCGGGCCTTCCCGCCGCCTTCCTCGGTCGGAGCGGCAGGGACGACCCGATGAGGGAAGGCCGAGGGAAGCCGCCGTTGGCATGCTGGACGCATGACCACTCCCGAGATCGGCGCCGTCGCCCGCCGTACCCGCCTCGTCAGCGCCCGAGACATCGAGCTGTTCACGGAGATCAGCGGCGACCGGAACCCGATCCACTACGACGAGGAGGTCGCCGCGGCCTCCCGGTTCGGCGGTCTGGTCGTGCAGGGCGGCGTCACGTCCGGCCTGCTCAACGCGGTCGTCGCGGAGCAGCTGCCCGGGCCGGGCTCGGTCTTCCTCGAGGTTGCGTGGAAGTTCCTCGCGCCGGTGCGGCCCGGTGACGAGATCACCGCCGAGGTGACCGTGACCGACGCACGGGAGGACAAGCCCGTCACCACGCTCGCCACGCGCATCCTGAACCAGGACGGGGTCGTCGTGCTCGACGGCACCGCGGTCGTGTGGCGGGACCCGGTGGTCGCGGCTCGGTCGCTCGCCGGCTGAGTCGGTGGCCGGCTGGGTCAGTCGTCCGCGTCGGCCGGGCGCCGGATCGCGAGCACCAGCACCAGCACCGTGAGCGCCAGCAGGACGAGACCTGCCACCAGCAGCCCGAAGGCCACGTCGTCGAGGATCGGCACCTCGGCGCCGGCGGCGACGTCCGCCCGGACCGGCGCGGAGCCGTCGGCGTTCATCACGACGATCGTCCAGTCACCGTCATCGGGGTCCCAGGTCACGACCTGCCTCCCGGTGCCCTCCGAGGAGGTGACCCAGAACGACTCGTCGGCGGGCTGGAGGGCGGGGCGGCTGCCGTTGACGTACGTCGTGTCGGGGTCGCCGTGGTCACCCGACGGGTCGGTGACGGTGGTGTGGGCGACGCCCCGCAGGTAGGCGTCCACGTCGCTGGTCCGGGCGATGCCGACGAAGATGCCCCCCGGCGTGCGTGACGTCGCCTCGACCTTGACGGTGCCGAGCCAGCGGCTCGCCAGATCGAGGTCCGCGGAGCCGCCCTGGAGGTCGATGTTGTCCGAGGTCACCGCGAGGCCGGCGGAGTCGTACCTCTCCGTGGGACTCATCAGGTAGCCCGCGTCGTCACGCAACAGGCTGTCGCCGACCTTCAGCGCCAGGCCACCGGCCAGCAGCCCCAGGGACGTCATCGCCATCATCGAGCCGATGACCACCGCGACGATCCGGCCGGCGCCCCAGCGCGAGGCGGGCGGCGGAGGTGTGGGCGGGCCGCCGCCGCTCGGCCCCTGAGCCGTCGGCGGGGGGCCCGTCGGTGGGGGGCCCGTCGGCGCAGGCGTGGTGGTTTCCACCGGCGGCGTGCCCAGGGCCAGCACGCCGGTGCCGGGGTCGCTGCCGCCCATGTCGAGGCGGAACGGCGGATAGACGTCGGTCATGAGGGAGACGTACGCCGCGACCCTCAGTGCCCAGCGGTTCAGCCCCAGCACGAGATCGAAGATGCTGCGGGGGTAGCGCCCGGTGAACAGCAGCACCACCGCGGCGATGAGCACCAGCAGTCCGATCAGTCCGCCGCCCCACTGACGAGAGCGATCGTCGCCCGACGCGGCGTACCACCCGCCGCCGACGAACAGGGTGAGCACCAGGTAGTGGGGGATCGCCAGCAGCCACCACTTCACCAGGACCAGCCCGCGGGAGAGGCGCTCGGGATAGGCGACCTCGAGGTGGGCCGGGTAGTCCGGTCGCTCCTCGAGGGAGAACGGCGGGTAGTGGTCGGTGCCGAGCCCGCCGTACGTGTAGTACATGACGCGCCAGGTCCAGCGCAGCACGCCCACGTTGAAGTCGAAGATGGCGCGCGGATAGCGCCCCGTGAACAGGATCGCGACCAGCGCGATCACCGAGAGCACCAGGAACGCGACCCAGAGGAAGGCCAGCACGATGAAGTGCGGAATGGCCAGCAGCCACTTCACCAGCCACAACCATCGGCTGAGCTGGTCGTCGAGACGCGCGTCGACGCGGACGGGGTAGGTGGACGAGCTCATGGGCCGACCTCCACTGGGGTGATGGCATTCCTACGGTTCCCACCCTCGCGCCGGACCCAGGCCCGGTGCAGGGTCCAAGGTCCCCGCACGCCGGGGCGTGTGTCCTTCAGGCGGCGTCCAGCTCGTCGAGGGGGATCGCCACGATGCGCACGTCGTTGGCCAGGTGAACCGGCTCGCAGACCAGCCCCGCGCGCCGGGCCATGGCAGCCAACGACGTCGCCCACCTGCGGTCGAGCGCCTGGGTGCCCTCGCTGCCCGGCCGTGCGTACAGGAACGCGACACGGGGGTCGGGGATGCCCAGCTCCCCGGCGAGCATCCGCAGGAACTGCGCTCCCCGCTCGACGTCGTCGTCCTGCGGTGGGCCGTCGAGCTCGTCGATCTCGATGAGCTGGGGCAGTGGTCTCCCGGAAGGCCCGATGAGCATGATCCAGAAGCGTGGGCTGCCCCAGCCGAGGGGCGTGACGAGGTCGCGCCACGCTGCTTCCAGCTCGGCCTGGGTGTGGATGTGTCGGTCGAATGAGTCCATGGCACCAGCGTGCGACGACTTCTCGCCGTGCGCCAACGGTCATCCACAGGCGACGTCCGTGCAGCTGGGCGCGCGTCGATCAGGCGGTCATCCACAGGCGGGCCAGGGACCGCTGGCGCTCGGCACGTGTGCCGTCTTGGCTGCTCGGCATGCCGACCTCACGCAGCCGTCGTTCCCGCAACCGGTCCACCGCCTACGTACGACGGGAGCGCGCTCGACGCGCCCGCGCCGGACGGTCGGGGGTGGGCGCGACATCACCGCCGATGGCCCGGATGACGGACCAGGACCTCGCCCATCTCCACGAGTCCTTCGCGGCGGAGGCGGCAGGAGATCCGGAGCGGGCGTTGTTCCACCACGAGGCGGTCGGTCCGTTCCCCGACAACCCGCACCGGGTGATGCTGCGTCAGCTCGTCGAGCTGGGAGAGGCCGTGCCGGCCTGGGGGCACGCCCGCTGGATCATCGAGCAGGTGACGCGCTGGATCACGGTGGACACCGTCGCCCGCACCCACCTGGCCCGTGACGACACCATCCGGGCGGCGCACGCCATGGACGTCGACCCGCGCCGGCCCTACGGACTGCGCGTCGAGGAGTTCTGCGGGTTGCTCCTCGGTCATGACTGGATCTACCGGCAGCTGGTCGTGTTCGACGGCGGAGGGCTGCGGCAGTTCCTGGAGGAGGATGCCGCGCCCGAGCTGGTGGCCCGGGCGGGTCCGGTGCACGCGTGGACAGGGAGCGCGATGGGCGGGTTCCGGTTCGAGGGCGAGGGTGGCGGGAGAGCCAGGTTCACCGACCTGACCTCGGGGGCCGGGATCGACGTGCTCGACGTTGGCTGCGCCGGCCAGCTGGAGCCCGGCGACTGCGCGATCGGACGCGTCGTTCCCATCGACACCGAGCCGGGTCTGATGTTCGAGTCGCTGCCCGTGCCGGTGGACCCCGGTCTGGCGACACGGGTGGCGGCGAACCCGGGTCGCTGGCTGATGGAGGTCACTCGCGACTATCAGGCCGGCCGCTTCCCCCGGCTGTACTCCTGGCGGGAGCAGCACCCGCTGCTCACCGACGTACCGGTCTGGGTGTGGCGCTACGCCCTCGATGACGACGCGGCGCTGTCCCGGCTCCTCGACCATGGTTGGCCGTTGACGGGTGACGTGGTCGGCGACGCCGTCCACGTCTGCCGGAAGATGCTTCCGGGCTGGGTGCGGGTGCCACCCGAGGGGCGACCGTGCCTGGCGCAGATGTTCGGGGCCCTGGTCCTGCATCCGGGAATGATGGCGGCGCTTCGTCACTCCGTGACCGGAGCGCGGCACGAGGAGGCCTGGCGCGACATCGCGGCGCACCTCGTGGACCCGATGCGGGCCAGGTGTCTGGAGCTCGCCGACCTCTGCCGCAAGAGCTCTGACGTCGCATGACCCCAGGTGCCGCCCGTGCCTTCCTGTGCCGAACCGTGCATTCTTGCGTGCCGAGCCGTGCGTTCTTGCGACGCTCTCGGAGACGTCCCGGCGGGTTGTCCACAGGGGGCATTTCGCGGTTCGTCGAGTGTCGGTTAGCGCGTCTGCTATGTCGCAGTTGACCAGCCCCCTTCGCCACCACGCGGCACAATCGTCGGCATGTCAGCAGCGGGGGGTGCCTGGGGAGCGCGGAACGGTCCCTGGATCATCCGGAGAGCGCTGGACTCGGGGCGCCCGGGCAGGTACCTGTCGGTGCTCGTGTTCACGGTGTGCTTCACGGCCTTCGTCGGCGCCGTGGCGGCGCTGGGCGCGTTGCTGGGGTACGTCTGGCTGGTGCTGCTGTTCGGCCTGCCGAGCGTCGGAGGCGTCGCGACCACGGTCACCGTGCTCACCCGTTGGTGGTGGAACCGACGGCCGCAGCGCGGTGCGGTGCTGACCATCGCGCCGTCGGGTGCACCGGCGACGGCGTACCTCCGGTCGCGGGCGGCGCTGCTGCCGGCCGCCGCGATCGCGTTCGGGTTCCTTGCCCTCGGCGTCACCACGGTCGTGGTCGGGGCGCTGAACGACAGCATCGCGGGAGTGGTCGTCGGCGGCCTGGTGGCGGCGTACGCGCTGCTGCTCGTGCTGCCGTTCCTGACCGGCGCCGACGCCGGTGGCGTCTACCTGACCCGCGGAGGAGTCGAACACCGGTGGGGTCTCACCACCACATCGGTTCCGTGGGCATCCCTGCTGGCGCCGCGCGCCCACGTGCCCTTCGGTCTCTGGCTGCCGCCCGACGCGCAGCACCGCACCGGACGGCCGCTGATCATGCCGACCGACGTCACCGACACGGTCCCGAAGGGGTACGCCGCGGTGCCGCCGGCGTTCCTGCCGCTGACGATGGACGAGCTGATCAAGACCCTCGAGACGCTCCAGGCGACGCCGAGCGCGCAGGCCCAGCTCGGCACCCCGGAGTCGTTGCTCTGGGACCTCACCGGACGCGCTGGCGTTGTCGAGCGCTGGGAGCCCTAGAGCGAGCTGAGGTCGGGCGGCACGTCGACGGAGTGCTCCAGCAGCAGCTCGCGGGGGACCACCTCGAGTGCCTGGGCGTGTGTGGAGGCGAGCACGACCGGGGCGGCCGCCCCGTCGTCGTACGCCTGCTTCCAGCGGGCGGCGACCACGCACCAGCGGTCACCCGGGGAGAGGCCGGGGAAGTGCCACTCGGGCCGTGGGGTGGACAGGTCGTTGCCGACCGACTGCTGGTGGGCGAGGAACTCCGAGGTCATCACCACGCACACGCCGTGGACGCCGACGTCCTCGGGTCCGACCCGGCAGTACGAGTCGCGGTAGTAGCCGGTGACCGGGTCGCTGCCACACGGCTCCAGCTCGCCGCCGAGCACGTTGCGTTCGCCAGGTAGCTCGGTCACCCGTCGACGGTAGCAGCGCCTGCGTGGACGTCGGCGCGTCGCTCCGGCTCCGGCGCTGACCCGTCAGGCCGGTTCGTTCGGGTTCTGCTGGTCCGGCGTCTGGGTCGACTCCTCGCGGGTCTCCTCAGGATGCGCGGTGCGCTCGTCGGACTCGGCGAGGATCGCCTCGGCCTGGTCGTGCGGGTTGTCGCTGCCCGCCGCCTTCTCCTCGGGGAGGAGCTCCGACCGGGTGTCGATCCGCTCCTCGTCGCGCGCCTCGTCGTGCTCGTCGTCCGGGTGCTGGGTCATGGAGCGACCGTAGCGCGGGGTCAGCCGCAGTTGTCGCACTCGCCGGTCGGTGGGATGGCCATGAAGCAGGTCGGGCACACGTTGGCCGGGGCCTCGGCGAGCCGCTGCTTGCGGGCCCGCGACTCGGAGGCGGCGTACCGCGCCGTGAGGGCTGCCTTGCCGCCGTCGTCGGGCATGTCCGCGTCGGCCCAGCGGTAGCACTCGAGCCGGGCGTCGGCCGCGAGCTTCTCGCGCTCGTAGTCGGTGGCCGCGGGCTCGGCGCCGGTGGCCTTCAGGATCTCGTCGTAGCGCGTGCCGACCATGCCGGTGGACTTCTGCACGACGAGCGACGCCAGGGGCGGCTCGCCGAGCTCGTGGCCCTGGCGGGCCATCGTGGTGAGCACCGACCCGAGCCAGGTGCGCACCTGGGCACGGGTGTGGATGCCGGTGGCCTGCTGCAACTCGTTGGCCAGCTCGTTCGACTCGATGGTGCCGCGATAGGTCGCCGCGACCCGGGTCAGCACCTGCTGAGCCTCGACCGCCCAAGCCTTCTCGGCCTCTTCACGAGTGACCGGCTGCTCGTCCTCGGCGGTCCAGTACGCGCTGCGTTCCATCGAAACTGACCTCTTTGCGCTCCACGCCGCCGGCTGGCCGCTCCCTTCACCGTACGCGCCCGCAGGGGCGGTCGCCTCATCGTGCTGCCCCGGCAGCGGTGCGCCGGGGCCGCCGCCGCCGCAAATCCACCGATCGAGTGGCCGGAAACGCGCGCGAGGAGCCAATTGGTAACTTACGCTCTCCATATCACCGCGGCCCGGCTCCCGAGGGTCGCGGATGTTCGCACGCGGACGGAGAGGCATTCGATGACCCACCCTGCGGAGACGTGGCACGACGCGACTGCCGACGCTGAGGCCGTCGCGCGGGTCCTGTCCACGCTCGATCCCGCGGAGTGGACCGTCTACCGGGACCTGCGCTGGCCGACCCGCGAGTTCGCCACGCTCGACCACGTGGTGGTGGGTCCCAAGGGCGTCTTCGTGATCGACTCGCTCGGCTGGTCCGGACGGGTGACCGTCGCGAAGGACGAGGTCCGGCTCAACGGCCTCGTCCGCGACAGCGAGCTGGTCGGCGCCGTCGAGGCGGCGGTCGCCATCGCCGAGATGCTGCACTCCGTGGATGCCAAGGAGGTCCAGCCGGTGCTGTGCTTCGTCCGCGACGAGTGGCTGACCGGAACGGCGCGGGGCGTGCTCGCCTGCTCGACCGCCAACCTCGAGTCCATGCTGCTCGGAAGGTCGGCGCGGCTGCGCCGGGAACGCGTGCGGGCCATCACCGGAAGGCTCGACCGGTACGACGCTCTCAACAGTCGCCCGGTGGCTCCCCGACCCGCCGCCGACCCAGACGAGTCCGCGACGACCACCGCCCGTCGTACCGGCCCGCTGGCAGTGGTCATTTCGCTGGTCGCGATGATCGCGGTGCTGATCTGCGTCATGATCCTCGGTTTCTGAGGTCTCCTTGACATGACCGGAGAATCCCCCGCGGCGATCGACGCCGTTCTCAGCCAGCTGCCGACCACCGAGTGGACGATCTTCCGTGACGTCCCCTGGCCCGGTCGTCCGCAGGTCACCATCCCGCACATCGCGGTCGGTCCGGCCGGCGTCTACGTCATCCAGAGCGACACCTCGACCGGCTCGATCGCCCTGAAGAACGGCGGCCTGCGGGTCAACCACCGCAACCGACAGAGCAGCCTGGACACGCAGTCCGCGGCCGCCGTCGCCATCGGCGAGCGCCTGGTCAGCCTCGACGTGCGGCACGTCCACGGCGTCGTCTGCTTCGTCCGTGACGAGGAGCTCGCGGGCCGGGCCGGGCAGGTGCTGGTGAGCACGACCGCCACCCTCGAGAAGCAGCTGCTCGGGCAACCGGCGTACTTCTCGCCCGTCCGCGCCTTCTCGATCGCCGAGGACGTCGCGGACGCCCTCGACGAGGCCGCGCAGCCGATCCATGAGGAGGCCTTCTCCAGCCGCCGCACCGGCAGCCACCGCCAGCAGCCCTCCGAGCAGCTCCGGGAGCGGTCCGCCAGGCGGGGTGCCCGCGCGGGGTCCGCGGTGCTGGCCACCGCCGGTCTCCTGGTCGGCCTGTTCGCCCTGGTCGTGCTGGCCTCGATGTGGACCCTGTTCTCCGGGATGACCGACACCTCACCGGCCTCGGCCCTGGACACCGCCGCCGAGTGCAAGCGCGTCAACGCGCACCACCCGCACGGCGTCGGCCGCCCGCACGCGAAGGACAAGATCGTCAAGGGCGAGCGCAAGGTGAAGGGCTTCACCGTGGGCAAGCGGCTCTACCGCGAGCTGCGCGAGCTCGACACGGACCGTGACGGCATCGTCTGCGAGCAGCGCTGACGGCGACTGACCGCGGCCGGATGACCCGAAAGGGTCTGGTGACCCACCGCCGTACGGGGTGATGCTCGAACGGTCGGCGCTGCCCGGCGCCGGGAGACGAGGTGTCCCGATGGCCGACTCGGGCGAGGACCCGCCACTGCTCGGTCGCGCGTTCCAGCGCGGCACCGTCGACGATCCGGCCGTCGCGTTGATGGTCCGGATCCTCGACTTCCAGGACCAGGCGCCGCCCATCCGCCGGCTCCGGGACTGGGCGCTCGCCGGGGCCGCCGTACGGCGTGGGGAGCGGGTCGTCGACATCGGCAGCGGCACCGGCACGATGGCCCGTGAGCTCGCCGAGCTGGTCGGACCCGAGGGCAGCGTCACCGGAGTCGAGCCCAACCCGGTGCTGCGCGAGCTGGCGGAGGAGCGGTCCGACGGCACAGAGGTGACGTACGTCGACGGCACCGCGGCGGCGCTGCCGTTCCCCGACGAGTCCGTCGACCTGGTCTGGTGCGAGCGGGTGCTCCAGCACGTCGACGACGCGCAGGCCGCCCTGCACGAGATGGCGCGCGTGCTGCGTCCGGGAGGCCGGGCGCTGGTGCTCGACGCCGACCACGGATCCAATGTCGAGTCCGATTTGTCGCGGCACGTGGAGACCGCCCTCCAGGACGCGTTCCTGTCGCGGGTGCCGAACCCGTACGCCGCCCGGCACCTGCCCCGCCAGGCGATCGCCGCCGGCTTCACCGTCGACCCCGACATCGGCTCGTCGGCGCTGCTGTTCCCGCAGGAGGTGCTGGAGGACGCCGCCCGGCTGCGTCAGGCCGGCGCCGCGGCGGTGGCGGACGGCACCCTCAGCGTCGACGAGGTCGTGACCGCCCTCGCCGCGCAGAAGGAGGCGGCCCGCAAGGGGTGGGCGTTCTCGGCGGTCACGGTCTTCGCCTTCCTGCTCGGCAAGCCCCGCGCGTGAGTCAGGCCAGCCCGCGCTCGTAGGCGTATGCCGCCGCGGCGGTCCGCGACCCGACCCCGATCTTGGTGAAGATGTTGCTGAGGTGCCGGGCCACGGTCTTCTCGCTGAGCACCAGCTCGGTGGCGATCTGGGCGTTGCTGCGCCCCGAGGCGACCAACCGCAGCACCTCGACCTCGCGCGGCGTCAGGCCGTCGGGGGCGGCGTCCGGCTCGAGCAGGCGCCGTACGGCGGTCGCGTCGGGCCCGGCGCCCAACGCCTCGAACGCGCGGGCCGCCGACTCCAGCTCGCGCCGGGCCGAGTCGTCGTCATCCAGTGCCGCGAGCGCCCGTCCGGTCAGCACCCGTACCCGAGCGGTGGCGTACGGGTCCTCGACGCGTGTGCACAGCGCGGTCGCCTTGCGCAGGTAGGGCAGCGCACCGGCCGGATCGCCGGCGGTGAGCTCGACAAGCCCCGCGGAGTACGCCGCGGCGGCGACCAGCGCGGGGCAGCCGAACGAGGCGGCGATCGTGTCGAGCTCGGCGACCCTCGTGCGCGCGTGGTCGAGGTCGTCGGCCGCGACCAGTACCTCGACGGCCGTCGGCAGCACCCGCGAACGGTGCACGGGATCGGTCGCCTCGGCGAGCAGGCGACGTACCGCCGCCGTGGCCGCCTGGGTCCGTCCCTGCGCCAGCCACAGCAACGCCAGCCCGGGCTGCGGGGCGAAGCCGTGGTCGCCGGCGCTCTGGGAGGCCGCCTCCGCCGCCGCGCGGTC
>JBEVFC010000308.1:0-15571 GCA_040512455.1 Nocardioides sp.
GCCGCGACCACGACCAGAAGGCAGAGGTTGGGCACGATGCCGTGCCAGGCGACGTGCGGGAAGAGCGTGACCTGGACGACGAGCGCGACGACGACGGCCGCGAGGGCCATCAGCAGCCTCAGGCCCTTCATCGCAGGCTCCCGTCCGCCTCGATCACGGCGCGGTCGCTGCGGGAGCCGCTCGGCACCATCACGCCGACGACGTCGAGGGCGGAGAAGTCCACGAAGGGCTTCACGACCGCACGCTGGGAGGCCTCGCGCAGGGAGCTGTAGACCTCCTTGATGGTGCCGATCGGGACGCCCGGCGCGTAGGGGCCGGTCGCGCTGCCCCACGTCACGACGGTGTCGTCGCGAGCCGGCACGGAGGCGTCGTCGACGAGCCGGAGGTCGAGCCCCGACTTCTGGTCGAGCGAGCCGCTGCCGGTCACGAAGCCGATCTCCATGCTCGAGCCGACGCGGCCGCCCACGGTCGAGTCGGGGTCGATGACGAGCAGCACGGTGGCCGTGGTGCGGGTGACCCGGAGGACCCGGCCGACGAGACCGTCGTTGTTGACGACTGTCATGTCCGGGCCGACCCCCGCCTCGGAGCCGGCGTCGATGGTGACGGTGAAGCTCTGCGACTGGCGCGAGCCCAGCGCCACCACGCGGGCCGGGACGAGGGCCGATCCCAGGTCCTCCGCGGCCGTGGTGAGTCCGTCGTACTGCTCGAGGCGGTTGCGGTCGAAGCCGGCGAGCTCCACCTGGCCCTTGAGCTCGGCGTTGCTGGCCTCGAGGTCGCGGACCTGGTCGGCGAGGTCGCCCTTGCTGCGGAACCAGGTGGGCACGGCGGTGAAGGGGCGCACGGCCGCGGCGACGCCGGCCTCGGCGGGACCGAAGGCCTCACCGACCGCGCGCCGCGCCGGCTCGAGCGGCGAGCTGCCGCCACCGGACACGTCCAGCGTGATCAGCGTGACGCTCGCCAGGACCAGCGCCACGAGCAACGAGCGCGGCGGACGGTTGCGCGACTCCAGCTTGTCGAGCCCGGTCCAGCGTCGCTCCCGGCCCTCGTGCCCCCCGAAGGCCCCCATCAGAAGCGCCTCGGATCGGAGACGAGGACCTGCTGGAGCGCCTCGAACTCCTCCACGCACTTGCCGGCGCCGTAGGCCACCGACGACAACGGGTCCTCTGCGAGGTGGACGGGCATGCCGGTCTCGTGCCGCAGCCGCTCGTCGAGGCCGCGCAGCATCGCGCCGCCGCCGGTGAGGACGATGCCGCGGTCCATGATGTCGCCGGCCAGCTCGGGCGGCGTCTGGTCGAGGGTGCTGCGGACGGCGTCGATGATGTTGTGCAGCGGCTCCTCGAGCGCCTGGCGGACCTCGGCGCTGGAGACCACGACGGTGCGGGGCAGCCCCGAGACCATGTCGCGGCCGCGGATCTCGGCCTCCGGCTCGGTCGGCAGGGGGAAGGCCGACCCGAGGGTCATCTTCATCTCCTCGGCGGTGCGCTCCCCGAGCATGAGGGAGTACTCCTTCTTCATCCACGCGACGATCGCCTGGTCGAGGTCGTCGCCGGCGGTGCGGATCGAGAGGCTGGTGACGATGCCGCCCAGCGAGATGACCGCGACCTCGGTCGTACCGCCGCCGACGTCGACGACCATGTTGCCGGTCGGCTGGTGGACCGGGAGCCCGGCGCCGATCGCGGCCGCCATCGGCTCCTCGATGATGTAGACCTTGCGGGCGCCGGCCTGGTAGCCGGCCTCCTTGACCGCACGCTGCTCGACCGCGGTGATGCCGCTCGGGACGCAGATGACCAGCCGAGGCTTGGCGAAGTAGCGACGGCGATGCACCTGCTGGATGAAGTAGCGCAGCATCTGCTCGGTCGCGTCGAAGTCGGCGATCACGCCGTCCTTGAGCGGGCGGATGGCGACGATGTTGTCGGGCGTGCGGCCGATCATGCGCTTGGCCTCGTGTCCGACGGCCAGGATCTCGTTGGTCGTGGAGTTCAGCGCCACCACGGACGGCTCGTCGAGGAGCACGCCCTTGCCGCGGACGTACACCAGCGTGTTGGCGGTGCCGAGGTCGACAGCCATGTCACGGCCGATGAGACTGTTCGCCATGAAGGGACCCTTGCTCGATCTGTCGGGGAAGTCGGGTGCGCCGCAGCGCACCCGGATCGAGCGTAAGTTCAGGACCGGCCGTTCCCCGGGAGGACACGCCCCACGAGCCTCACCCGTCACTCAACCGAGAGTGATCGGGTCCTTGTCCACGGAGTAGGCCCGCGCCCGGTCGCCGCCGACCTCGTAGCAGCCGTCGTCCCTCGCCGCGAACAGCAGCGCCGGCTCGCCCTCGAGGGTCGACACGGTGGCGCTGGTGTCGCCCTTGGTCGCCGCCACGGTGATCCCGTCGTCCTCGTCCTCGACCTCGAAGCCGGCGTCGGTGAAGGCCGCCCGGACCGCGTCGAGACTCACCGGGCCGGCCCCCGACAGGTCGAGCCGCCCGTTGACCGCATAGGTCACCGCGGTCGCGCCCGAGAAGTCGTTCTTGCAGGCGTTGTACTTGCCGCTGCTGAACCGGAGCTGCGCCGGAAGGCGGGCGCCGAGGTCGCTGAGCACCGGTGTCACGTCGTCGAGCACCCGGGCGCGGGCCGCCTCGAGGTCGTCGGCCTGCTGCTTCTCGTCGCCGCCGGCGCCACCGTTGTCCGGGCCGCAGGCCATCAGCAGCAGGGACAGGGACAGCAGCACCACCGTCACAGCCCTCATGGGACCCGCCGCGAGGTGCTCGGCTGGCTCACGTCGGCATCCTTCTCTGGGTCACGAGGTCCGTCGTACCACGGGTCGTAGACGTGGTCGGCGTTCATGATGTCGGCGTCACCGGTGTGGCCGGTGACGATCTGGCTCAGGTTCCACAGCGACTCGCTGTCCGGCTCGTAGTAGCTGGTGTGCATCTCGATGGAGTTCGAGTGCTCCCAGATCAGCGTGTCCGGCACACCGGGCGTGAGGTCCACCCAGCCGTCCGGCGGGCCGCCTCGGCCGGTGTCCTCGGCCTCGAACCGCCGACCGCCGAAGTCGTCGGTGGAGGGGTCGGTGCCCCGACCTGCACCGAACACGTCCCCCTTGTTGACCCAGCCCTTGTCACCCAGGTCGGCGACCGGGTCGTCGGAGTTGCGGCCGACGAAGAAGTGGCCGTCGGGGACGTCGATCTGGCTGACGTCGTCGGCGTTGGCGCCGAGGCCGGGACTGCCGATGGCGATCGCCTCGTCGACGTCGACGTCGTGGTCGCTCAGCGCGTGTCCCATCGTGGTGGAGCCGTAGGAGTGCCCGATCACGGTGAGGTGGGAGCGATCGTCCTGCGAGGCACGGATCCCGTCGAGGGTGTCGGCCAGCCGGTTGCCGCCGTCGGTCGCCGAGCCCTCGAACGCGACACTGCCCGAGTCCCAGCCGCTGGGCGCGTCGTAGCCGATCCAGGCGAGGCCGGCCGTCGTCTGGTCGGGATGCATCGATCGGGTGGCGTCGTAGAGGTCCCGCACGTTGGTGACGTTGCCGCCGATGCCCGACATGTCGGTGGTGAGCCCGGGCACGGAGACGCTCACGTTGTCGGCGTGGTCGAGGTCGCCGACCGACACCGCGACGCGCCCGTCGCCGTCGAACGCGGCCGGGTCGTAGAGGTAGAGCTGCGAGACCAGCGGCTCGCCGGTGACCGGGTCCACGCGCTGGCGGGTGTCGGCCAGTGCGTCCTCGGCGGAGCGGGCGTTGGCCAGCCAGGTCCGCTCGTCGTCGGTGATGGTGCCGTTCTGGTTGAGCAGCTCCCAGGCCGCCAGGTCGCGGGTCATCGAGGTCTCGTTCGCCTCGGACCGTGCCCACGCCGGGATGCCGTCGAGGTTGCCGATCGAGCCCGGGGACGCCGAGATGACCGCCAGCTGCTCCGCACGGGAGAGGCCGTCCCACCAGGCGTTGACCTCCTCCGGCGTGCCGTCCTGCGGGAGTCGCGACAGCGGCTCGTCCGCGGGGTCGGCCACCCCGCCGTACCTGCTCTCGACCTGCTCGACGGTCGCCACCCGACCGAACGCCGCGACCATCCGCTGCTCCGAGCCGGACACCCGCTTCTGCCACGCGGTGACCGCGGCGGCGAGCTCCTCGCAGGCGGTCTGGCAGGCGTCCGCGTCGGCCTGGATGGCCGGCGCCTCGTCCTCGGTCGCGCCACGGGCCCGCTCCCAGAGCCCCGCGATCCACTGCATCGCGTGACCGCGGCGGGTCTCGAGGTCGGTGCGGTCCTCGAGCAGCTGCGTCATCTCGTCGGCGTGCTGGTCGACCTGCTGGTGCACGCTGCGCAGCGCGAGCGACATCGCGTCAGCCCGGCTGCCGAGCGGCCCGATCGTCTGGTGGTACGTCGAGGAGTCGTCGCCCTGCCAGTCGCCGATCCGGGCCCCGCCGGTGACGAAGCCGCCGAGGTCGTCGAGCTGGGCCGAGGCGGAGCGCAGGTCCTGGGCGAAGGCCCGGATCCCGGCCGGGTCCACCTCGAGCCGCGGGGTCTCCGGCGGGTCGGCAGGGATGACGATCCGGGTCATCGCTGCTCCCGCGTGTAGAGCCCCAGCCCGAAGTTGTCCTGCACCACGAACTCGGTCTGCAGGTAGGTCTCGATGGTGCCTCGCAGCCCGTCGGCCTGCGTCTCGCAGCGGGTGGCCAAGGCGGTCGCGAACCGCTGCCAGTCGCTCGTGAACCGGTCGGCCGGGCCGGAGACCGCGGCGGTGAAGCCGGAGGTGCCGGCCTCGCCGATCAGCCCGGCGGCGGAGGTCAGGTCGACGTTCTGCTGGTCCCAGGCGCGGGAGGCGGTCCCGACACTGACCGGCACGATCTCCATCTCAGGCCTCCCCGACCAGGTCGTGGGCCGCCTCGGCGCCGACCCCGAGCGGGGGTCCGGTCAGCACCACCACGACGAGACCGGTGGGCTCGGCGTACGACGCCCGCACCGAGGCGCCGTCCCGTGAGGCGACCAGCCGCTCGACGGGACCGGGGTGCCGCTGTGCGTCCCAGCCGTCGAGGGCCCCGGCGAGGCGGGACATCATCCGGCGTCCGTCGGGCGTCTCCGGGTCGACCTTCGCGGTGGCCTGGGCGGTGGCGACCACGGTGCCGGCCGCCGGGCCGGGGGCCAGCCACGCGGACACCCGTGCCGGGTCGGCGGCGTCGGGGTCCTCGTGCAGCGCCCGCCACAACGCGGTCAGCCGGGTGCCGGCGTCGTCCCGCTCGCCCCGGGCGGTGGCGGCGTCCGCGGGCAGCACGCCGACCGGGGCGCCTGCGTCGGCACGGGGGTCGGGCAGCACCACGATGTCGACGTCCGGGTGGCGCCGGTGGACGGTGTCGAGGAACGGGTCACCGATGGGGCCAGGGGTGCGCTGGAAGTCCATGCCTCCCATCCTTGCCAGCCCGCCGAGCCGGGAAACCCCTCAGCAGCCCGATGTGGACGGAGCGGCCAACACGGCACGCCGGTCCAGGCGGAGCAGCATCGGGACGACTGCCTCACCGGGGTCGAGGTACGGCTTCGCCCCTGACTCGCTCACCGTCCACAGGTCCGGACCGGCGAACTCGACGTCCTCAGCCCCGGGCACGAACGGCACCGGTCCGTCCGGTCCCTCCAGTTCGCCGCACCGGGTGGTGGACGTGCTGAACCACAGGCCGCCTGGCCCGAAGGTGAGCCCCTGGAGCCCCGCCCGGCCCGCCCCGCGCCGCACCGGAGTCGCGTCGGTGGGACCGCCGCCGTGCACGACCAGGTCGTCGACCCCGCCGGCGAGCACGTCCCGGAGCCGGAACTCGGCGAGCCGGCCGGGACGGTGCGACCGGTAGCCACCGAACACCATGCGGCCGCGGGCGATCGCCAGCGTCGAGCCCCTGACGGCCTTGTCGAGCCGCCATACCCGGAGGACCGGGTCCCCCTTCCCGAGCCGCGCGGGGTCGAGCAGCCAGAGCCGCTCCGTCTCGGCGACCCACAGCCCCTCGCGGGTGCGCTCGAGGCCTCCGCCGTGGCGGCAGTACGTCGGCGCCGGGCCGTAGACCGGGGCCTCGAACCGCTCGACGAACCTGCGCACCCGTCCGGTGCGGAGGTCGACCACCGCGATCTGGCAGGGTCGCGGCCCGTAGGTCGGCGCCCAGCGGTAGCCCCCGACGTACGCGGTGGTGCCGCGGACCTCCAGCGCCTGCGGCACGAAGAGGTCGTCGACCTGAGGGAGCCAGTACGCCGCGCAGACGGCGTCGGCGGCCGGGTATCCGACCAGCTCGGCGGCTCCGGCCTGGGGCGGCGTGCCACGGACATCGGCGTACCCGACCCCGTGGCACCGCCCGGTGCCCGGTGCGACGGGTCCCGGGTCGTCGCCGGAGGGACGCGTGCAGCCGACCAGCAGCAGCAGCGCGAGCGCCACCACCGCCCCCCGGCTCATCGCGTCAGAGGTGCGGGAACCAGAGCGCGATCTCGCGGTCGGCGGACTCCGGGGAGTCGGACCCGTGGACGAGGTTCTCGCGGTTGGAGAGCGACAGGTCGCCGCGGATGGTCCCGGGCGCGGCCTTGCGGCCGTCGGTGGCGCCGTTGATGGCCCGGACCACCTCGATGGCCTCGTCGCCCTCGAGCACCAGCGCGACCATCGGACCGCTGGTCACGAACGCCCGCAGCGGCGGGTAGAAGTCGCGCTCGACGTGCTCGGCGTAGTGCCGGTCCGCCGCCTCGCCGTCGATGTGGCGCTGCTCCAGGGCGACGAGGGTGAGCCCCTTGGACTCGAAGCGGGAGAGGACGTTCCCCACCAGGCCGCGGCGGACCGCATCGGGCTTGATCAGGACGAGCGTGCGCTGGGTCATGGGCGGCAGCCTAGCCGGGCACTAGCGTGGACCCATGACCGTCCCCGATCCCCTCGAGGCTCCGCCGCTGCGCTGGGGCATCCTCGGCGCCGGCGGCATCGCCGCCGCCTTCACCGACGCCCTGCTGGCGCGCACCCGGGGGGAGGTCGCCGCCGTCGGCTCCCGGTCGCGGGAACGCGGCGAGGCGTTCGCCGCCGCCCACGGTGGCGGGACCGTGCACGACTCCTACGAGGCGCTGTGCGCCGACGAGAGCGTCGAGGCGGTGTACGTCGCGACCCCGCACTCCGAGCACCACGACCACGCCCTGCTGGCCATCGGGGCGGGCAAGCACGTGCTGGTCGAGAAGGCGTTCACCCGCAACGTGACCGAGGCCGAGCAGGTGTTCGCCGCGGCGCGCGAGCGCGGGGTCTTCGTCATGGAGGCCATGTGGACCCGCTTCCTGCCGCACATCGCCGCGCTCCACGAGGCGGTCGGCGGCGGCGAGATCGGCACCGTGGTCGGGCTGGCGGCCGACCACGGCCAGTGGTTCGAGCACGACCCGGCGTCCCGGCTGTTCGACCCGGCCCTGGCCGGCGGCGCGCTGCTCGACCTGGGCGTCTACCCGGTCTCGTTCGCCCACGACTTCCTCGGCGCCCCCGAGGAGGTCACCGCGGTCGGTTCGCTGACCGGGGCCGGCGTCGACGCGCAGGTGTCGATGATCCTGACCTACCCCGGCGACGTACAGGCGACCCTGCACACCACGCTGCTCGCGAAGACACCCACCACCGCTGCCATCTGGGGCACCGAGGGGTACGTCGAGGTGGCCGGCGACTTCTACTGTCCGACGTCGTTCACGGTCCACCGCCGCGGCGCCGAGCCCCGCCACGTGTCGTACGTCGAGGACCACGGCCTGCACCACGAGGCCGCCGAGGTGGCCCGACGGGTCGCCGCGGGAGACACCGAGAGCCCGCGGATGCCCTGGCAGGGGACCCTCGAGGTGCTCCGCACTCTGGACGAGGTCCGGGCGCAGGTGGGGGTGCGCTACCCGGGCGAGTGACCCTCGGCCGGGGAGTCGGCCGGGGACCCTGCCTGGGTGGCGCGGTCGTGCGCGGCGAACGCGGCCGCCCGCTCCCGCTCGATCTTGCGGCCCAGTCCGTACGCCGACCCCCACAGCAGCGCGAACAGTCCGCCGAGGAAGAACATCAGCGGCACCAGGAAGCCGAGCGCGACGGCGGCCACCTGGATCGCCCAGCCGAGGCCGTAGGCCCAGGGCTTGCGGAGCATCCCGGCGGCGACCAGGCAGGCGACGGCGAGCCCGAGGCCGATCGCGAGTGCGGTGCCCAGCGCGACCTCGGCGATGGTCACCATCACCGGGGTGGTCAGCCCGAGCGTGATCGACTCCAGGGTCAGCACCGCGGCGCACATGCCGCGACGCGGTGACTTCTGCCGCTCGCGGTCGAGGCCGGTGAGCGGGCGGCGCTCCTCAGGGGCCTCGCTCACTGGTTCCTGCCCTTGAGCATCGCGCGGGCCTCGCCCACGGTGACCACCGAGCCGGTCACCAGGACCCCGCCGGAGCCGAGCGCATCGCCGAAGGCCTCGCCGGCCTCGGCCATCGTCGCCGCCATGTCGATGGCGTCCGAGAGGCGCGGCGCGATGGTGACCCGGTCCTCGCCGAAGATGTCGATGGCGGCCGCGCCGAGCTCCTCGGCGCGCAGGGCGCGGTCGGTGGAGTTCTGGGTCACCACGACGTGCGAGAGGTGCGGCTCGAGCGCGGCGAGGAGTCCTTCGTGGTCCTTGTCGGACATCACGCCGAGGACGCCGATGAGCGGGTCGAAGTGGAAGGAGTCCTCGAGGGCGGCGGCGGTCGCCTCGGCGCCGGCCGGGTTGTGCGCGGCGTCGAGCAGGATCGTCGGGCTGCGCCGGATGATCTCCAGCCGGCCCGGGGAGGTGACCTCGGCGAAGGCGGCGCGGACCAGCTCCTCGTCCAGCGGCTGGTCGCCCGTGAACGCCTCGACGGCGGCCAGCGCCACCGCGGCGTTCTGCGCCTGGTGCGCGCCGTACAGCGGCAGGAAGATGTCGTCGTACCGGGCCCGCAGGCCCTGCAGCGACAGGGTCTGGCCCCCGACCGCGGGCACCCGCGAGACGACGCCGAACTCCATGCCCTCGCGGGCCATGGTGGCGCCGACCTCGGTGGCGCGGGCGATCAGCACCTCGGCGACCTCGGGAGTCTGCGCGGCGAGGATCACCGTCGCCCCCTCCTTGATGATGCCGGCCTTCTCGAGGGCGATCGCGGCGACGTTGTCGCCGAGGTAGCTGGCGTGGTCGACGGCGACCGGCAGCACCACGGCCACCGCGCCGTCGGCGACGTTGGTGGCGTCCCACGAGCCGCCCATGCCGACCTCGACCACGGCCGCGTCGACCGGGGCGTCGGCGAAGGCGCTGAACGCCATCCCCACGACCGTCTCGAAGAACGACAGCGGGTGCGGCTGGTCGGCGTCGACGAGCTCGACGTACGGCGCGACGTCGTTGAAGGCGCGAACGAAGGTCTCGTCGTCGAGCGGCTCGCCGTCGACGGAGATCCGCTCGCTCATGCGCTCCACGTGCGGGCTGGTGAACCGGCCGGTGCGCAGGTTCAGCGCCCGCAGCAGCGTGTCGATCATCCGCGACGTGGAGGTCTTGCCGTTCGTGCCGGTCAGGTGGATCACCGGGTAGGCGCGTTGCGGCTCGCCGAGGATCTCGGTGAGGGCGGCGATCCGGTCCAGGGACGGCTCCAGCCGGGTCTCGGGCCAGCGGGAGAGGAGGGCGTCCTCCACCTCGGCGTACGTCTCGGCCAGCCGGGCCTGCGGGGGAAGGTCAGTCATCTCGACCCGAGTCTATTCGCCGGGCGTCGCCACCCTGAGGTTGGCCATGTCGACCACCGGCCGGTAGCCGAGGGTCTCGTAGAGCCGGTTGGACGTGGGGTTGGCCTGGTCGGTGAACAGGCACGCCCGGGCCCCGGCCGCGACGATGCGGCGCGAGACCTCCGCGACGGCCGCGCCGGCGTACCCGCGGCCCCGCAGCTCCTTCGGGGTGTAGACCGGCCCGATCCGGGCCACGCCGTACGCCGGGTCGTTGGCCCCGGTCAGGTGCACCGGTCCGCCGTCGTCCCAGAACCACACCCGTTCCCCGTGGATCCGGACCAGCATGTCGTCGAGGTCGAAGAAGGTCTCCGCGTGTCCGTCGCCCGGCGGTCGCCCGGCCTGCTCGTCGGCGTCCCGGTGGAACGCGCGGAACCAGTCCAGGGCCAGCCCCGCCTCGTCCTCGGTGACCGGCCGCAACCGGCCGGGCGGTGGCGTCGGTGCGGTCAGCTGCCCGAGCTCGAAGAGCCGGGTGTGCATGGACACGCCCACCTCGCCTCCGGTCAACCGGGCGGTCTCGTCCGCGAAGGTCCGGGTCGCCGGCAGCGCGCCGTTGGCGCCGGTGATCGCCTCGGCGCGGGCGTGCAGCTCCCGGGCCAGCAGCAGCGCCGCGGCCTCCGGCATCGGCAGCAGGAACAGCGGGTAGGGCTCGAACGGCGCGGTCCGCATCGCCACACCGACGATCGTGCCCGCGTCGCGTGCGGCGACGTACCAGTGCGGGCCGGTGGCCCCCGCGGCGGCGGACCGATGTCCGTCGTACCTCGGACAGGCGAGCCGCTCGCGGGCCTCGCGCTCGGCCACGGTGGCGACCACGGTGCCGACGACCGGCTCCTCCGCCAGGTGCGCCCCCGCCACCGCGAGGAACGCCGCCGGGTCGTCGAAGAACTCCAGGTCCATTCCCTGACGCTAGCGACCACCCTCCTCGCCCGCCATCCGTTTCCCCCCGCCGAGGTGTCACTTCTTGCGCGTCGGCGATGGGGTTGCGGGGATCTGGTTCGCGGCCTGACCTGCGGGTTCCGTAGCATTCACGCATGACCGAGACACCAGAACGCACCGACCTGTCCACGACGACGCCGCCCCGCGACGTCGTCGTACCGGACAAGCCGGCCCTCGAGGGTCTCGAGTCCACCTGGGCGGAGCGCTGGAAGGCCGACGACACCTACCGCTTCGACCGCAGCCAGCCGCGGGCGAACGTCTTCTCGATCGACACTCCCCCACCCACGGTGAGCGGCAGCCTGCACGTCGGCCACGTGTTCTCCTACACGCACCCCGACCTCATCGCCCGCTACCAGCGGATGACCGGCAAGTCGGTGTTCTACCCGATGGGCTGGGACGACAACGGGCTGCCGACCGAGCGTCGGGTGCAGAACTACTACGGCGTGCGCTGCGACCCGTCAATGCCGTACGACGCCGACTTCACGCCGCCTGAAAAGCCGGACGCCAAGCGGCAGGTCCCGATCAGCCGACCCAACTTCGTGGAGCTCTGCGAGGAGCTGGTCCAGGCGGACGAGCAGGTCTTCGAGTCGCTGTGGCGCACCCTCGGCCTGTCCGTGGACTGGCAGGAGCACTACACGACCATCGGGCCCAAGGCCCAACTGGTCAGCCAGCGCGCCTTCCTGCGCAACTTCGCCCGCGGCGAGGCCTACCTCCAGGAGGCGCCGACCCTCTGGGACGTCACCTTCCAGACCGCGGTCGCGCAGGCCGAGCTCGAGGCCCGCGAGTACGCCGGCAGCTACCACCGCGTCGCCTTCCACCGCGCGGACGGGACGCCCCTCCACATCGAGACCACCCGCCCCGAGCTGATCCCGGCCGTGGTCGCGCTGATCGCGCACCCCGACGACGAGCGCTACACCGGCCTGTTCGGCCAGACCGTGACCAGCCCGGTCTTCGGCGTCGAGATCCCGGTCCTCCCCCACCCGCTGGCGGAGCCCGACAAGGGCGCCGGCATCGCGATGTGCTGCACGTTCGGCGACCTCACCGACGTCACCTGGTGGCGCGAGCTGAACCTCCCGGTCCGCACCGTGGTCGGACGCGACGGCCGGCTGCACCGCGAGACCCCGGAGTGGCTGGCCGGCGCCGACGACGCCTACCAGCAGCTGGCCGGCAAGACCACGTTCAGTGCCCGCGAGGCGATGGTCGGCCTGCTGCGCGAGTCCGGTGACCTCGACGGCGAGCCGAGCCCGACCAAGCGGATGACGAACTTCTACGAGAAGGGCGAGAAGCCGCTCGAGATCGTCGCCACCCGCCAGTGGTACATCCGCAACGGCGGCCGCGACGCCGCACTGCGCGCCGAGTTGGTCGAGCGCAGCGGCGAGATCACCTGGATCCCGGCACACATGAAGCACCGGTACGACAACTGGGTGGGCGGCCTCAACGGTGACTGGCTGATCTCCCGCCAGCGCTTCTTCGGCATCCCGTTCCCGGTCTGGTACCCCCTCGACGACGAGGGCGAGCCCGACTACGACCACCCGTTGCTGCCCACCGAGGACGAGCTGCCGCTGGACCCGACCACCGTCGCGCCCCGCGGGTACGACGAGGCGCAGCGCGGCAAGCCGCGCGGGTTCCAGGCCGACCCGGACGTGATGGACACCTGGGCGACCTCCTCGCTCACCCCGCACATCGCCGGCGGCTGGACCACCGACGAGGACCTGTGGGAGCGGGTCTTCCCGATGGACCTGTGCACCCAGGCCCACGACATCATCCGCACCTGGCTCTTCTCCCGGGTCGTCAGGGCGCACTACGAGAACGGCGTGGCGCCGTGGTCCCATGCGCTCGTTTCCGGCTTCATCCTGGATCCCGACCGCAAGAAGATGTCCAAGTCCAAGGGCAACGTCGTCGTCCCGACCGACGTCCTCGAGAAGTACGGCGCCGACGCGGTCCGCTGGCGGGCCGCGATGGCCCGACCTGGCCTCGACTCGCCCTTCGACGAGACCCAGATGAAGGTCGGTCGCCGGCTGGCGATGAAGGTGCTCAACGCGTCGAAGTTCGTGCTCGGCAGCGTCGGGGCCACGTCCCCGAGCCCGGTGGCGATCTCCGACCCCGTCGACTGTGCCCTCATGGGCCGCCTGGCCGAGGTCATCACGACCGCCACCGAGGCGTTCGAGGCCTACGACTACACCACCGCCCTCGAGACCGCGGAGCGCTTCTTCTGGGAGTTCTGCGACGACTACCTCGAGCTGGTCAAGGAGCGGGCGTACGACGAGGACGGCGGCATCGCGACCGCCTCGGCGCGGGCGACCCTCGCGCTCGCCCTGCACGTCCAGCTGCGGCTGCTCGCACCGTTCCTGCCCTACGTCACCGAGGAGGTCTGGTCGTGGTGGCAGGAGGGCTCGGTGCACCACAGCGCCTGGCCCAAGGCCACCGAGCTGGGCTCGTCGGCGGCGGCCAGCGGGGCGATGATGACCACCGTCGCGGCCGCCCTGACCGGCATCCGGGGCGCGAAGTCGCAGGCGAAGGCATCGATGCGCGCCGAGCTGTCGCGGGTCGAGCTGACCGGTACACCGGCGATGCTCGACGCCGTCCGGCAGGCCGAGGGTGACCTGCGCAAGGCCGGCAAGATCAGCGGCGAGCTGGTGCTGACCGAGGACGCCGACGCGACCGAGCTCCGGGTGGATGCCACCCTGGCGGAGACCGCCTGAGCCTCACCAGCCGGCTCGGGTGAGGGCTGGGGTCAGCGGCGGTTGCCGTGGCCCCGGCCGTGCGAACCGTCGTGGGAACGGCCGTGCGAGCGCTGGCCGCCCGAGCGCTGGTCGTGCGAGCGCAGGCCGTGCGAGCGCTGGCCGGAGGAACGGTGCCCGTGCGATCCGTCCCGCCACGTTCCCCCGCGGCTGGTCACCGGCACCGTCACCGGGGTGCGCGCCGCCTGGGTCGGAGTGACCGTGCGCGCCGGCTGAGCGGCCTTCTGCGGCTTGGCCTTCTTCTTGTCAGCCTTCTTGGCCTTCTTACCGCCCTGGGCCTTCTTGTCGGTCTTGTCGGTCTTGTCGGCCTTCTGGTGAGCCTGGTGCTTGCCCTGGGAGCGCACGGGGGACGCCCCACGCGGCGTGGCCGAGTGGTCGACCGCAGAGGTGACCTGCACGGGCTGGACATCCGCGGCGGGGGGCGGAACCGGCGCCGCCGAGCCGGGCGCGCCGTCCTGCGCGCTCGGGTCCAGGTCGATCCGGATCGGGACGGCGACGGCCGCGTGGGTGGCGTAGGACCGGGTGGCGGAGATGACGCTGTCGAAGCCCTGCGTGCGGAGCGCGTTCCCGAGGAAGAGACCACAGGAAAGGGTCAGCACGAGGCAGGCGAACAGCGGCCCACGGTGCTGGGTGTTCAAGGCTTCTCCCGAGGTGTGGCTCACAAGCCGGAAACGGACGGTTTCCATTATCTCGGGTTCGTGAATCATTTCCCAAGGTCCGGAGCCACAAATGACCCGAACGGGCCATGCCCGCTGACCTGTTAGCCAGGGCTCAGGCGGACTTCTTCTTCTTCGCCTCGGTCTCGCGCGGGATCAGCGTCGGGTTGACGTTGTCCTCGACGACCTCGCGGGTGACGATCACCTTGGCGATGTCACCGCGCGAGGGCACGTCGTACATCACGTGGAGGAGCACCTCCTCGATGATCGCCCGGAGGCCACGGGCACCGGTGCCGCGCTCCATCGCGCGGTCCGCGATCGAGGCGATCGCCTCCTCGGTGAACTCGAGCTCGACGCCGTCGAGCTCGAAGAGCTTCTGGTACTGCTTGACCAGCGCGTTGCGCGGCTCGGTCAGGATCTGCACCAGGGCCGGGTTGTCGAGCTTGCTGACCGCCGCGATGAGCGGGAGCCGGCCGATGAACTCGGGGATCAGGCCGAACTTGGTGAGGTCCTCGGGACGCACCTGCCCCAGCAGGTCCTCGGCCTCGCGCTCGGCGGCGCCACGCACCTCGGCGGTGAAGCCCAGCGACTTCTTGCCGACCCGCTGCTCGACGATGTGCTCGAGCCCGGCGAAGGCACCACCCACGATGAAGAGGATGTTGGTGGTGTCGATCTGGATGAACTCCTGGTGCGGGTGCTTGCGCCCGCCCTGCGGGGGCACCGAGGCGGAGGTGCCCTCGAGGATCTTGAGGAGCGCCTGCTGCACGCCCTCACCGGAGACGTCGCGCGTGATCGAGGGGTTCTCGGCCTTGCGGGCCACCTTGTCGATCTCGTCGATGTAGATGATGCCGGTCTCGGCCTTCTTGACGTCGTAGTCGGCGGCCTGGATCAGCTTGAGCAGGATGTTCTCGACGTCCTCACCGACGTAGCCGGCCTCGGTGAGGGCGGTCGCGTCGGCGATGGCGAACGGGACGTTGAGCATCCGGGCCAGCGTCTGGGCGAGGTAGGTCTTGCCGCAGCCGGTGGGGCCGATGACCAGGATGTTGGACTTGGCCAGCTCGACGGTCTCGTCCTTGCCGTGCCGCTGCGCGCCAGCGGCGACGCCCGCCTGGACGCGCTTGTAGTGGTTGTAGACCGCAACGGCCAGGGCCTTCTTGGCGTTCTCCTGGCCGATCACGTAGGAGTTGAGGAAGTCGAAGATCTCTCGCGGCTTCGGCAGCTCCTCGAGACCGACCTCCGAGCCCTCGGAGAGCTCCTCCTCGATGATCTCGTTGCAGAGGTCGATGCACTCGTCGCAGATGTAGACACCCGGACCAGCGATGAGCTTCTTGACCTGCTTCTGACTCTTCCCGCAGAACGAGCACTTCAGCAGGTCGCCACCGTCACCGATGCGTGCCACAGGCACGACTCCTCACCACTCGGGCCGGCAGACCTGCGCCGGAGGTCCGGCGTGGATCGGTACTGCCTGGCTTGTTGCGTCTCACTACGAATTCGAAGGTACCCCGTCGCGCCCCCAAATGGGATGGGGACACGGCGAGTCACCCTC
>JBEVFC010000326.1:0-7419 GCA_040512455.1 Nocardioides sp.
CCTGGTCGTGGCAGAAGACGACTTGCTCGTGCTCGGTCTCGAGCAGCTCGGACGGGAACCCGGTCACGGTGGCGACCTTTCTCTGTATCTGCCAACTGGTTGTGGCATCATTTGTCCTGTTTGGTGAGGTCCCGCATGGGTGGCGCGGTTTCCTCTCTCCCCAGCGTAGAAGGGAGAGGGGCCCGGGTCGAAACCGAACCCGTCCGGAGCCCCGGGCGGAAACATCAGAGGAGCTGCAAAACAGATGAACCCGCGTATCGACGAGGCAGAGAACCTGCTCACGCCGTCCGAGGTCGCCGCCCTGTTCCGCGTTGACCCGAAGACGGTCACTCGCTGGGCCAAGGCCGGCAAGATCGGGTCGATCCGCACTCTCGGGGGGCATCGCCGTTTCCGTGAGTCGGAAGTCCGTCAACTGTTGGAAGCAGACGGATCGCAGTGAGTCCTACTCGGTGAAGGAGCCGTGCCGGCCCTGTCCTCGGACGAACCGGCCGGCCCCTTCGCCGCTCTCGCTCTCGAGCGGGACCCTGCCGTGGCGCAGCTCGTTGGCCAGGGCCTGAGGCTCCGTCATGCCCGGTTGCTCCAGCAGGCTGAGTCGGTCGTGCCGCAGGCACGCCTGAGGGTGTACGGCGATCGCGGCGGCCAGCGCCTGGGCGGCGGCGAGTGCCTCGCCGGGCGGGACCACCCGGTTCACCAGCCCCATCGCCAGCGCCTCCGGCGCCGGGACCGGTCGGCCGGTCAGCACCAGGTCCATCGCGCGGGACTCCCCGATCAGCCGGGGCAGCCGGACGGTGCCGCCGTCGATGAGGGGTACGCCCCAGCGGCGGCAGAACACCCCGAGCACCGCGTCCTCGGCGGCCACCCGCAGGTCGGCCCACAGCGCCAGCTCGAGCCCGCCGGCCACCGCGTGGCCCTCGATGGCGGCGATCACCGGCTTGGTCAGCCGCATCCGGGTCGGGCCCATCGGGCCGTCGCCGTCCTCGGCGACCCGGTTGCCGCGGTCGGTGCCGATCGCGGCCAGGTCGGCGCCGGAGCAGAAGGCCCCGCCGGCACCGGTGAGCACCGCGACCGACGCCTCGTCGTCGGCCTCGAACGCACGGAACGCGTCGGCCAGCGCGGCGGCGGTCGGGCCGTCCACGGCGTTGCGGACCTCCGGCCGGTCGATGACCACCGTGGTGACCGCGCCGTCGCGGCTGACCCGGACCGTCATCGCAGCAGGCTCACGGCGAGGTAGGAGAGCCCGAACGTCGCGGCCAGCACGACCAGGCAGAGGAGCAGCAGCGCGCCGCCGCCGAGCGACCTCCGGCCCGCCGACGCCGGCACCGGGGCGGGTGTCGGCTCGGACACCGGCGTGCCCGGGGAGGCGACCGCGCGCACCACGGTCGCAGCCCCCGCGCCGTCGGGCAGCAGCGCCACGCGCAGCTCCCGGGCGAACACGGTCACGTCCGGCCAGCGACGCTCCCGGTCCGGATCGATGGCGCGCAGCAGCACGTCGTCCACGGCCGCCGGCAGCGGCGCGAGGCGGGAGGGTCGCTCCGGCAGCCGGGCCTGGATGAGGTCGCTCAGCCCGCCCTCCCGGACCAGCCGGCCGGTGAGCATCTGGTAGGCCACCGCGCCGAGCGCGTGCACGTCGGCCCGGGCGTCGACGCCCTCGCCGGTCGCCTGCTCGGGCGCCATGTAGGCCGGGGTGCCGACGACCTGGGTGAGCCCGCTGGCGTGGATCATCGCCTTGGCCACCCCGAGGTCGGCGATCAGCAGCTTGAGCCGGTCCGGGGAGTCCGTCGACCGCAGCAGCAGGTTCTGCGGCTTGATGTCCCGGTGGATGACGCCCTGTCCGTGCAGGACCGCGAGCCCGGCGGCCGCCTGGTCCACCAGGTCGACCGTCTGCTCGACCGGCAAGGGTCGCCCGGCCTCGAGGAGGGCCGCCAGCGAGCCACGGTCGGCGTACGACATGACGAAGTACGGCGTCCCGTCGGCCTCGCCGATGTCATAGACCCGGACCACGTGGTCGGAGTCGGCGCGGCGCAGGATCCGGGCCTCCTCGAGGAACCGGTCGCGGATGTCCAGGCGCTGCGCCCAGTTGTCGGCGAGCGCCTTGACCGCGACCTCGGAGGCCAGCTCGTCGTCGTGGTAGAGCCAGACGGTGGCGAAACCGCCCGCCCCGATCCGGTCCACCCGCCGGAGACGACCGAGACGCTCTGGGAGGGACACGCTCGGTATTGTGCCTGACGCGGCCGACCTCCCGGTCTGCCGACTCGGAGGGGGCACGCGTGAGCGGGTACGTCAACGGCGACGAGGTGGACCTCGACGCACTGGCCCTGCGGGCGGCGGCGGGCGACCGCCAGGCGCTCGAGGACGTGCTGGCCGCGGTCCAGCCGCGGGTACGCCGCATCTGCGGTCGGATGCTGCTGTTCCCCGAGGACGCCGAGGAGGCCACCCAGGAGGCCCTGCTGCTGGTGGCCACCAAGATCCACACCTTCGCCGGGCGCAGCAAGTTCACCACCTGGCTGCACGCGGTGGCCTCCAACAGCGCCCGCACGACGTACCGGACCCTCAAGCGGCGGGCCGGCGAGCGGCTCTCCGACGACATGCCGGTGCACGCCGACCCGCGCACCACCAGCGTGATCGCCGGCAGCCGTCTCGACCTGCTCGAGGCGCTCGAGGTGCTCGGCAGCACCCACCCGGAGCTGGTGGAGCCGCTGGTGCTGCGCGACGTGCAGGAGCTGGACTACAACGAGATCGCCCGGCTGCTCGACACCCCGCTGGGCACCATCAAGTCCCGGATCCATGCGGCCCGGCAGGCGGTCCGGCCGCTGCTCGTGGTCCGCGACGAGTGACCGTTCAGGTGCCGAGCACGATGTGCTGCTTCGACGCGGCGATCTTCGTGCAGTCGCCGGTCAGGCTGCACTCGAAGATGGTCCCGCCGGTCAGGTCGCCGTCGGCGTACCCGTGCAGGTACAGGGTGTCGTCGTCCGCCCACACCGCGTCGGTCACCAGCTCGGGTACGTCGAGCTCGTCGCGGACCCGGCCGGTCTTCGCGTCGAGGATGCCGAACGACGTGGGTCCGAAGCCCTCGGTGTCGTAGGGCACGGTCAGCAGCTGGCTGCCGTCCGGGCTGAACTGAGGCTGGAAGCCGTTGGTGGCCCAGTCGCAGGTCTCCCACCCGTCCTCGTCGAACGCCTCGACCGGGCCGCCGGCAAGACAGGTCGGCCCCGACACCTCCTGGCTCCGGTAGCGCTCCCCGGCGAGCCGGCTGCCGTCGGCCGACGTCGTGTAGTTGAAGAAGCTGTCGCCCGTGACGTCCCACTGCCGGCCGGTGGCGAGGTCGATCCCGACGACCAGCTGGTTCTCGTCGGCGTCGCGCCAGCTCGTGATCACGTCGTTGCCGCTGAACGCGGCGTCGCCCAGCGGGCCGTCGGCGCCCTTCACGGTGGGCAGCTCCTCGGTGACCTCGCCGGTGGTGACGTCGCGGACCTGGTAGTAGTCGCCGAACCGGGCGACCACGGAGTCGCGGGCGTCGTCGAGGTCCCACTGGCCGAAGAACCTGCCCACCTGGGTGGTTGTGCCGTCCCGCGCGACGAACGTGCCCCGGAACGCCGGCTCCTGCGTGCTGGTCGCGGTGACCACGAACCAGCCGCCGGGGACCCGTTCCAGCGAGCGGACGTTGTCGACGGTGATGCCGACGAGGGCGACCGCGGCGTCGCCGTCGACGATGGTGCGCCCGGCCAGGTACAGCGGGACGGGGTCGGTCCCCTCGGTCGCGGTGGGGGTGGGCGACGCGCTGACGTCCTTCGTGGTGCCGGTGCTCGGGCCACCCTGGCTGGCGCCCTCCGGGTCGTCGGTGCCCAGGCCGGCGGTGGCGGCGAAGGTGCCCCCGGCGATCCCGGCGACGGCGGCTGCGGCGATGGCGATGGTGGCGATGCGGTTCATGGTCTGTCCCCGGTCTGTCGGTGTCCTGCCATGTCTGATGCGCCGTCGGCCCGTTTGGTTCGCAGCACCACCAGGTCGCCGTGGGTGCCGTAGCCCGAGACGCCGCCACCGTACGGCGTCCCGTCGAAGGTGAGCATCGTCCACACGCCGTCGCGCTCGAGCAGCGTGGGCCACGGGATGTTCGTGGGGTACGGCGCCTCGAGCGCGCCGACCTCGGTCATCGTCAGGTCGAACACCGGGAACCGCCGGCGGAGCCCGCGGGGGTTCCCGGCGCCGTCGCTGGCCAGCACCCGCCAGCCGCCGTCGAGCCGGCGCAGCTGCGGCGCCTCGGTGCTGCGGCGGTCCGTGGCGGCACCCAGCCGCTCCCAGCCGTCGAGCCGGCCGGGCTCGGCGGCGCGGGCCAGGGCGGGGTAGAAGTCGAAGAACTTGCGGGCGGCCACGAATGCCAGGTGCCAGTGCCCCTCCACCCGCACCAGGTGCGGGTCCCAGGTGCCGACGACGCGGCCGGGGAGGACGTCCGTCGGCAGGTCCAGCGGCACCGCGTCCAGCACGTGCTCGCCGGCGAGCAGGTCGTCGGTCGAGGTGGCCAGGGTGACCGCCACTGAGGTGCGGTCGAAGTCGCCCCAGGTGCTGATGGCCAGCATCCACCGGTCGCCGTCCCGGACCAGGTGGACGGCGTGGTCGCCGAGCACCCGGCCGTCGCGGCGCAGGTAGAGGGCGCCGCGGTGCTCGACCGCCAGCGTCCTCGGGTCGAGCGACCAGACCCCGGTGTGCGCGGTGTCGAAGAAGCCGGGGCCGGCATGGGTCATCGTCAGGAACAGCAGCCCGTCGCGCTCGACCGGGGTGCCGTCGGCCTCGGTGACCAGGCCGACGTCGCGGACCCCGAGCTGACCGAAGGTGCCCGCCCTCCACGAGGTGACCGGGCTGCGGTCCCCGGGGGAGCGCGGCAGCCACGCGACGTCCGCCTCCAGCCCGGCCAGCACCCGCGGGTCCGCGGTCACCACCCGGTCGGTCAGGTCGACCCTGCCGCGGGCGGTCCAGGTGCCGTCGTTGCGGGTCAGCACGGTCAGCTGCCGGCCGGTCAGCGTGGCGGCGACCGCCTCGGGCGGGGTGTCCGGCCGGCCGTGGCGGCGGCTGCGGTGGTGGGTGGTGCGCCCGGTGGCGTCGGTGACGTCGACGCCCGCCAGCCGCCGCCCCCCGTCGTACCAGCCCTCGAGCCGGAGGCCGTCCGGCCCGCGGAAGCCGGCCACCAGCCGGCCCGCGAGGTCGTGGGTGCCGAGCTCCAGCTCCACCGCGGCGTACGGCGCCACGAAGCCGGAGGTGCGCTCCCACGCGACGAGGGTGACCGGCCGGAGCCGGTGCACGATCTCGAACGGAGGGAGCACACCCGGCAGCGTAGGCCGTGCCCTCCGCGGTCAGCGCAGCCGGCGGACGTACCCGGCGGCCTGCCGCAGGTCGTTCAGCCGCTGCTCCCAGGTCACCCCGACCACGGTCAGCACGGTGCCCAGCAGCCCGATCAGCACCCACTGGGGCACCACCTGGGCGTACTGCGCCTCGCGGAGCACCAGCGCCGCGCCGACCCCGGCGCCCGCGACCAGCGGGGCGGCCCAGCGGTTGCCCGCGCCGACGAGCACCAGCAGCACGCAGGCCAGTCCGAGCAGCGCCGCCCGCAGCGAGACCGGGTCGACCAGGGCCACCAGCAGCGACGGCCCGAGGCCGAGCGCGAGGCCGGCGGACAGCGCCCGGCGGCTGGAGACGCCGTCGTGCGCCATCCGCCAACCGCCGACGGCGAGGAGGACCAGGGCCAGCGGCAGCGTGTAGGCCTCGACCTGGTCGACGTCGAGCTGCTCGAGCCGGACCCACTGGGCGAGGGTGAGCAGCGCCAGGCCGGCCCAGGCCAGCACCCGGCGGGTCGGGTGCAGCAGCGCGGAGACGGTGACCAGGACACCGGCCAGGGTGAGGTACACCGCCAGCCAGGTCTGGTCGAGACCCGAGGTGGTGACGATCGAGGCGGGCACCGCCACCAGCGCGGTCAGCGCGGCGGTGACCTCCCGGGCGACCACCGGCCGGGCGATGGCCAGGCCGCCGGCCAGCAGCAGCACCGGCACGGCCCGCCAGAGCAGGTCGCCGTCGGCGAGGTGGAGGACGGTCCAGACGAACCCGCCGGCGAACGGCACCAGCAGCAGGTCGCCGGTCATGCGGACCAGGTCCCGGCCGAGGTACGCCGCGGCGAGGGCGCCGGCGGTACCGGCCAGCAGGGTGACCGCGGTCAGCCAGTCGCTGGCGAGCGCCGTGGCCAGCACCAGCGGCGCCAGCAGGGCGGCGCCGGCGCCGAGCGTGGCGGCGGCCATGGTCCGGCCGAGCGCGACCGCGCCCAGCGCGAGGACGCCGAGGACGCCGGCCTGGACGGCGAGCGCCGACCACAGCGGCACGTCGTACATCCCGGGGACGACGGCCACCGTGAGCGCCACCGCGGTGCCGACGACGGCGGCGGTCGGCAGCACCGGGAGGTCGATGACCGGACGGGCCAGGACCGCTCCGGCCACCAGGGCGGCGGCGACCATCGCCGGGAGCAGCAGCGCCCAGTACCCGGCGAGAGCGGGTGACTGCAGGTGCTGCCCGGCGCCGACCTCCCAGATGCCGTGGTTGACGAAGGTCTCGAGGGCCTGGCCACCGAGCGCGGTGGCGTGGGCGACCAGCCCGAGGCCCGCGGCGACGGTCGGGACGACGGGGAGCCACCGCCAGGCGCCGGTGGTGACCAGGGAGAGCGCCGCGCCGCCGGCGACGACGGCGAGCCCGACGAGGGTGAGGGCGAGGGTGGACTCGTCCGCGGCCGGCACCACCGCGACCAGGGTGAGCAGCACGACGGTGGTGCTGGCACCGGTGACCCGGGCCGGCAGCGGCAGTGTGCGGAGCAGGGCGGGGGTGGCGGCGAGCGCCGCGGCGGCGAGCAGCGGCCAGCCGTCGAGGTGGATCCAGACGCCGGCGACGGTCGGCTGCTGGGCCACCCGGTCGATGCCCAGGGCGACCAGGGTCAGCCACCAGACGCCGGCGACGACACCGGTGGCGACGGTGGCGACCTTCAGGCGCAGCACGTGGGCGACGTACGCGATCCCCGCAGTGCCCAGCACGGTCGCCAGCAGCATGGCGGCGTTCTGGCCGTCGGTCATTCCGGTGACCCCGGACGCGACGAGCATCGCCCCGGCGGCGACCACGAGCTGGGCGCCGACCAGTGGGCGCATCCCGGTGCGGGCCACGCCGACGGCGGTGCCCACGGCGGCCACGGTGAGCACCGAGCCGAGGAGCACCAGGAGGCCGTCACCCCGGAGAGCGCCGAACCAGCCGGCGTCCTGGGCGCCGAACACGTCCAGGGTGAGGAAGCCGAGGAACACGACGCCGAACGCCTCCGCGCCGGCGGGCAGACCGCGGCGTGCCATCCAGCCGGTCGCCGACGCGGCGCCGACCGTGACGGTCAGCAGGATCGCGGTCCGG
>JBEVFC010000006.1:0-3875 GCA_040512455.1 Nocardioides sp.
GGCGCCCGGTAGTGGTCGAAGGGCCCGAACAGGTGTTGTTCCGGCGCCCAGGTGGCGCCACCGTCGTGCGAGTGCCGCAGCCAGACATCGGTGGTGGCGATGCCGTCGCCGAGATTGTTGTTGCGATCGTCGAAGTAGCTGATGACCACCGTTCCGTTGTCGGTGACGTCGACGGCGTGGTTGTAGGCCTGGGCAGTCGGGCCACCGGTGGAGACCACCTGGGGTGACGACCAGTGCCGGCCGCCGTCCGTGGACCGGGACAAGACGGTCTTGTTGAGCGCGGTGCCAAGACCGTCGGCCCACACCACATAGATCGCGCCGGAGCGGGGGTCGATCGCGATGTCGGGGATGTAGTCGCCGGCACGGATCGGGAAGCCGTCGTCTGGAACGAAGAGCTGTGTCGTGCCGATCGGGGCGATCTTCGCCGGTGCCGACCAGGTCTTTCCCGCGTCGCGGGAGCGCATGACTGCCATGTAGATGCCGTTTTCATTGACTCCGGCGCCGGTGAAGAGCACGGCGGCGGCGTCGTAGAGGGTCCCATCGGGGCCGACAGCGATCTGGTTGCCCTGCATGTAGATGTTCGAGTTACGCATCGCCGTGGGAGCCGACCACGTCTGGCCACCGTCGGTGGTGCGAGAGAACATCGGCGTCCCTCGCCAGGAGAAGGCGTGGAGATCGGCGATCGGACTCTGCTTGCCCTCGTTCGGGTACCTGGTGCGCAGCCACGTCGCGTACGCGTAGCCCGCGCGCGTCGGGTCGCCCGTCACCGAGACCTTGTCGTTGGTGACTCCGCGCTCGTCCGCGTCCTCGATGAGGGTCGTCGGCGGCCTCCAGCTGCCGGTCGACCGGTTGAGGGTCGTCACGGCGATGGCTGAGGTGGGCACCGCCAGGTCGATGGGCTGCCCGATGAAGTATGCGTTTCCTGCCCGGTCGTACGACACCCAGGGATCGGTGACCCGGCCGAACCGGTGCGGGCCTCCTTGGCAGGCGCTCCACGGCACGTCGGCCAGCTTGGTCCACGTGGAGCCGCCGTTGTGGGAGACCCATGACGAGAGCCCTCGGGCGCCGCCGTCTGGCCAACGGTCCTGCTGCGAGACCGCAATGATCTCGTTCGGGTTGGTCGGGTTGACCGCGACTTGAGGCTCGACCTCCATGTTGTCGTAGGCCGCAGCAAAGTCCGCCGAGCCACCGAAGGTGCACCCCGTCAGCGTGGACGGGCCGCTGACCTTCGAAGCGGGCCCGAGCCCGAACGGTGATGCGGCTGCCTGGCCAACCAGGGCGGAGCCGCAAAGCACGACTGCCACCAAACTGGCCGCACCCGCTCGGTCTCGGCGGGCCTTCCGACGAAAGGACCCATCGGGACGCTTGGACAAGATGATCGACATGGCTGACCCCTCTCCCCGCAACCGGAGAAGGAGGGCTCCGGCCACCGGAGTTGTCGTGCTCTCCATCGTCGACCTGGCGGGCGCGGCGGGCAATACCCCGAACACCTCAAACGCAGCCTGGGGTTGGTCAAGATCATTCGCTTCGAGACAACCCTGGCCCTGGGCAGCACTTGACCGCGGCCGGTAGGACCTTGAACAGGCTCAGCCAGCTTCGCGGTGGAGAACATGGACGCGGAGAATTCCGTCATCCACCGGCGCAGATTGTCGAGTGGGAGGCGAGAACGGAAGGAACCCAGCCGGAGTGCTGCCAGCTGGGCCCTGTGCGCCGACAACCCCCGAAGTCGGCGTCTTCCGTTGTCGCCGTCGGAAGGTGACATTCCCACCGTAGGAGGGCCCCGCACCGCTCGTGGCGACTTGACCATTCCTTCGACGTGTCCGCACAAAGTGCTCGATCGGCGGGCAGGCGGCGCACGCCCGGCCGCCTATCAGGCTGGGCGGATGTCTCGGGCTCCACCCACAGGCGGCGGTACGACTGAGGTGTCCATCCTTGGTGAAGGGCTCGGTGGTCGCCTGGGTCGTCGGGACTATCGCGTCTCGACCTGCGCCAGGATCGGCCCGCCGGCGGTCATCGTGAACGGAAGGGCCAAGGGAAAGTCCGGGTCGAGCGAGGTGACCCTGCGGCGTCGTACGAGGCTGGCGAGGCCGAGCGTGGCTTCCAGCATGGCGTAGTGGTCACCGATGCATGAGCGGGCGCCCGCGCCGAACGGCAGGAACTGCCAGCGGTCTCGGCCCCGCGAACGCTCGGCGCTGAATCGGTCCGGGTTGAACGTCTCCGGGGCGTCCCACAGGGCTGGGTCCCGGTGCAGCGCGTAGACGCCGACGAGCACGTTGGTTCCCCGTTCGATCCGGAACCCGTCCACCACCGTGTCGCGGGTCGCAAGCCGGGCGATCGCAGCAGCGGGTGGGCACAGCCGGAGCGCCTCGTGGATGACCTGCACGGTGAACGGGAGCGCCAGGACGTCACTGACGGTCAATGGCCGGTCGCCGAGCTCGCCCACTTCCTCGGCAACCCGGTCCTGGAGATCGGGGTGGTGACCCAATGCCCACAGCGCGTAGGTGAGCGTCGTCGAGGTGGTGTCGTGGCCGGCGATGAGGAACACCGCGAGGTCGCTGACCACCTCGTCGTGGGTCAGCGACCGGCCGGTGTCGGGATCCCGCGCCGCTAGCAGCAGCCGGACCAGCTCGCAGTCACGGGCTGGATCGGCCTGGTAACCGGCGATTGCCTCCTCGATCACCGCGTGGATCTCGGCCAGGGCTCGACGGAACCGGCGCCGCGCGGGGGTCGGCAGCGATCTGGGAGCGCGAACGGGTCGGAGTCCCCGGCTGGTGGCGTAGTCCAGCACCTGCTGGATGCTCGGGCCGAGATCCGACGCGTGTTCGTCGAGGTCCACGCCGAACATCGATCGACCCAGCACCCGCAGGGTCAGGCCACGCATGTCCTTGTCGATGTCGATCCGAGCCCCGTCGACCCAGGTCGCGGCACGTTCGTCGGCCGCCGCGGCCATGTGACCGGCGAAGGTCGCCACATGCTGCTTGGTGAAGAGCGGCTGCAGCGCCCGTCGCTGCTGCTTCCACGGCTCGTACGGCAGGTTGAAGACGTTGTCACCCATCAGGCGCGTCTCGAGGTGCACTTGCGTCAGCTTGTCCATGGTGTCGTTGCTGGAGCCTGCGAGCACGTCGTGGGCGCCTCGCGGAGAGGTGACCAGGACGAACGGCGGCACGACGAGCCGGGGACCGACGGGGACCCGGACGACAGGCCCCGCCAGATCACGGACGAAGGCGGGACCGGTATGGAACTCCCTCAAGGCCCGTACGCGCGCCGGGAGCGACATCGGCGCGACCGGCGGCAACCCCGGTGAATCTGCTGCGACTGTCATCGCTGGCTCCCTTCGAGCCGCCCTAGCGCCATTGTCGTGGTCTGATCGCGAATCCGCCACGGGCAAAAAATCAGTGAACACAGGTCTCGCGCATGCGGTTGGTCGGACGTGACCGGCTGCTCCTGCGGCGGTTTGACGCGGTGCCTCAGTCGTCGATGCGGACAACGACCCGTCCTAGCGATTGGCCGGACATGAGGTGGCGCATCGCCTGCGGCGCCTGGCTCAGGGGCAAGATTCTGTCGACCACCACGCGCAGCTGACCCGTCTCCATGAGACCGGCAAGCGTGGCCATCAACTGCCGCTTGTCTGGCGACTTGAAGGATCCGCCGCGCAATTGGGGGGACACCGCCGAGCGTGCGACGAGTCCGAGGAGTCGCGGGATGCTGCCGAGCCAGCGGTGTCCGGTTGCGCCGAATGCGTCATGCCCGATCAGCACGTAGCTCCCTCTCGGGTCCAGCGCACGGCGGACTGCCTTGAAGGGGTGGTTGCCGGGCACGTCGAAGATGAGGTCCCACTGCTCACCGCTGCGCGTGAAGTCCTCGGACGTGTAGTC
>JBEVFC010000060.1:0-4230 GCA_040512455.1 Nocardioides sp.
GACCTCGGTCGGCTCCCGGGCTGCGTGTTCGGGCTCACCGCCGGCCCCGGTGAGCGCGCGTTCGCCGAGGGTCTGGTGGCCGACCTCGGCGGTCGCGCGATGTGGGTGCCCGAGGAGATGCGCACGCTGTACCACGCGGGGCTCGCCCACGGCGCCAACCACCTCGTCACGCTGGTGGCCCAGGCGATGGAGCTTCTCGCCGCCGCCGGCGCCGACGACCCGGCGGGGACGCTGCGGCCCCTGCTCACCGCCGCCCTCGACAACGCCCTGGCCGAGGGCGACGCCGCGCTGACCGGCCCGATCGTGCGCGGTGACGTGAACACCGTGCGCGATCACCTCGCCGACATCACCGCCAACGCGCCCCAGACCCTGGCGTCGTACGTCGCGATGGCCCGGGCCTCGCTCGACCGCGTCGTGACCGACGGCCGGCTGCTGCCGATCCGCGCGGAGAAGATGCGTCAGGTCCTCGACGCCGCCGTCGAGCAGGCGGACCGCCCCGCCGGTGTCCCGCGGCCCCGCACCCGACTGCGATGAGCACGACCCCCGTCCTGGTCCACACCCGCGACGAGCTGGAGGCCCGGTTGTCCGGTGCCCGCGGCTCGGGTCGGCGGGTGGGCCTCGTCCCGACGATGGGCGCCCTGCACGAGGGCCACGCCAGCCTGATGCGGGTGGCCCGCCAGCAGGTCTCCGGGGGCCCGGTCGTGGTCTCGATCTTCGTCAACCCGCTCCAGTTCGGTGCGGGCGAGGACCTCGACCGCTACCCGCGGACCCTCGACGACGACCTCAAGCTCTGCGAGCGCGAGGGCGTGGACATCGTCTTCGCGCCGTCCGTCGAGGAGGTCTACCCGGGCGGGGAGCCCCAGGTCACCCTGGATCCCGGCCCCCTCGCCACCGTGCTGGAGGGGAAGACCCGGCCCGGCCACTTCCGGGGCGTGCTCACGGTCGTGGCCAAGCTGTTCGGCCTGGTCCGGCCCGACGTCGCCGTGTTCGGCCAGAAGGACTACCAGCAGCTGGCGCTGATCCGCCGGATGGTCCTGGACCTCAACCTCGGCGTCGAGATCGTCGGCGCCGAGACCCAGCGCGAACCGGACGGCCTCGCGCTGTCCAGCCGCAACCGGTACCTCGACGACGAGCAGCGCCACGAGGCCGTGGTGCTCAGCCGCACCCTGCAGGCGGCCCGCGAGGTCGCCGAGTACGGCGCCGCCGTCGCGCTCGGCGCTGCCCGCGCCGAGCTGCGCACCTCCAAGGTCGTCGACCTCGACTACCTGGTGATCACCGCGCCCGACCTGACCGAGCTGCCCGACGAGGTCCCTCCCGGCACGGAGGCCCGGATCCTCATCGCGGCCCGGGTCGGCGCCACCCGGCTGATCGACAACCTGCCCCTCACCCTCGGGTCCTCACCCGATGCCCGCGCGACCGCGACACCCGGCCCGAACGGAGACAGCTGATGCTGCGCACGATGATGAAGAGCAAGATCCACCGGGCCACCGTGACCCAGGCGGACCTGCACTACGTGGGTTCCGTGACCGTGGACGAGGACCTCCTCGACGCGGCCGACCTGCTCGCGGGCGAGCTCGTCCACATCGTCGACGTCACGAACGGCGCCCGTCTGGAGACGTACACGATCGCCGGGGAGCGCGGCTCCGGCGTGATCGGGATCAACGGCGCCGCCGCCCGGCTCGTGCACCCCGGCGACGTGGTGATCCTGATCGGCTACGGCCAGCTGGACACCGCGGAGGCCAGGGAGCTCCGGCCGAGCGTCGTCTTCGTCGACGCCGACAACAGGATCCTGGCGACGGGCTCCGACCCGGCCGAGGCGTTCCCCGGCTCCGGCCTGGTCCGCGGCGACCTCGGGGACCGGGTCAGCGCTTGACGCAGACGTACTCGTAGGCGTCGGGCGCCCGCACCGGGATCACCACCCGGTTCAGGAAGTGAACCCGCCGGAAGAAGCCGTCGCGCACCCCGTGCGAGACGTGCGAGAGCAGCACGAACAGCAGCCGTTCGACGCTGGCGTGTGGCCGGTCCCGGCGCCGGGCGACGAGGTCGAAGCCGGCCTCGTCGATCAGCCGGCGGAGCGTCGTGTCGTCGTGGATCTGGCTGGTGTTGGCCACGAGGATGTACCACTTCGGCCCGAAGAGCCGGCCCCACAGGCTGCGGCGGTCGTAGGTGTTGAAGGCCCACACGCCGCCCGGCTTCAGCGCGGCGTGGAACTTGGCCATCACCGCCCGGGGGTCGCGCAGGATCGTCAGCACGCCCCACGACGCGATCACGTCGTACGCCTCGTCCTCGAGCTCGACCTCCTCGATCGACCCCGCGGTGACCGGCACCTGCCAGCGTTCCGCGGCGTACGCCGCCATCGGGTTGGAGAACTCCACACCCTCGGCGTCGAAACCGGCGGCCTGTGCCTCGGCGAGGAAGAAGCCGGCGGCGGAGGCCACCTCCAGCAGCCGGGTGCCGGGGGCGAGCGCCTGGAAGCGCCGGATGCGGCCGCGGGCCGTGCGGCGGAGGTACTCCTCACCGCTCAGGAACGAGTAGTAGTTGACGTTCTTCTCGCGGCCCTCGAAGAACTCCTCGGAGTCGTAGATCGTGCGCAGCGAGTCCACCGTCATGCGCGGGTTCTGGTAGAGCGTGGCGCAGCTCGTGCAGGTGCCGAAGTGCAGCGTCGTGCCCTGGAACTGCTTCTCGAACGGCTTGCGGACCTCCGTCGCACCGCACACCGGGCAGGCGGTCGGTTCGAACTCGAGGGTGTCCAGCGGCGCGAAGTCGGGGCTGCGCGGTGCGGGGTGCTCGGCCATCGTGGGCGCTCCGGGAGGGTCGCTGGGTTCGGGTGGGTCACGCTACCCCGCTCCCGCGGGCCTGTCTCGCGGCGCTGCTAGGTTCGGCCTGACCAGCGACGAGGAGAGAGCGATGCTGCCACAGGGGTACGCCGCGCTGCCGCGGCGACTGCGTGCGCCCGCGCCCGGCTGGGAGACGAGCTCCGACGTCGTCATCATCGGCTCGGGGATCGCCGGCCTGACCGCCGCCCTCCGCCTGCGTGGCCGGGTGGGCAAGATCCTCGTGGTCACCAAGGACGTGCTCGCCGCGGGCTCGACCCAGTGGGCGCAGGGCGGGATCGCCGCCGCCCTCGGTCCCGGGGACACCCCCGACCAGCACGAGCACGACACGCTCGTCGCGGGCGCCGGCGGCTGCGACCTCGACGCCGTCCGGGCCCTGGTGAACGAGGGCCCCGAGGCGGTCCGCGAGCTGATCGCGCTCGGCACCGTCTTCGACCAGCGCGCCGACGGGGAGCTCTCGCTGACCCGGGAGGGCGGCCACCGCCGCGACCGGATCGCCCATGCCGGCGGTGACGCGACCGGCGCCGAGATCCAGCGGGCGCTGATCGCCGCCGTCGAGCGGGCACCGGAGATCGAGGTCGTCCAGCACGCGCTGGCGGTGGACCTGCTCCTCGACGGGCCGGTCGAGCGGGGCGGCGGCATCGCCGGGGTCACCCTCCACGTGATGGGCGAGGGCCAGCGCGACGGCGTCGGCGCGGTCCGCTGCCGGGCCGTCGTGCTCGCCAGCGGCGGCCTGGGTCAGGTCTTCTCCCAGACGACGAACCCCGCCGTGTCCACCGGCGACGGGATGGCGGTGGCCCTGCGGGCGGGCGCGGTGCTCCGGGACCTGGAGTTCGTGCAGTTCCACCCGACGGTGATGTACCTCGGACCCGACTCGCGCGGCCAGCAGCCGCTGATCTCCGAGGCGGTGCGCGGGGAGGGAGCGTTCCTCGTCGACTTCGAGGGCAACCGCTTCATGCAGGGGGTGCACGAGCTGGCCGACCTCGCACCCCGGGACGTGGTCGCCAAGGCCATCACCCGCCGGATGAACGAGACCGGCCACCCGCACATGTGGCTCGACGCCGGCCACCTCGGCACGGACGCGAGTGACCCGGATCCAGCAGGTCGCGAAGCGACCGTGTCGAGATTCTGGGAGCGCCGCTTCCCCACCATCCGGGCGACCGCGCGGGCCCACGGCGTCGACCCGGTCACCCAGCTGATCCCGGTGGCCCCCGCCTGCCACTACGCCTCGGGCGGCGTCCGCACCGACCTCTGGGGCCGCTCGAACGTCCCGGGGCTGTACGCCACCGGCGAGGTCGCCTGCTCGGGGGTGCACGGCGCCAACCGGCTGGCCTCCAACTCCCTGCTCGAGGGCCTGGTGTTCTCGCGCCGGATCGCGACCGTCCTGCCGAAGGAG
>JBEVFC010000012.1:0-3435 GCA_040512455.1 Nocardioides sp.
CCGGCCCGTTCGGCACCACCCAGCCGTCGAGGAGCAGTGCGGCGAGCCCGAGGGCCGTCCCGCCGGCGACCGGCGCCCACGGGACGGCTCGGAGCTCGCTTCCGGTCACAGCGTCACGAGGGTCGGACCCGTCAGCGAGGCCACGAGCAGGAAAGCCACCGCGGCGATGCCGAGTCCGACCAGCCAGCGCTTGAGTGTCTCGCGGGTGCGGCCGGTCGCACCGTGCAGCAGCGCCGAGACCGCTGCCAGGCCGATCAGCGCGACGAGGTAGCCGAGCCGCCACACCGGTGAGCCACCCATGGCTGCCAGGTCGGGGTCGCTGTCCGAGCCGGTGATCCACAGGACGTACGGCGAGGTCATGTGCCACACGTTGCCCAGCCGCGAGTCCCAGGGGGCGAGGGTCAGGACCGACCACGCCACCAGGACGACGGTGACCAGCAGGGTCGCTCCGGGCCAGCGCCACCAGCGACCGAGGCAGACGCCGAGCACCGGCCCGCCGAGGCCGGCCAGAGCCGCGCCCACCATCATCGCGTCGCGCTCCGCCGAGGAGAAGTAGTCCCAGCCGTTGCCCCACGTCATCGGCTCGACGTGCCACGCGACGATGAGGTGCGCCATCGCCAGCACGGCGAGCGAGAACGGCACCAGGCAGGCGAGCAGCAGGGCGGCGGTGCGGGTCGGCTCGTCGGCCGGGACACCTTCGATCGCCTCGTCAGCGCGGCGGGTGGACCGGGTCAGCCGGTAGGCGACCACCAGGCCCATCAGGCCCATCAGGAACGCCGGGCTGAGGGACAGCTCGAGCGGCGCCGGGTCCTCGTTCGCGTACATGTCGGCGTGCACCTGGTAGGCGCTGTAGCCGAGCAGACCCGCGCAGATCAGGAACAGCGGGTGGCGGGCGAACCTGATCGCCTCGTACCTCGCGAGCACCGCGAGCGGCGAGCGCGTGCTGTGGCCGCGCACTGCTGCGGCATCGTCCACGGTGATCGCGGTCATGCCGCCACCTCCGCCTTCGCTGCTGCCGCCCGGTCGCCCAGCAGCAGGAGGTACGCGTCCTCGACCGTGGGCTCGACCAGCTCGGCGCCCGGCGGTGCGGCGGCGCCGACGTTGCGGTGCCGGCCGGTGCCGGTGCGCCACGACGACTGCGCGCCGGGCGTCGGGGCGTCGGCGAGCCAGACGCGACCCTGCGCGGTGGCGACCAGGTCCTGCACCGTTCCGTCCCAGCGCACCTGTCCACCGTCGACGACGATGACCCGCTCGCAGAGTGCGGCGACGTCCTCGGTCTGGTGCGTGGCGAGGACGACCGTGGCGTCGTGGCCCGCCGCGGAGAGCACGCCGCGCAGGGCGGCCCGCTGCTCCGGGTCGAGCCCGGTGGTCGGCTCGTCGAGGATCAGTAGCCGGGGGTCGCCGATGAGTGCCTGGGCGAGCGCCGCCCGTCGGCGCTGGCCACCGGACAGCGTCCGCAGCCGCTTGGTCGCGAGGTCACGCAGCCCGACGAGGTCGAGCACCCGGCGTACCTCGTCGTGGCGGGCGTCCTTGTCGGTCCACTCCTTGAGGACGGCCATGTAGTCGACGAACCGGAACGCGGAGAACCCGGACGGGAAGCCCATCTCCTGCGGCAGGTAGCCCAGCGACCGTCGTACGTCGGTGCGCTCGGTCGGGTCGGACGGGTCCATGCCGAGCAGGCGCAGTGAGCCGTCGGTCGGCGCCAGCACCGTCGCCAGCATCCGGAGCAGCGTCGTCTTGCCTGCGCCGTTCGGGCCGAGCAGACCGGTGACTCCCGTGGACATCGTCAGGGTGACGTCGTCGAGGGCGCGGGTCGATCCGTACTTGCGGGTCACCCCGGTCAGGGCGACTGTTGCGTGCGGTCGAGCGGTCATGCGTTCCTCCCCATGAGAGCCAGCCGCGCGGAGCGGGCGCGGAAGACGAGTGCGGCCGCGAGGCCGACGGCGACGTACAGCGGAAGGGCCGGGCCGGTCAGCAGTGCGGTCGCCGCGCTGCCGTCGGGCGCGTACGCCCAGGCGATGACCCCGAGCCAGCCGACGGCGACCACGGTGGCTGCCCGCGCCGGGCTGGTCCAGGTCGAGCCGGCGAGGGTCAATGCAACGCAGGCGGCGGCCGGTAGCAGCCAGGTCGCGGCCGACCACGCGGAGCCGGGAAGCAGCAGGCCGCCGAGTGCGGCGAGCGGCATCGAGGTGACCAGGATGGCCAGGGCGCGGAGCATCAGCAGCCGCGACGACGAGTACGGCGCGGCCAGCGTCGGCTCGTAGGCACCGTCGACCTCCGGGCCGTACGAGACGGCGACCCCGGCGACCGGGGCCAGCGGGGCGACGACCAGGAAGAGCAGCACGCCGCGGGCACCGCCGCCGAGCGCAGCGACTGCGGCGAACGCGAGCGCCAGCGTCGTCCCCAGCACCCAGCCGGCGCGCAGCGCGGGCGCGGCTGACAGCAGGAGCGCGTCGTGCTCGGCGACCCCGAGCCGCCGGGCGACCCGCTGCAGGACGCCGGGTCGCGGTGCCTGGACCGACTCCTCGAGCCGGGCCCAGACGTCGCGCAGCGGTGCCGGGTCGACGAGCGGGCGGATCCGGTCGCGGCAGCTGTCGCACCGCAGCAGGTGCGCCTCCACCGAGCTGCCCAGGGCCGCGCCGGCGTCACCGCGCAGGTAGCGGTCGAGCAGCGCCTCGTCGGCGTGCCAGCCGGAGGCCGGCGTCGAGGTCGTCATGTCAGTCCTTCCGTGGCGCCTGCAGTGAGGTCCTCGCGCAGCCGCGCCTTCGCCCGGTGCAGCCGGGTCTTCACGGTGTTCTCCGGGATGCCGAGCAGCTGCGCGGCCTCCCGGCTGGTCAGCCCGTCGAGCACGGTCGCCTGCACGACGGCACGCATCTCCGGCGAGAGCCGTCCGAGCGCGGCACCGAGGTCGCCGTACTCGACGCCGAGCAGCACCTTCTCCTCGGCGCTGACGTCGGCCGGCGGGCGGTGCAGCGCCTCGGTGTCCAGCGGGACCATCAGCACCTCGCGGCGTCCGCGCAGCCGCGACACCAGCCGGCGTACCGCGATCCCCCAGAGCCAGGCCGCCACCTCGCCGTCGCCGCGCCACCGGCGGGCCTGCGTCCAGGCGACCTGGAAGCAGTCCTGGAGCGCGTCCGCGACGACGTCCAGGTCGCTGCACCGGCGGCTCAGCCGGGCCGAGAGCCACGGCGCGTGCCGGTCGTACAGCTCGCGCAGGGCGCCGAGGTCCCCGTCCGGGAGTGCCGCGACCAGCGCCGCGTCGTCCCGTGTCCCTCGGCCACCCTGCACGTCCTGACTGTCGCACCGGGGCCGTCGCAGGGTTCCCTGTTCGGCAATCGAATTGCCCGGCGGCGCGTCCACCGGAGAGGTGCTGCGGGCTGCGGATCCGGGACCTAACCGCCGACGACCTGGCCGACATCGCAACCTGCAGGTGCA
>JBEVFC010000086.1:0-6031 GCA_040512455.1 Nocardioides sp.
CTGGATGTGGATCCGGCCCTCCTCCAGCCGCCACAGGCCCTCGAGCATCCCGTCGACGAACACCGTCGAGGCGACCCCGCCGTTCGTCCCCATCCAGCCGCCGCGCTTCTCCGGTGCGGTCACCCGGTCGCGCCTGGCGTGCGAGAGCCACACGTTGTCGTAGCTCCCGAGCAGCCGCGGGGGTGCGGGGACGTCGCCTCCGACGATCTCGCCGCCGGGTACGTCGTACACCGGCCGGCCGTCGGGGCCCTGGTGCCGGACGAGGTCGTCCATCGCGCTCACCACGGGGCCGAGCCGGGTGATCCCGGACCACGCGGTCACGTCGGCGGCCGTCGCCGGCCCGAACGCCGCCAGATAGCGCCGGATGATCGTCTGCGGGTCCGGCATCGTCAGCGGGCGGCCGAGCCACCGATCCACCCGGTCGTAGACCACGCCGCCCGACCGCTGCCAGCACCCCCGCGGCGGCAGCTGGGCCAGCGGTACGTCGACGCGTGCGAGGTGGGCGAGCGCGTTGGGCGGCACGTCGGGGAGGCGGGCGGCCATCGCCTCGCCGAGCGCCTTGACCGGCAGCGGTCCGTCGGCGAGCGCGGCGTCGACCGCGGCCTCCACCTCGCTCGGGTCGAGGTGCAGCCCGGGGCGGGTGTTCTGGCTGACCTTGCGTTCACGCGCCTGCACCGGCTGGGTCCAGATGCGGAGCATCAGCGCGTCGTCGGGCACCAGCAGGTGGATCGTCCCGCGCATCGTCAGCAGCCGGACCAGCGACCGCTCCTCCAGTCCGCGGGTCACGTCGTACGGGTCGAAGGGCTCCAGCCGCGCGGCGAGCGACAGGTACGGCGGGAGGTTCTCCTGGGCCTGCAGCCCCACCAGGTGCGCGGCCATCCCCGCCACCGGCATCGAGGTCCGCTCGAGCAGGTGCTGGCGGGCGAGCAGGGTGCGGTTGAGGTCACGCGCGGTCAGCTGCACGCGACCAGTCTGCCCGCAAGAACCGACACCTCGGCGCGCAAGAACCGACACCTCGGCGCGCAAGAACCGACACCTGGGCGGGGGAGGAGGAGGGTCAGGGGAGGGTGAAGTCCTTGGAGTCGGTGTACGGGCCGTTGCCCTCGGCACCGCCGGAGGGGTCGTCGGTGGAGGCGACCAGGGTGTAGTCGCCCGCGGGCAGCGACGAGAGGTCGAGCGACACCGTGAACGGGTAGAGCCTGTCCCCCCAGCCGTCGGCCGTCGCGACGTCCTCCAGCACCACCTCGGAGCCGCGCATCACCTTCAGCGGCACGGTGGCCTCGAACGAGCTGGCCACCCCGGTGACGACCAGCATGCTGGCGACCTCCTCACCCTGCTCGGGGGCGGTGAGGTTGACCTGGGAGAGCACCTCGAGCTGCGGCTCGTTGGCCAGCGGCTCGGCGGTCGGGACACCCAGCACCGTGTCGGCCGGGTGCCCGTCCAGCAGGAACTGCAGCGGCGCCCGCGCCCCGACGACGCCCTGCAGCGTGTAGACGACCTGCTGGATCGCCAGCTGTGCCTCCCGCTCGGTCATCGTCGGCGGGCGGACCCGCAGCGCAGCGTCGGACAGCGACACCTGGAGCAGTCCGTCGACGCCGACACCGTCGAAGCCGACCGCGTCGATCGCGGCACCGTCGGGCCACAGGGACCGGTAGTCGGGATCCGCGGCGGACCCGCGCACCGCGAGGTTCGCCGCCGCGCGCAGCCGGTCGCCCGCGTCCACGCGCTGGAACTCGCGATAGAGCGAGACGCCCTCGGGCGAGTCCCCGGCGAAGTACACCGGCGCCGCGACGGTGTCACCGGTCGCGTCACCCGACGAACCGTCGGTCGGCTCCTCGGAGGCATCACCGGTGGGGGAGACCTGCCCGCTCGGCGTGACCGCGGGTCCGTTGTCCGCCGTCGGCCGCGGGCCGCCGCCGAGCACGGCGACACCGGCGACGACGGCGGCGGTCGCCACCGCGGCCCCGAACGCACCGAGCAGCCAGGCCCGGCCGTGGCCGGGGTGCTGCTCCCGGGTCCGCGCGCGGATCGCGTCGAGACCGGGCTGCGGCTCGAGGCCGTCGACCGTGTCGTGCAGGACCCGGCGGAGGTCGTCCTCGGAGCCGGGACCGGCGCCCTGACCGGGCTCGTGGCGGTTCATCGGAGGTCCTCCAGGTCGTTGCCGAGGTGGGTCCGCAGGGCGGCGGCACCCCGTGACGCGTGGCTCTTCACCGCGCCGGTGCTGATGCCCAGCGCATCGGCGATCTCGGCCTCGGACAGGTCGAGGTAGTAGCGCAGCGCGATCACCTCGCGCTGCCGGGTGGGCAACCGCCGCAGCGCCTCGAGTACGGCGTCACGTCGGGCCGCGGCCATCGACGCGTCGTCGGCGCCACCCTCGTGGAGCAGCGCGAGCCCGCCCTCGCGACGGGCGTGCCGCTCGACGACGGCCCGGTGCCGCAGCGCGGAGCGGGAGCGGTTGACCACCGCCTGACGCAGGTACGCCAGCGCCTTGTCCGGTTCCCGCAGCCGCGACCAGCGGCCGTGCATGGCCACGAACGCGTCCTGCACGACCTCCTCGGCGGTGCCGGTGTCGCGGACGAGCAGCACCGAGAGCCGCACCAGCGAGCGCCAGTGCGCGGCGTACAGCTGCTCGACGCACTCGTCCGCGTCGAGCACCGCGTGGACAGCCATGCCGGCCCTCGCTCCGTGCCCGGCCCCCGGCAGGGGCATCGTGTTGGTGCTCACGCTAGTTCCACGCACACCCCCGTGGTCCGGTTTACACGCCCCTCCGCAGGAATTGCGTGACGCCTATGCTCGGCGCATGAGCGCACCCGACCCGGACTGCACCTTCTGCAAGATCGTCGCGGGGGACATTCCTGCCGACGTCGTCCTCGAGACCGAGCACTCGCTGGCCTTCCGCGACCTGGAGCCCCAGGCGCCCACCCACGTGCTGGTGATCCCCCGCGCCCACTACCCGAACGCCGTCGAGCTCGGCGCCGGCGCTCCCGACGCGGCCCTGGACCTGATCGCGGCCGCCGGTGCGGTGGCCGACCAGGAGGGCCTCGGCGCGGGCTACCGCCTGGTCTTCAACACCGGGGCGGCCGCCCACCAGACGGTCTTCCACGCGCATGTCCACGTCCTCGGCGGCCGGCAGATGACCTGGCCTCCGGGCTGAGCCCTACAGGGGCCAGAAGGCGGCGATCTGCTGGGTGATCGTCAGCCCCACCGGGACCAGCAGCAGCACCAGCAGCACCCAGGCGACCAGCCGGTGGCTGAGCCGCGAACGATCCAGCGCGGAGGCGAACTCGATCCACGCACCCTCGACCGTGTTCCGGTCGAGGCCGAGGCGCGCCTGGTCGACGGGCATCCGGGGCGGCTGCCAGACCAGGTCCTCCTCGTCGTGGCCGGGGTCCCCGGAGGGCTGGAGCCAGCGGTCGCTCATGGGTCCTCCGTTCGTGCAGTCAGGGTACGACGCACGGCTGATCCGTGACAGCATGACCACATGTTCCGACGGGGTCCCGGACTCGCTGCCACCGCAGCGGTCGCCGTACTGCTGCTGGCGGGCTGTTCGGCCGCGTCGGATGACGCCGCGGAGCACACCGGCCACCACGAGACCACCGCCCCCAGCGCGACGCCGAACGGTCACGGCGGGCATGGCGCCACGGCCGAGCCGGTGGCGCAGAAGCCCCTCCGGGCGGGGGAGCGGTTCGCCGACCTGCGGATGCCGGAGCCCTACACGCCGTCGGCACCCACCGGGGTCGGCACGGACGACTACCGGTGCTTCCTGCTGGACCCCGAGCTCACCGAGGACGCCTTCCTGACGGGGATCGACGTGCTGCCCGGCAACCCGGCCGTGGTGCACCACGTGATCCTCTTCCAGGCGCCACCCGACGAGGTGGAGAACGCGCGCATCACCGACGAGGTGGCCGACGGCGAGGGCTGGACCTGCTTCGGCGGCTCCGGGCTGGGTGGACCGGGGGAGTCGCTCGACTCGGCGCCGTGGATCGGCGCCTGGGCCCCGGGCGGCGGTGGCACCGTGCATCGCAAGGGCTACGGCATCCCCCTGGCGGCCGGCACCCAGGTGATCATGCAGGTGCACTACAACCTGCTCGCGGGCGCCGAGCCCGACACCAGCGCCGCACGGCTCCGGCTCGCCCCCGGCGACGCCGGCTTGAAGCCCCTGGAGACGGTGCTGCTGCCCGCGCCGGTCGAGCTGCCGTGCCGGCCCGGGAAGACCGGCCCCCTGTGCAAGCGCGCCGCCGCGGTCAAGGACGTCAAGGCCCGGTTCGGCGAGGGCCCCGGCTCCCAGGGCGACCTGCTCCACCTGCTCTGCGGTGCCGAGGACGCCGGGCCGGTGCAGACCTGCAACCGTCCCGCGAACCGGTCGATGACGATTCGCGCCGCCGCCGGCCACATGCACCTGCTCGGCCGAGCGATCAAGGTCGCCGTGAACGGCCGCACCGTCCTCGACATCCCGGTCTGGGACTTCGACGACCAGAAGAGCCGCCCGGTGAAGCCGGTCCACGTCAAGCAGGGAGACACCCTCACGGTGACCTGCCGCCACGACCAGTCGCTGCGCGACAAGCTGCCCGCGTTCGACGGCCAGGAGGAGCGGTACGTCGTGTGGGGCGAGGGCACCACCGACGAGATGTGCCTCGGGATCCTGCTCGTCACCCGGCCGTGAGCCCGGACCCGAGCAGGGGCGGGCGCCAATCCGGTGTGACCGGCTCCCGTCCGAGCCGTAGCATGAAGGCACGATGACAGACACCCAAAGCCACAGCGGCGCCACCACGAAGCACACCGTCGTGGTCCCGTCCAGCATCAACATGGTGAGCCTGCTCGGTCCCGGGGACGAGCACCTCGCCCTCATCGAGCGGTCGTTCGGAGCCGACGTCCACGTGCGCGGCAACCAGATCACCCTCCAGGGAGAGCCCGCCGAGATCGCGCTGGTGGAGCGGATGCTCGACGAGCTGGTGACCTTGATCCGTACCGGCCAGGGTGTCTCGACGGAGACCGTCGAGCGGGTCATCGGGATGCTGCGGGCGGAGACCACCGAGCGTCCCGCCGACGTGCTGAGCCTCAACATCCTCAGCAACCGGGGTCGCACGATCCGCCCCAAGACGCTCAACCAGAAGCGCTACGTCGACTCGATCGACAAGCACACCATCACCTTCGGCATCGGGCCGGCGGGCACCGGCAAGACCTACCTGGCGATGGCCAAGGCCGTCCAGTCGCTGCAGACCAAGCAGGTCACCCGGATCATCCTGACCCGCCCCGCGGTGGAGTCCGGAGAGCGGCTCGGCTTCCTGCCGGGCACCCTGGGCGAGAAGATCGACCCCTACATGCGGCCGCTCTACGACGCGCTGCACGACATGCTCGACCCCGAGACGATCCCCAAGCTGCTCGCGGCCGGGACCATCGAGGTCGCGCCGCTTGCGTACATGCGTGGCCGCACCCTCAACGACGCGTTCATCATCTTGGACGAGGCTCAGAACACGTCGCCGGAGCAGATGAAGATGTTCCTGACCCGGCTGGGCTTCGGCTCCAAGATCGTGGTCACCGGTGACGTCACCCAGATCGACCTGCCCAACGGACAGCGCAGCGGCCTCAAGATCGTCGAGGGCATCCTCGACGGCGTCGAGGACGTCGTCTTCAACCGGCTCACCAGCCACGACGTCGTCCGGCACCGGCTCGTCGGCCGGATCGTCGCGGCGTACGACGAGTTCGACGCCCGAAGCGAGCGCGACGAGGCCACCCACACGCGTCGCGAGGGCCGCCGCCCGTGACCATCGAGGTGATCGACGAGTCCGGTCATGCCCTGGACGTCCAGGGGCTCTCGACGCTGAGCCGCTTCGTGATGGACAAGATGCGTGTACTCCCGCAGGCCGAGCTGTGCATCAAGGCCGTCGACGAGGCCACCATCGCGGCCCTAAACGAGAAGTGGATGGAGAAGGAGGGCCCCACGGACGTGCTGGCCTTCCCGATGGACGAGCTGCGCCCCGGCCTGGTCAACGAGGAGCTCGAGGAGGGCATGCTCGGCGACCTGGTGCTC
>JBEVFC010000097.1:0-9308 GCA_040512455.1 Nocardioides sp.
CCAGCGCGTTCACCCCGGCGAAGGCGGTGTTCGAGAGCAGCTCGTCCTCGAGCCAGGCGCGCGACCGCGACAGCGGCTCGGCCTCGGACGGGTCGGCGTCCAGCCGGTTGTTGGTCTTCACCTGGACCACGTCTGTGTGCGGGAACCAGTACATGTCGACGTGGTGGTTCTCCGCCAGCAGGTCGTCGTACGACGCCAGCGCGTCGGCCCAGGCCATCGGCCGCTCGTGCGCCTCGAGCACCCCCAGCGGTTCGACCTGGAAGGTCAGCGACGTCAGCACCCCCAGCGCGCCGAGGCCGAGCCGGGCGGCAGCGAAGACGTCGGCGTTCTCGTCGCGCGAGGCGCGCAGCACCGACCCGTCGCCGGTGACCAGCTCGAGCCCGGCCAGCTGCGCGGACAGGGAGGCGGCGACGCCGCCGGTGCCGTGGGTACCGGTGCTGGTGGCGCCTGCCAGGGTCTGCTCGTCGATGTCGCCCATGTTGTGCAGCGACAGCCCGGCCCGGGCCAGCTCGTGGTTGAGCTCGTGCAGCGGCGTCCCGGCCAGCGCGGTCACTGTCATCGCGTCGTGGTCGATCGAGGTGACGCCGCGCATCGCGTCGGGCCGCAGCAGGACGTCGTCGGCGGCGGCGATCGGAGTGAAGCTGTGGCCGGTGCCGATGGTCTTCACGGTGCCGCCGCGGCCGGCGGCCTCCTTCACCGCGGAGGCCACCTCGGCGGCGTCGCGCGGGGTCACGACCCGCGACGGGGATGCGGTGGCGAGGCCGGACCAGTTCGACCACTCGTGCGCGTTCATGGGGTGGAGGGTACTGACGCCCGGCTCAGCCAGGCGGCCGCCGCCCCGAGGAGCCCGGCAGCGGCCGGCACGACGTACGCCGAGGACGCGCCGTAAGCGTCGATCATCAGGCCGCCGAGCGCGGCGCCCGGCGCGATGCCGACGCCCATGCCGGTGTGCAGCACGGCCATCCCCTCGGTGAGCCGGGACTTCGGCACGCTGCGCTCGGTGACGGCCAGGGTCGCGATCAGCGTCGGCGCGATGGCCATGCCGCCGAGCAGCAGGAACACCGCCATCACCCACAGCGACCCGACGAACACGAGCGGCACCATCGTGGTGCCGAGCGCCAGGATCCCCCAGCGGACCCGGACCTCCGGGCCGGTGCGCCAGGTGATCAGCCCCGCGGCGAGGCCCGCGACCAGCGAGCCGAGCGCCCAGACCCCGAGCAGCGGGCCGGCGAGCGCCTTGGCACCCTGCTCCTCCGCGAACGCGACGGTGATCACCTCGGTGGACCCGAAGACCGCGCCGAGCGCGACGCAGACGACGACCAGGGGCGCGACGACCCGCCACGGCATCGGCGCCTTCGCGGTGTCGGCGCCGGCGGACGCGCGCTGGCGGTGGTCCGGTGGCTCGGTGGCCCGCTGGGTGGAGAGCCAGAGGACCCCGGACAGCCCGCACGCCATCGCGGCCACCAGGCCGGCCACCGGGTCCCAGGCGGTGGCGAGGAGCGTCACCACCGTGGGCCCGGTGACGAACAGCGCCTCGTCGACCACCGACTCGAACGCGTAGGCGGTCTGCACCGAGGTGCCGTCGTCGAGCACGTGCGACCAGCGGGCCCGCACGCAGGCGCCGACCTGGGGGAGCGCGCCACCGGCCACCGCGGCCAGGGCGTGGATCGCCAGCGGGTGCCAGCCGTCCTCGACCGCCCACATCATCAGGGCCAGCGCGACCACGAACACCGACTCCGCGACCGGCAGCACCCGGTGCTGCCCGAACCGGTCCACGAGCCGTCCGTGCACGATCGCGAGCAGGGCGTTCGCGACCAGGTACGCCGAGACCACGGTGCCGGCCAGCCCGTAGGACCCCGCCTTCGCGGAGACGAGCAGCACGATGCCGAGGCTGACCATCGCGATCGGCAGCCGGCCGAAGAAGCCGGCGAGGGAGAACTGCCACGCACCGGGGACGGAGAGAACGCGACGGTACGGGGACAGCACGGGCCCCAGTGTGCACACTGGAGCGGTGCCGGGTCGCCTCCTTTGCCTCCTGCTCGGTGTGGTGCTGCTCACGTCCGTCACCGGGTGCTCGTCGGACAGCGCCGGCGACTCCGAAGAGCCCGCCCCGCGTGTGGAGATGTCGTTCAGCCAGCACCGCATCGACGAGGGCAGCGACCGGGCCAACCTGCGGGTCGTCAACGACAGCGACCGCCCCGCCCAGGTCACCGAGATCGGCCTGGACTCCGCGGGGTACGGCGAGCACGTCGAGGACCACGACAGCCTGGTCCAACCCGGTCAGACCATCGACCTGCGGATGACGCTGCCCGAGCCGGTCTGCGACGCCAGCCCCACGCCGGCGTACGGGATCGTCACCATCGCCGGCACCCGGATCCGCGAGAAGCTCGACACGTTCGGCCAGGACTTCGTCGAGAGCCTCTGGCGGCGGACCTGCAACCTGCTGTCGGTCACCACCGTCGCGGACCTCGCGTGGCGCTTCGACTACGAGGCGGTCGGCACCGGTCGGGCGTCGTACCTCCGCGGCGTCCTGGGGGTCACCCGCAAGCCGGGCGCCACCACGCCGCTGCGGGTGGTGGGGATGCAGGGCTCGGTGCTGTTCCGGCTCCAGCAGACCGCCCGGCCGACGCTGGGACCGGACGACGAGCAGGCGAGCGTGCCGCTGCGCCTGCGGTGGGGCCGCTGCGACGAGCACGCGATCTCGGAGTCCAGCCAGACGTTCCTCTGGAAGCTCGACATCAGCGTCGACGGGAAGGAGCCGGTCCGGATCACCACCACCGTCGACGAGTCCGACCGGGCGCCGCTGCTGGACTACCTCAAGAAGGCCTGTGGCCTGACTTCCTAGGATGGGGTCATGCATCCCGACCCCTCGCCGTACGACGCGTTGCTGCTGGTCTCGTTCGGCGGGCCGGAGAAGCCCGACGACGTCGTCCCGTTCCTGGAGAACGTCACTCGCGGGCGAGGCATCCCGCGGGAACGGCTGGAGGAGGTGGGCGAGCACTACTTCCTCTTCGGCGGACGCTCGCCGATCAACGACCAGAACCGTGAGTTCCTGGCCGCCCTGCGTGAGGACCTCTCCGGCAACGGCATCGACCTGCCGGTGTACTGGGGCAACCGCAACTGGGACCCCTACCTGAGCGACACCCTGGGTCGGATGGCCGCGGACGGGATCACCCGGGCCGCCTGCTTCATGACCTCGGCGTACTCGTCGTACTCCGGCTGCCGGCAGTACCGCGAGAACCTGGCCGAGGCCGCCGCGGCGGTGGACGGGGCCCCGCGGCTGGACAAGCTGCGCCACTACTTCAACCACCCGGGCTTCCTCGACGCGATGGTCGACTCGACCCTGTCCGCGCTGGCCGACCTTCCCGACGGGGACCGGGAGGGTGCCCACCTGGTCTTCGTCACGCACTCGATCCCGACGGTGATGGACGACACCGCCGGTCCGCACGGCAAGGCGTACGTCGTGCAGCACCGCAGCGTCGCCGACCAGATCGTGGAGCGGGTCCGGCTGGAGACCGGGCACCGCTACCCCAGCGACCTGGTGTTCTGCTCGCGCTCCGGCTCGCCGCACGTCCCGTGGCTCGAGCCCGACATCAACGACCACCTGGCCTCGCTGGCCCGCAAGGGCGGCCCCGCCGTGGTGGTGGTCCCGATCGGCTTCGTCTCCGACCACATGGAGGTCGTCTACGACCTCGACACGGAGGCGGCGGCCACCGCGGAGAAGGTCGGGATCTCGTTCGTCCGGGCGGCGACCGCGGGCATCGACCCGCGGTTCGTGGCCACGGTGCGTGACCTGCTCCTGGAGCGCGCCGCGGTCGAGCGCGGCGAGGAGGTGCAGCGGGCCGCGGAGGGCAGCCTTCCGCCCTGCTGGGACGTCTGTCCCGTCGGCTGCTGCCCGAACCCCCGGGCCGAGAAGCCCGCGCTGGCCGGGGCTGACTCCTGATGGGCGACCTGCACGAGGAGCTGCTCGAGCTCGCCCTCGACACCGCCCGCGCCGCCGCCGACCTGGTCGCCCAGCGCCAGGTCGCCGGGGTGACCGTGGCGGCGACGAAGTCGAGCATCGTCGACGTGGTCACCGAGGCCGACCGGGCCAGCGAGGAGCTGATCCGGTCGCGGATCATGGCCGCCCGTCCCGACGACGGCTTCGTCGGGGAGGAGGGCTCCTCGGAGACCGGCACGTCGGGGATCCGCTGGGTGGTCGATCCGATCGACGGCACCGTGAACTTCCTCTACGGCATCCCGGCGTACGCCGTGTCCATCGCGGCGCAGTCCCTGGCCGGTACGAAACCCGAGACCGTCGCCGCGGTGGTGCTCGACGTGGCCCACGGCACGGCGTACACCGCCACCCCGGGCGGCGGCGCGTTCCGCGACGGCGTCCGGCTCGAGGTCCGCCCTCCGGCGCCGATGGGGGAGCGGCTTGTCCTCACCGGCTTCAACTACTCCGCGGAGATCCGCGCGATCCAGGCGGCCGCGGTCGGGAGGCTGCTGCCGCAGGTCCGCGACATCCGGCGGCAGGGCTCCTGTGCGCTCGACCTGTGCCACGTGGCCGAGGGGCAGGCGGACGCCTACGTCGAGGAGGGCGTGTCCGACTGGGACCACGCCGCGGGGTCCCTCGTCGCCACCGAGGCGGGGGCCGTTGTCGAGCTGACGACAGGTGCCGGCGGCAAGGACACCCTGGTCTGCGCACCCGCCCACGGATTCACCGAATTCCGGACGCTGGTGGTCGAATGCGGCTTCCTCGCGAACGGTTCGGGAATAGTCGACCCCCAGTGACCGTTGGGTGCGACGCGTCCTGTGGAATGCGCGTGCGGATTGGCCGCCGATGGTGCACAATCTGGCGCCGGACGACGCGTTTCCGCAGCAACGACGTGACCCGATGTTGATCGACTGGAGAGCTGGATGGCGACCGATTACGACGCACCTCGCAAGAACGAAGAAGACCAGAGCGAAGAGAGCATCGAAGAGCTCAAGGCGCGGCGTCACGACAAGAACTCCGGCAAGGTCGACGAGGACGAGGCGGAGGCCGCTGAGTCGTTCGAGCTGCCCGGTGCCGACCTCTCGCACGAGGAGCTGGCCGTCGAGGTCAAGCCCCGTCAGGACGACGAGTTCACGTGCATGAGCTGTTTCCTGGTGCACCACCGCAGCCAGCTTGCTGACGAGAAGAACCTGATCTGCAGGGACTGCGCATGACGCAGGGCTGACGCCCTCGATGCAGAAGGGCCGCCCCCGGAACTCCGGGAAGCGGCCCTTTGCGCATTTCGGACGGAGTCCGAGAGTCAGCACGCTTTCGGACGGAGTCCGAGAATCAGCGCGCGTTCGGACGTCAGCTGGTCGGGGCGTCCGCCTTGTCGGCGTCCTGCCCGTCCTTCTGGAGCTCGGGGGGAAGGTGACCGGTGGACCGGGCGTAGTAGTGCGCGGCCTTGCGGGTCGCGAGCATCCGCGCGATCCCGATCATGGTGCCGCTGACCGCGGCCCAGGCCACGGCCTCCCAGACGTCGACGTCGGGGTCGGCGGGGTTGGCCGGCGGGTTCTTGCCGGTGGTGGCCCGCCAGGTGCCGGTGAGGGCCTTCTTGGCCACGGCAGCCGCGCCGAGCGCGGCGGCGAGCGAGAAGACGCTCCAAGCCTTAGAGCCGGATGCCATGGGGTTCCTCCTGGTTGCGGTGTCTGTTGAGCGTTGCCAGCCTAGGGCAGCGCCGGACCGGACTCACGGTCGCCGGACTCCTTGCCCAGTGCCCGAACCAGCGCGTCGGCATGCCTGGTCGAGACCAACCAGTACGGCGCCGGGTCGGCGGGGTCGGTGATCTCCACCTTGACCGCACGCTTGAGGTAGGGGCGCAGCAGGAGGTAGGCCCGCGCGTCCGCGTCGACGCCCGCGACGCGGCGGGTCGCCTCGGCGTCGAGTGCCTCCACGGAGCCGAGGTGCTTCCGCTCGATCAGGGCCCGGCCGGCGCGGAACCAGCCGTCCTCGACGGCCACCCGCGCCGCGCCGTACGACGCGAAGCCGAGCGCCAGCAGGCCACCGGCGACCAGGGTGACCGCGGTCGCCACCAGCGCCGGCAGGGCCACCACCACAGCCAGCCAGAGGGTCGCCACGAGCATCGTTCCCTGCACCCACCAGCGCAACGGGACGGTCAGGCGTTCGGCGTACTCCACGGGACAAGCCTGTCAGTCCGCTCCCGCGGGCGCGGCGGTAGGGTCGCCGACATGCCCTCCGCTGACGCCTCCCGGAGTGACGGTGGTGACGTCCGTGTCGCCCTGCTCCGCCTGGACCGGGACCTCCCGCTCCCGTCGTACGCCCACCCCGGCGACGCCGGTGCCGACCTGATGACCACCGTCGACGTGACGCTCGAACCGGGGGAGCGGACCCTGGTGCCGACCGGGGTCGCCCTCGCCCTGCCCCCCGGGTACGTCGGCCTGGTGCACCCGCGCTCCGGGCTCGCGGCGCGGCACGGGCTGTCCATCGTGAACGCGCCCGGCACCGTCGACGCGGGCTACCGGGGCGAGATCACCGTGTGCCTGGTCAACCTCGACCCGACGACCCCGATCACCCTGCACCGCGGTGACCGGATCGCCCAGCTGGTGGTGCAGCGGGTGGAGCTGGCGACGTTCGTCGAGGTGGACAGCCTCGACGCGTCGGCGCGCGGCGACGGGGGCTACGGTTCTACGGGTGGGTTCGCAGGTGCCGAGCCCCGGAGGAGTGCGACGTGAAGTTCGGCAGGAAGTCCAAGACGGATGCCGCGGAGCCGGAGGTCACCGAGACGGATGCCGCCGAGGCAACCGCCGGGACAGCGGGTGACGACGAGTCCGGCGCCGAGCCGGTCGCCGAGGACGCTCCCGTGGACGGTCCCTACGACATCTCCGAGGTGGACGTCGACAACGACGGCGTCGTGCGCGTCGACCTCGGCGGCCTCCTGATCGCGCCCTCGGAGGGCCACGAGCTCCGGCTCCAGGTGGACGAGGCCACGCAGGAGGTGCAGAGCGTGATGGTCGCCGGCGACGACGGGGCCGTCGAGCTCCGCGCCTTCGCCGCGCCGCGCAACGGTGACCTGTGGAGCGACGTACGCCGCCAGATCGCCTCCGAGACGTCCCGCGCCGGCGGCACCGCCACCGAGCGCGAGGGCCGCTGGGGCACCGAGCTCGAGTGCCAGGTGCAGGTCCGCACCCCGGAGGGCCGCTCCGGCACCCAGCCGTCGCGCATCGTCGGGATCAACGGCAACCGGTGGTTCCTGCGCGCCACCTACCTCGGGCGTCCGGCCGTGAACCCCGAGCGGGCGGCCGACTTCGAGGACGTGGTCGCGAGCGTCGTCGTACGCCGTGGCGACGCAGCGATGGCCCCCGGCGACCCGCTGCCGGTCGAGCTTCCCACCAACGCGCGCCGCATCACCTGACCTCGGCCTCCTGCGGTCACGGGTGACCGCCTACGCTGGAGGCATGGGTGAGGTCACCAGTCGGCTGCGCAAGAACATCAGCAAGTGGGCCAATGCCGACGATCAGCACGCCCGCGACCTGCGCGCGACATACGCAACCGTGGACTGCACGCCGATCGCCGAGGCTCCGGACCGCGAGCGGGTCATGCTGCGCGGCACGCTGCGCACGGTGACGCTGCGTCCGCGGGGCGGCGTACCCGCGCTCGAGGCGGAGCTGTTCGACGGGTCCGGTGTGGTGGTGCTCGTCTGGCTGGGCCGGCGGCGGATCAACGGCATCTCCCCGGGCAGGTCGATCGCCGTCGAGGGCCGGATCGGCGTGCACGACGGACACCGGGTGCTCTACAACCCCCGCTACGAGCTGAAGATCGCGTCGTGACCCACGCTCCTCCCACCCTGGACACCGTCGAGGCGGTCGTCCGACAGCAGCTCTCGACCGCGCTCGGTGGCCGGCGCGGCATGCTCGAGGCCGCCATCCCGACGATCATGTTCACGGTCACCTTCCTGACCACCAAGGACCTCCGCGTCGCGTTGTGGGTGAGCGTCACGGTGGCGGTGCTCGCGCTGTTGGTCCGGATCGTGCAGCGCTCCACGATCCAGTTCGTCGTCAACGCCCTGGTCGGCATCGGCATCGGCGCGCTGTTCGCGCTGCGGGCCGCGCGGGCCGGCGGGGACGCCAACGACCAGGCCCTGGCGTACTTCCTGCCCGGGCTGCTCTACAACGCCGGCTACGCGGTGGTGCTCGGACTCTCCAACGTGGTCCGCTGGCCGCTGGTCGGCTTCATGGTCGGCAGCGTCACCGGTGACCCGACCGCCTGGCACAAGGACAAGCAGGTGGTCCGGCTGTGCTCGCAGCTGACCTGGGTGCTGGTCGCCCCGTGCATCCTCCGGGTGCTGGTCCAGGCGCCGATCTACATCGCCGGCAAGCAGGAGGCGATCCGGCCCGAGACCGCGGTCGCCGCCCTCGGCATCACCAAGCTCGCGATGGGCTGGCCGCTGCAGCTGGCCAGCCTGGCACTCATGGTGTGGCTGCTGGCGCGCAACGCGACACCGATCGGCGACCCCGTCGCCGAGGAGCCGGAGCAGCCGGCCCCCGAGGAGTCGAAGGAGCGGGACAGCACGCGGTAGCCGCCCGCCCCGGCAGGCGCGCGAGCGTCACGCACGTCGACCGGGGTGCTGGGACGGTCGACCTAGCCCTTGTTCGGGTGAGCCGTCGGGGCGAGCATGTTCTCGAGCTCCTCCTCGACGTCCGCGGAGACCACGAAGAGCAGCTCGTCGCCGGACTCCAGTGGCTGCTCGGCGTCGGGGGTGTAGACCTGTCCGTCGCGCAGGATCGTCACGAGCGCACAGTTCTCCGGCCACGGGACCAGCCCGGTCGGCTTCCCGACGTACGGCGAGTCTTCCGGCAGCGTCATCTCCACCAGGTTGGCGTTGCCCTGGCGGAACGTGAACAGCCGCACCAGGTCGCCGACGGTGACGGCCTCCTCGACCAGGGCCGACATGATCCGCGGCGTCGACACGTTGACGTCGACGCCCCAGGCCTCGGTGAACAGCCACTCGTTGTTGGGGTGGTTGACCCGGCCGACCGTTCGGGGGACCCCGAACTCGGTCTTCGCCAGCAGCGAGGTGACCAGGTTGGCCTTGTCGTCGCCGGTCGCGGCGATCACCACGTCACAGTGCTGGAGCCGTGCCTCTTCCAGCGAGGAGAGCTCGCAGGAGTCGGCCACCAGCCACTCGGCCTGGGGGACCCCCTCGGGCTTGATCGAGTCGGCGTCCTTGTCGATGAGGAGCACCTCGTGACCGTTGTCGATCAGCTCCCGGGCGATCGAGCGGCCGACCGCACCTGCTCCGGCGATGGCGACCCTCATTCGGGGTCTCCGGGGC
>JBEVFC010000111.1:0-3800 GCA_040512455.1 Nocardioides sp.
AGGACAGCACCATCGACAGCAGCGACGCCGTCCCCACCGACGACGCCGCCACCGCGCAGACCGCGGCCACCGACGCTCCGACGACCGCCGACGGCGCCACCCTGAACGCCGCCACCGACAGCCTCGGCGGCCCCAGCGTCGCCGCGCCGGGCATGCCCACCGACGCCACGCTGCCGAGCGACGGGCTCCCGAGCGACGGGCTCCCGACCGACGGGCTCCCCACCGACGGGCTCCCCACCGACGACCTTCCCACCGACGACCTGCCCACGGACGGCGGCACGCTCCCGGACGTCGACCTCCCGCCGGTGGACCTCCCCGACGCCGAGCTGCCGGACCTCCCGGACCTGGGTGCCACGCTCGACGGCAACCTGCTCAACGTGAACGTCGACCTGGCGGCCGACCTCGACCTCACCGCGCCGATCAACGGTGCCATCGCGGCCAACGCCAACGTCGCCGCCCCGATCGACGCCGCGGTCGCGGCCAACGTCGGGTCGATCGACTCGAGCGCCACCGCGGTCGCCCAGCAGGAGGCGATCATCAACCAGGACATCACCGGCGACGCCTCGGCAAACGCGGACCAGACCTCGGACATCGACCAGTCCGACCAGGTCCCGAGCGACGCCGCCACCGAGACCGCCACGGACGGCACCGACCCGGCCCCGACCGACACGACCGACCAGGGTGCCCCGGAGACCGAGGCGCCCAGCGCCGCTGGTTCCACCACGGACACCACCGCGTAGCCATCCGTGACGATCTCCCCGCCGGCTGGACGCGGCGGCGCTTCGGCGTCGCCGCGTCCTGACGCAGCACGCCCGGACGTTCCCGCTCTCGCCGACGGCATCCAGCTGATCGGCGCGCAGCCAGGCTCGGGCTACAAGGCGCCGCCCTCGCTGGTGCGTCGCGCCGACGGACAGATGATCCAGCTGACCCCGCTGCTCTTCCAGGTCCTCGAGGCGATCGACGGCCTCCGGACGTACGACGAGGTCGCCGAGCAGGTCACCTCGACGTACGGCAGGCAGGTCAGCGCCGCCAACATCGCGACCCTGGTCGACGAGAAGCTCCGGCCGATCGGCGTGCTCCTCAAGGCGGACGGCTCCGAGCCCGCGCTCAAGAAGTCGAACCCGCTGCTCGGCCTGCGGATGCGGTACGCCGTCACCGACCCGGTCAAGACCGACCGGATCACCAGGCCCTTCGCGGCGCTCTTCCACCCGGTTCTGGTGGTCGCGGTCGTGGCCGCGTTCGTCTACGTGTCGTGGTGGCTGCTCTTCGACAAGGGCCTGGCCTCGGCGACCCACGAGGCGCTGCACAAGCCCGGCCTGCTGGTGCTGATCTTCGCGGTCACCGTCTTCTCGGCCGGCTTCCACGAGTTCGGCCACGCCGCCGCAGCGCGCCGCGGCGGCTCCACGCCCGGCGTGATGGGCATGGGCCTCTATCTCTTCTGGCCGGCGTTCTACACCGACGTCACCGACTCCTACCGGCTCGGCCGCGCCGGCCGGATCCGCACCGACCTCGGTGGCCTCTACTTCAACGCGATCATCGCGCTCGGCACCGTCGGCGTCTGGTGGGTCAGCGGGTACGACGCGCTGCTGCTGGTCGTGGCCACGCAGATCCTCCAGATGCTGCGGCAGCTGACGCCGATGATCCGCTTCGACGGCTACCACGTGCTCGCCGACATCACCGGCGTCCCCGACCTCTACCACCGGATCAAGCCCACCCTCATCGGCACGCTGCCGTGGAAGTGGCGCGACCCGTCGGCCACGGCGCTCAAGCCGTGGGCCCGCCTCGTGGTCACCGGCTGGGTGCTGATGGTGGTGCCGCTGCTCGCCTTCGCGCTGTTCACGATGGTGGTCACGCTGCCGCGCGTCCTCGCCACTGCCTGGGTCAGCCTCCGGGCGCAGACCGACCTGCTCACCGCCTACTGGTCCCACGGCGACGTCATCGCCGTGCTGGCCAGGATGATCGCGGTCCTGGCGCTGGTCCTGCCGATCGCCGGCATCGCCTACATCCTGACCCGTCTGGTCCGCCAGATCACCGGCGGTGTGTGGCGGAAGACCGCCGGCCGGCCGCTGCGTCGCGGACTGGCGATCCTCACCGCGACGGCCCTCGTCGCCGGCCTCGCCTTCACCTGGTGGCCGCGCGAGGCGACGTACCGTCCGATCGCGGCGTACGAGCGTGGCACGATCGGGCAGGCCCTCCCCGGCGCCGAGCCGCAGGCGCGCGTCGGAGACGGACCGCTGACCGAGGGCCAGCGCGGCCAGACCCGGGCGCTGCTCCGCCAGGGCGTCCGGCCGACGGAGGCCGAGCCGAGCCTGGCGATGGTGATGGTGCCCCGCGACAGCGGTGGCGACGCCCCGGCGCCCGAGGACCCGTCCGGCTCCACGGACGGCGTGACCGGCAGTGACGGCGCCGGTGCCCCCAACACCTGGGTCTTCCCGTTCGACCAGCCGTTGCCGCCCGACGAGGGCGACACCCAGGCGCTCGCCGTCAACACCACCGACGACACGGTCGTCTACGACCTCGCCTTCGCGATGATCTGGGTGGACGGCGACGAGCCGGTCACCAACACCAACGAGGCGTACGCCGCGGCCAGCTGCGACAACTGCGCGGCCGTCGCGGTCAGCTTCCAGGTGGTCCTCATCGTCGGGGACGCCGACACCGTGGTGCCCGCCAACCTGGCCACCGCGGTCAACTACAACTGCGTGCAGTGCCTGACGTTCGCGCTGGCCAGCCAGCTGGTCGTCACCCTCGACGGACCGTTGAGCGACGCGGGCATGGCGGCGCTGCAGGATCTCTGGGCGGACATCGCGGACTACGCCCGCGGCATCACCGGGCGCAGCCTCTCGGAGCTCCAGGGGGCTCTCGAGGACTTCCAGGACCAGATCCTGGACGTCATCGACAACGACCCGTCGCGGGCCCCCGACGACGACCCGACGACCACCGAGCCCGGTGAGTCGCCGGGCAGCGAGCCGAGCGACATGCCCTCGGAGATGCCGAGCGAGTCCCCGGGCGCGGAGCCCAGCGAGTCGCCGCCGGCGTCGTCGATGCCGAGCGGGACGACCGAGCCGTCGACCGGCTCGTCGACCAGCCCGTCACCCGAGCCGTCGTCGTCCGCAGAGGAGCTGACGACCGCCTCGCCGTGACGCCGCGGGCTTGACTTCGGGCGGGGTCGAAGGCACGGTGGACGACTTCTGGTGAGCGTCGCTCACCGTCGGGGGAGTTCGCCGACACTGTGAGGAACCGTCATGACCCCCCACCTCGCCCGAGCGCTCGCCGCTGCCTTCGCCGTCCTGGTCGTCCTCGTCGGGAGTCCGGTGCCGGCCCAGGCCAGTGCCGCCGGCGACTACGCGAACAGCGCCTTCCGCGCGACCAACGACCGTCGCGCCGCGCACGACCTCCGGAGGCTGAACCGGGCCGACTGCCTCCAGGACTTCGCTCGCCGGCAGGCCAAGCGGATGGCCAACCAGCACCGGATGTTCCACCAGGACCTCGGCCCGGTCATGCGCACCTGCAAGCTGTCCACGGCGGGGGAGAACGTCGCCTACGGGTACTCCTCGGGGCGCGCCACCGTGCGGGCCTGGATGAACTCCTCCGGCCACCGCGCCAACATCCTCAGCCGCAGCTACCGCGGCATGGGGCTGGCGGCCCGCAAGAGCGGCGGCGTCTGGTACGTCGCACAGGTGTTCGGCAAGCACGCCTGAACCCCTCAACGACAACGGGAGGCGGGGGGCCCCCCGGGGGGGCGCCCCCGCCCCCGGTCGCGGGCTCCGGGGGTGGAGTCCCCCCTGGCCCGGCCCGGCGGC
>JBEVFC010000156.1:0-4587 GCA_040512455.1 Nocardioides sp.
CACACCCTCGGGCTGGGTGATGTGCAGGGGTTTGAGGTCCGAGCGCTGCTCGCCGGTCCAGACGCCGGGGACGTACTCGCCCTGCACCTCCGGCGACCCCGGGTGGAGGTCCTCCTCGATCTGCAGGAGCTCCATGGTGTTCATGTCGACGATGAGCTTGATCCCGGACACCAGGTGGGCGTACGGGTTGCCGCCAGGGGCGTCGCGCCGCCAGACGTCGCACCAGCCGAGTCGCCGGTCCCGCCACTGTTCCGGCATCAGCGCCTTGCCGTAGGTCCACACGTCGATGAGCAGGAGCGACATGTCGGTCATGCCCCGGGCTGCCATGGCAGCGACGACGTCGGGGTGGGCCCGCATCGCCTCGTCGCAGTCGTGCCACTCGTCGACCGTGAAGTTCGGACAGACGCCGGGCAGGTGGGTCCACGACGTGACCGCATCCCCGGCCAGGTCGACGACGCCTTCGTACGCCTGGTTGTCGGCGCGGTTCCACAACACGCCCAACGACGCCCGTTCGACCGGGTCGCCGGGCGTCCACGCCGTCACGTCCGCCTTCGGAGGCTCCCTGAGCTCGATCGAGGCGAACCGCCACGAGTCGGTGACCCCCTGGTCACGTCGGAGGATCTCCACGGTCCGCCGGAACTCGTCCGCGCTGAGCGGTTCGAGTGGATGCCTCGCCATGGTCCGCACTCCTCCCGGCTCGCTCGGCACGGGACGAGCCCTTTGCCATGTAACCACCCTCTGACCCTCGCCTACCAGCACCGACCGGGCCAGTAGGAATGGGGGGTTTGGACGGTCGACCGGGCCTCCTGGGAGGAATAGCCTGAGTGAGTCGGCACAAGGCTCGGTCCGCCTCGGCACCGGGCCGAGGAGGCGCCATGTCCGAGAAGCAGGTCTTCCACAACGTCATCGACGGAGAGGTCCAGGCGTCGGCGTCCGGCGCCATGATGGACATCATCAACCCGTCAACGGGGGAGGTCTACGCCTCGGCTCCGAACTCCGACGCCCACGACGTGGACCAGGCCTTCCGGGCCGCGGGCCGAGCCTTCGAGAAGTGGCGGTGGTCGACCCCGAGCGAGCGTCAGCGGGCGCTCCTGAAGCTCGCCGACGTCATCGAGGCGAACGCCGAGGAGCTGGTCGCCTGCGAGTCGGAGAACACCGGCAAGCCCGTCTCCCTGACGATGTCGGAGGAGATCCCGCCCATGGTCGACCAGATCCGCTTCTTCGCGGGCGCGGCTCGCGTGCTCGAAGGCAAGGCGACCGGTGAGTACATGCGTGGCTTCACCTCGTCGATCCGGCGCGAGCCGGTCGGTCCGGTGGGCCAGGTCGCCCCCTGGAACTACCCGATGAGGAGGTCGGTCTGGAAGTTCGCCCCCGCCCTGGCCGCGGGCAACACGGTCGTGCTGAAGCCGAGCGACACGACTCCGGCATCGTCGTACTGGATGGTCCAGAAGATGCAGGACATCTTCCCTCCGGGTGTCTGCAACCTCGTCTGCGGCGACCGCGACACCGGCGCGGAGCTGACCAAGCACCCGATCCCGCAGCTGGTCTCCATCACCGGGTCGACGAGGGCAGGCATCGCGGTCGCGACCGCAGCCGCAGCGGACGTGAAGCGGGCCCACCTCGAGCTCGGCGGCAAGGCACCCGTCGTCGTCTTCGACGACGCAGACCTCGAAGCCGCGGTGGAGGGCATCTCGATCGCCGGCCTGTTCAACGCCGGCCAGGACTGCACCGCTGCCACGCGCGTGCTCGTGCAGGAGGGCGTCTACGACGACTTCGTCGCAGCCATCACCAAGGCAGCCAGTGACGCCAAGACGGGGTACGACGCGACGGACGAGGACATCCTCTACGGACCGATCAACAACGCCAACCAGCTCGCGCACATCAGCAGCCTCGTGACTCGCGCGCCGGAGCACGCCCGGATCACGACGGGTGGAACCCGTCAGGGCGACCGGGGCTACTTCTACCAGGCGACGGTCGTGGCCGACCTCCAGCAGCAGGACGAGCTGATCCGCACGGAGATCTTCGGCCCGGTCCTCACCGTGCAGAAGTTCAGCACCGAGGACGACGCGCTCCGGATGGCGAACGACTCGGAGTACGGCCTCGCGTCCTCCGTCTGGACCAGGAACGTCGACGTCGCCGCCCGCATGTCGGCCCGGCTGGACTTCGGCTGCGTGTGGATCAACACGCACATCCCCCTCGTCGGTGAGATGCCGCACGGCGGGTTCAAGCACTCCGGCTACGGGAAGGACCTTTCGATGTACGGCTTGGAGGACTACACACGCATCAAGCACGTCATGCACTACCACGGGTTCGAGGGGTGAGCACCCCGGCCGGAGACGGGCAGCACAGTCTCCACGCAGAGCAGCACGACCCGCACCACCTCGCCGAAGCGGACCTGCTCGACAAGGGCCTGACCGAGGGTGCCGTCGGGCTCTTCGGGGGCACGATCCTCGGCATCTCGTCGGTCGCCCCTGCCTACGCCCTCACGGCCACGATCGGGATCCTGGTCGCGGAAGCAGGCGCGAAGATGCCGGTGGTCATCATCGCGGGCTTCCTGCCGATGTTCTTCGCCGCCTACGCGTACCGGGAGCTGAACAAGGTCGCTCCCGACTGCGGGACGTCGTTCACGTGGACCACGAAGGCCTTCGGCCCGTACGTCGGGTGGTTGGGCGGCTGGGCCGCCGTCATGGCCACCGTCATCGTGCTGTCCAACCTGGCCGGAGTCGCGGTCCAGTTCTTCTACCAGTTCATCGGCGACCTGACCGACACCGGCGCGATCGGCGACCTGTGGGAGAACCGGGGCGTCAACGTCGTGACGTGCCTGGTCTTCCTGGCGATGGCCACCTGGGTGGCCTACCGGGGGATCACCACGACCGAGCGCGTCCAGATCGTGCTGGTGCTCTTCCAGCTGGTCGTCCTGCTCGTCTTCGCCATCGCCGCGTTCGCCAAGTCCGGCGACTCCGCCACCGGGCTCTCCTTCAGCCTCGACTGGTTCAGTCCCGCCGGCCTCGGCCTGTCCGCCTTCATCGCGGGACTCTCCGGCTCGATCTTCGCCTTCTGGGGCTGGGACACGGCCCTCACGGTCAACGAGGAGTCCGTCGACGCCGACAAGACGCCGGGTCGCGCGGCTCTCCTGTGCGTGCTCTCGATCCTGTTGACCTACCTGATCGTCGCCATCGCCCTCCAGATGTACGCCGGCGTCGGCCCCGACGGGCTGGCCGACGAGGAGATCTCGGACAACGTGTTCGGGGCGCTGGCCCGGCCCGTCCTCGGGCAGCCGCTCGACCTCGTGCTGTTCCTGGCGGTGCTGGCCTCGAGCGCGGCCAGCCTGATCACGACGTTCCTCCCGACGTCGCGCACCATGCTGGCGATGGGCGCCTACCGTGCCTTCCCACAGAAGTTCGCCACCATCCACCCCGAGCACAGGACGCCGTCGTTCGCCACGGTCGCAGCCGGCATCGGCGCAGGCGCGTTCTACTCGTTGCTGACCTTCGTGAGCGAGGAGGTGCTCACGGACACGATCTACTCGCTGGGCATCATGATCTGCTTCTACTACGGGCTCACGGCTTTCGCGTGCATCTGGTACTTCCGCCGGGAGCTGTTCAACGACGCCTCCAGCTTCGTGTTCAAGCTCCTCTTCCCGCTGCTCGGCGGGCTGGGGCTCACCTGGGTCTTCGTGGTGACGCTGCGCGACAGCGCGTCCCCGGACTACGGCAGCGGCGCGGAGATCGGCGGCGTCGGCCTGGTGCTGATCCTCGGCCTGGGCATCATCGTGCTCGGCATCGCGTTCATGCTGTGGCAGCGCGTCAGGGACCCGGCGTACTTCCGTGGCGAGACCCTGGTCAAGGACACCCCCGCGCTGATCCCCGACTAGCTCCTCCGGGCGGCCGGCCCGACCACCGGCAGGGGCTGCGATCAGTCTCTGCCCAGGTGGCTGGCGTGGTGAGGCCCGTCGGGAGGTGGTGGCGGCCGGTCGGCCAGCAGCGGCAGCGCCGGATCCCAGGTGGTGCCGTCACGCTCGTCCTGCTTCCTTCGCGCCACTGCCGAGAGGGCCTCCAGCACCACCCGGTTGGCCAGCGCCGCGGTGATCTCGGCATGGTCGTACGGCGGCGCCACCTCGACGACGTCGATCCCGACGACCGGGAGCTCGAGGCAGATCCGGCGGACGGCGTCGAGGAGCTGGCGTGCACTGAGCCCGCCCGGCTCGGGAGTGCCGGTGCCCGGCGCGTGCCCCGGGTCGCACACGTCGATGTCGACGGAGAGGAAGACGCCGTCGCAGTCGTCCAGGGCGATGACGAACGCTTCGGTGAGGCACTCCTCGAGACCACGGTGGACGATCTCAGTCATCTCGTAGGACCGCATCCGCTGGCCAGCCATCCAGTCGAGGGTCTCGGGAGGCGGCCAGTAGCCGCGCAGCCCGACCTGGAGGAACCGGTCTCCGCGCAGCGCGCCGGACTCGATGAGTCGTCGCATCGGCTGCCCGTGACCCCACAGCGACCCGAACTCGATGTCGCCGGTGTCGGCGTGCGCGTCGAAGTGGATCATCGAGATCCGGCCGTGGCCGAGCACGTTGGCGACGCCCTTGGC
>JBEVFC010000217.1:0-12737 GCA_040512455.1 Nocardioides sp.
GCCGCCGGCCACACCCAGCGCGGCCGGGACGAGCTGGTCAGCCAGGCGCGGGCCTTCGGGATGACCCGGCTGGACGCCGGGCACCGGGCCGACGAGCTGCTCGAGGCGTTCGACCTGACCGAGCACGCCGGCCGCCCGGTCTCCACCCTCTCCGGCGGCCAGCGGCGCCGCCTCGACGTGGCGATCGGCCTGGTGCACACGCCGCGCCTGCTGTTCCTGGACGAGCCGTCGACCGGGCTGGACCCGCAAAACCGGGCCAACCTGCAGGAGCAGATCAAGCGGCTGCACGCCGTTCAGGGCACCACGATCGTGCTGACCACGCACTACCTCGAGGAGGCCGACGCGATCGCCGACCGGGTGGTCGTCATCGACCACGGGCTGGTCATCGCGGACGACACCGCGACTGCCTTGAAGTCCGGCCTCGGCGACCTCGTGACGCTCGGCTTCGCCGACGAGCCGCAGGCGGTCGCGGCCGCCGGGCTGGCGGTGGCCCGCCTCGCCGGCCGGGCCCTCATCGAGCGCTCGGGGACCACCGTCACGATCCGCGCGGCCGGCGGCGCGGAGATCGCGCCGGGCCTGGTGCAGGACCTCGCCGGCCTCGGCGCCCCCGTCCGGCGGATGGAGGTCGTCGGTCCGACCCTGGACGACGTCTTCCTCGACCTGACCGGCCGCAGCCTGCGCGAGAGCAACGAGACCTCCGAGACCGAGAACACCGAGACCGAAGGAGCGGCAGCATGACCACGCTGATCGACCACGACACCACCGGCCAGGACGCCACCGGCCACGACCTCACCGCCGGCGGCGAGCCGCGGCGTACCTCCGAGCTCCGGGCGCCCGGCTTCGTCGCCGACACCTGGAACGTGATGGTCCGCGAGCTGAAGCCGGTGTTCCGGGAGCCCGCGTCCGTGCTGTTCGCCATGGTGCAGCCGCTGGTCTTCCTCGGCCTGTTCGCGCCCCTGCTCCCGGAGACCGACGACGGCTCGGCGCTCCAGTGGTTCGTTCCGGGCATCATCGCGATGACCGCCCTGATGGGGGCGTCGTTCACCGGCGCGAACCTGACCCAGGAGATCATGACCGGCTCCCACGAGCGGCTGCTCGTCTCGCCCCTGAACCGCTCGTCACTGATGGTCGGCCGGGCCCTCAAGGAGGTCGTCCCGATGCTCATGCAGACGGCGATCATCCTGGTCGTCGTGACGCCGTTCAGCTTCGACCTGCACCTCGGTGGGGTCCTGGTCGGGATGGCGATGCTGGCCCTGTTCAGCGTCGGCGTGGGCGCGCTGTCGTTCGCCCTGGCGCTGGCGTCGAAGGACCAGGAGTGGCTGTTCTGGACGGTGCAGCAGACGCTGATCTTCCCCGTGCTCCTGCTGGCCGGGGTGCTGCTGCCGCTCGAGGGTGCGCCCGGCTGGCTGCAGACCGCCGCCGACCTCAACCCGCTGACGTACATCGTGGCCGCCGAGCGGGCGCTGTTCGCGGGGTCGTTCCCGGTCGACACGGTGGCCTACGGGTTCCTCGGTGCCGGCGTGGTGGCCGCGGTCGGCCTGCTGGTCGGGTTGCGGGCGATGAACCGGTCCAGCTGAGCCGGCCCCCTCGCCCCGCCTGTAACGCGGTGTTCCCGACGCTGAGTGCCCCGCATGAGGGTCACTCAGCGGCGTGGACACCGCGTTACAGCTGCGGTGACCTCAGACCAGGTCGGCGAGCAGCCGCAGCGTCATCGCCCAGGCCGGTGACGCCGGGTCGATCACCACGAAGTGGTCGCCGCCGTCGATCTCGGTGAGGGTCGCGTCGGCACCGGCGGCGACGGCCGCATCCACGTAGTCACGCGACTGGCTGATCGGCACGGTGTCGTCGAGGGTGCCGTGGACGCAGCGGACCGGGACGTCCAGCGGCAGCTGCCGTCGGGGGTCCACCCGGTCGTAGCCGTCACCGGGTGCCTCACCCACGAACGCCCCGACCGCACCCGCGCCGAGGTCGTCGTCGTGGCCGGCGCCGAGGTCGAGGACGCCGGCCTGCGCGACGGCCGCCGTCACCGTCACCCTCGCGGGCCGCCACCGCTCGAACCGGCCCCGGGCCGCCGCCCAGACCGCGAGGTGGCCGCCGGCGGAGTGACCGAGCGTGATCACGTGCGTCGTGTCGACGCCATCCAGGTCCGCGAGGGAGTCGATGGCGGCGGCGATGTCGTCGAGGGTCTCCGGTACGCCACCGCCGTTGCCGACCCGGCGGTACTCCACGTTGACCGCGGTCCACCCCTCCTCGCGCAGGCTCGCGGCCAGCGGCCGGCCGAGCGCGGCGTCGTACTGCGCCTTCCAGAAGCCGCCGTGGATGATCACCACGGTGCCCCGCGAGGTCCCCACCGGCCGGGACACCTCGATGTACTGGCTCGGGTCGTCGCCGTAGCTGATCCGCTCGTCACTCATCGGGCCCTCCTCGGTCGGTCGGTCACGGGTGCACCCGGCCAGGGCCATCAGCCCGGTGGTGGCCAGGAAGGTCCGTCGATGCACGGTCGCCATTCCAGCAGACCGTGCCTAGGCTTCCGTCATGCACGAGATGGCCGTGGCGGCCCGCGTGGTCGCCCACGTGGCGGCGTTCAACGAGGCGGTGGGCTCCGGGGACTGGGACACGTTCTCGGGCCGGTTCACCGAGGACGCCACGCTGACGTTCCCCGACCTGCCGGTCCCGGCCGCCCGGGGCCGGGACGCGATCCTGGCGGCGTACGTCGCGTCCCCGCCGGACGACACCATGGTCGCTCTCGGTGCCACGACCGACGAGGAGACCGACCACGTGGAGTTCGCCTGGAGCCGCGGCGGCACCGGCCAGATGTGGATCACCTGGGACGGCGACCAGGTCGCCGTACTCGAGGTCAGGTTCGCCTGAGGCCGCTACGGTGGGTCTCGTGGGGGTCATCGATACCGCAGGACTGACCAAGCGGTACCCCCGTGTCACCGCGCTCGACGACCTGACCGTCACGGTCGGTGAGGGCGTGACGGGGCTGGTGGGCGCGAACGGCGCCGGCAAGTCCACGCTGATCAAGATCCTGCTCGGGCTCACCCCGGCGAGCGACGGCACCGCCCACGTCCTCGGCCACGACGTGACCACCGAGGGCGCCCGGATCCGTGCCCTGGTCGGCTACATGCCCGAGCACGACTGCCTCCCCGCCGACGTGTCGGCCAGCGACCTGGTCGTGCACATGGGCCAGATGTCCGGGCTGCCGTACTCGGCCGCGCGCGAGCGCGCCTCCGACGTGCTGCGGCACGTCGGCCTGGCCGAGGAGCGGTACCGCCCGATCGGCGGCTACTCGACGGGCATGAAGCAGCGCGCCAAGCTCGCCCAGGCCCTCGTCCACGACCCCCGGCTGGTGCTGCTGGACGAGCCGACCAACGGCCTGGACCCGTCTTCTCGTGACGACATGCTGGCGCTGGTGCGCCGTATCGGCACCGACTTCGGCATCGCGGTCCTGGTGACCTCGCACCTGCTCGGCGAGCTGGAGCGGATCAGCGACCACGTCGTCGTCCTCGACAGCGGCCGGCTGCTGCGCTCGTCCGCGACCACGGACTTCATGCACCGCACCGGCACCCTGCTGGTCGAGGTGCAGGGACGCACGGACGCCGACCGGATCCTCGGGCAGGCGCTGGTCGAGGCCGGTCTGCGCGCCACCCCCGCCGACGGCCGGATGATCGAGGTCGAGATGCGCGACGACGACACCCGCGACGTGGTCCGCGACCTCACCGTCGACCTCGGGCTCGGCCTGGTCCGGATGCAGGAGCGGCACCACCGCATCGAGGACGTGTTCCGCGAGGGAGGTGCCGGCAGTGTCCAGCCCGTCTGAGAGCCACCGGTCCCCGGCCAGCGGGGTCATCCACGACATCGGCTACCGGCCGTACGCCGGACCTCGCCTCGGCGAAGGAGCGGTCGCGTGGGCGTTCTTCGTCACCGGGCTGCGCAACTGCTTCGGCCTCGGCCGGTCCGGACGGTCGAAGATCCTGCCGATGGCCCTGCTCGGGGTGATGCTGCTGCCCGCGCTGATCCTGGTCGGCGTCCTCGTCCAGGCCAAGGACCTGCTCGGCCTCGACGAGCAGATCGTCCCCTACTCCACCTACCCGCTCACGACGCAGCTGCTGATCTCCGTCTTCGTCGCCTCCCAGGCCCCGGCGCTGATCTCACGGGACCTCCGGTTCCGCACCATCACGCTCTACCTGGCCCGCCCGGGCCGCCGTACGACGTACGTCCTCGTCCGGGTCGCCTCGCTCACCGTGGCCACGTTCGCGCTGATCGCCGCCCCGTTGCTGCTGATGTACGTCGGGGGCGTGCTCGCGGACCTGCCCCTGGGCCGCGAGACCGGGCGCTTCGCCGGGGCGCTGGTCGGGGCGGCGCTGCTGGCCGCCTGCCTCGCGTCCACCGCGGCGCTGGTCGCGGCCCTGACCATCCGCCGCGGACTCGCGGTGACCGCGGTCATCGTGCTGCTGCTGGTCAGCTACACGGTGGTGGCGACGATCCAGGGCATCTCCTTCGACACCGGCAACGAGACCGTCGGGGAGGTGGCCGGCGTGTTCTCGCCGTACACCCTGGTCAACGGCGTGCAGGTCTTCCTGTTCGACTCACCGAACGCCACGCCCACCCCGCCGACCGGCACCGGCATGGGGCTGTTCTACCTGGCCGCCACCGCCGTCACCGTGCTCGGCGCCGTCGGCACGATGCTGCTCCGCTACCGGAAGGTGTCGGCATGACCACCCCACGACACCGCTCATTGCGCTCACGCTTCCGCGGGGACCCCGGATGACCACCCCACGAAACCGCTCGCTTCGCTCACGCTTCCGCGGGGACCCCGGATGAGCACCCTCGAGCTCGACCACGTCTCCCGGTGGTACCGCAACGTGGTCGCCGTCAACGACGTCTCGATGACCATCGGCCCCGGCGTGACCGGTCTGCTCGGCCCCAACGGCGCGGGCAAGTCCACGCTGATCGCACTGATGTCCGGCTTCCTGGCCCCGTCGGCGGGCACGGTCACCCTGGACGGGCAGCCGCTGTGGCGCAACGAGCACGTCTACCGGACGATCGGGCTGGTCCCCGAGCGCGAGGCGCTCTTCGACTACCTGACCGGCCGGCAGTTCGTGGTCGCCAACGCCGAGCTGCACGGGCTCTCCGACCCGGGGGCGGCCTCCCAGGCCTCGATCGCGCTGGTGGAGATGAGCGACGCCCAGGACCGGGTGATCTCGACGTACTCCAAGGGGATGCGGCAGCGGATCAAGATGGCCTCCGCCCTCGTCCACGACCCGACCGTGCTGCTGCTGGACGAGCCGTTCAACGGCATGGACCCACGGCAGCGCATGCACCTGATGGACCTGCTTCGCCGGATGGGGGGCGAGGGCCGAACGGTGCTCTTCAGCTCGCACATCCTGGAGGAGGTCGAGCAGGTCGCGCGCCAGATCGAGGTGGTCGTCGCCGGGCGGCACGCCGCGTCCGGCGACTTCGGCGCGATCCGGCGGCTGATGACCGACCGGCCCAACCGCTTCGTGCTGCGCACCGCGGACGACCGTGCGATGGCCTCGATCCTGCTGACCGACGCGTCGGTGCGCGGCACCCGCCTCCGCACGGAGGGCGGGCTCGAGGTGGAGGCCTCGGACTTCGGGCGCTTCAGCGAGGTGCTTCCCCGGCTGGCCCGCGAGCACGGCATCCGGCTGCTGGAGGTCACCCCGACCGACGAGTCGCTCGAGAGCGTCTTCGCCTACCTGGTGTCGGCATGAACACGACCGTCTCGCCCACCATCGTCCGGCTCGGCGCCCGCAGCGTCTTCGGCCGGCGCCGCGGCGTGCTGCTGTTCCTGCTGCCGCTGGTGCTCATCGGGCTGTCCGTCCTGGTCCGGGCGCTCGTCGGCGAGGACCTGACCGCCGCCAGCGACACGCTGTACGGCCTCGGCATGGTGGTGATCGTGCCGCTGGTCGCCCTGGTCGCCACGACCGGCGTACTCGCCCCCGAGATCGACGACGGGTCGATCTCCTACCTGCTGGCCAAGCCGATCTCGCGGCACGTCATCGTGGTGAGCAAGCTGGCCGTCGCGGCCGCCTGCGTGCTGGTCTTCGGTGCCCTCCCGATGCTGATCGCCGGTCTCGTGCTGATGCTCGAACAGCCCGAGGTCGGGCTCGGCTTCGCACTCGGCTCGCTGGCCGGCGGGCTGGCGTACTGCGCGCTGTTCTCGCTGCTGTCGGTGCTCACCCGCCACGCGGTGGTCATCGGCCTCGTCTACCTGCTGATCTGGGAGGGCCTCCTCGGCGGGCTCCTCGACGGCATCCGGTGGCTCAGCATCACCCGCTGGGCGGGGACGATCACCGAGGAGGTCGCCAGCGACCTGTCCCTGGTGACCGACCTCGGCCCGACGTACGCCATCGTGGCGACCCTGGTCGTCATCGTCGTCTGCACCTGGCTCACGGGTCGCCGGCTGCGCGGCTTCAACCTGACCGGCGACGAGTAGCCCGCCCGGCTCAGGGCGTGAGGATCGCCCGGCCGCGGATCCGTCCGTTGGCCAGGTCGTCGATGGCCCGCTGGAAGTCGTCCAACGCGTACTTCGCGGTGTGCAGCGTGACCGCGCCGCGCGCCGCGAGGGCCATCAGGTCGCAGAGGTCGTTGTAGGACCCGACCAAGTTGCCGATGATGTTGATCTCCCTCGAGATGATGTCGATGGTCGGGACGTCGATGTTCTCGCCGTACCCCACCACGTGGTAGTCGCCGGCCTGGCGCAGCATGCGCAGGCCCTCGGCGGTGGCGCCGCCCTCACCGACGAAGTCGATCAGCACCTCGGCCCCGTTGCCGTCGGTGAGCTCGAGCACCTCCTCGACCTGCCGCCCCTCGGCGACCACGCCGTGGTCCGCGCCGATCGACACCGCGAGCTTCACCGCGTCTGGGTTCCGGTCGACCACGATCAGCTTGGCCGGGCTGATCGCCTTGAGCACCTGGATGCCGATGTGGCCGAGGCCGCCGGCGCCGATGACCACGCACCGGTCGCGCGGGGTGAGGCGCCGGGCCGCCTTGGCCGCCGCGTGGTACGCCGTGAGGCCGGCGTCCGCGAGGGCCGCGACGTCCGAGGGCTCGAGCGAGTCGTCGATCCTCACCACGCTGCGCGCGGACGTCTTGAGGTAGTCGGCGTAGCCGCCGTCGGTGTTGATGCCGGGGAAGGAGCTGTTCTCGCAGTGCACGTCGTCCCCGGAGCGGCAGGCGCGGCACAGGCCGCAGGTGATCAGCGGGTGCACGATCACCTTGTCGCCCTCGGCGACGTTGGTCACGGCGCTGCCGATCGCGTGCACCCAGCCGGCGTTCTCGTGGCCGATCGTGTAGGGCAGCGTGACGCCCGACTTCTCCTCCCACTGGCCCTCGAGGATGTGCAGGTCGGTGCGGCAGACGCCGGCGCCGCCGATCCTGACGATCACGTCGAACGGCCCGGTCGCCTCGGGGACGGCGACCTCGGTCATCTCGAGGTTCTGGTGGTAGCCGACCACCTGGACTGCGCGCATGGTGCTCATGACTTCTCCTTCAGGAGGGACTGGACGGGGATGAAGGTCGGGTCGTAGCCCGGGTCGTGGCGGGCGTCCGCCGGTTCGGCTCCCTGCGGTCGCGCCGCCTGGTCGTCGCCGGACCCGGGGTAGCGGGTCCGGAGCAGGCCGCGGCAGAAGTGGGCGTTGCCGTCGATCGAGATGCGGGTCGAGCGGGCCAGCCGGAGCCGGAGCGGAGCGTCCACCTCGTCGTACCCGGTGCCCTCGTCGTCGACGAGCACCGGTGCGTCGGCGTCCTCGGGCAGTCCGAGCACCGCCCGACGGCGCAGCAGCGCCGTACGCTCGCTGCCGTCCGGCAGGTCCGCGAGCCGGACCCGCCACACGTCGGCCTCGCCCAGGTCCGGGCGGCCGCGCAGCAGCGCGGTCAGCGCCCGCTCCATCGCGGCGGTGTGCGCCTTGCGCTGGAAGGTGGCCCGCAGCTCCTCGAGGTCGTGCTCGGCCTCGTGGCCGAAGGTGCCCCGGTAGCCTGCGTCGGCGGCCAGCCCGGCGTTGATGATCGCCGAGTCGTGGTGGTCGTCGAGCTCGACGACGACCGGCCGGCCACCGGCCACGGCGGTGAGGGCGTCCTTGCTGTCGGAGGCCATCAGGTAGGCGAAGTTGGGCGAGCAGAACGACGTGGGCAGTCGCAGGTGCACCTCGATGCCGCCGTCGGGGTCGATCGCCACCGAGCGGACGAAGCCGAGGTCGGTCACCGGCTCGTCCAGCTCCGGGTCGATGACCGCGTCCAGTGCCCGGAGCACCTCGGCCTCGCCTTGCACCGCGGGTGGCGCGAGCGTGGCGGTCATCGGGCGCCCACGAGGTCGGCGGCCGACGGGTCGCGCGGGCCGGTCTCGGGCTGGTCGGCGTCGGGGAGCCGTAGCTCCGCCGGGACGTCGATGTCATACATCTTGGCCGCGTTGAGCCCCAGGATCTTCTTCTTCTGAGCAGTCGTGATCGGCGCGTACTCGGTCAGGTCCTCGGGGATCTGGAAGTCCACGAACCGCTCGATGAGCCACCTCGGCGTCCAGATCGCGTAGTCCGAGGAGAACTGGATCCGGTCCTCGCCGACCCAGTAGAGGAGCTCGCCGAGGATCTGGGCGAAGTACCGCGGCCGGGTGTGGATGAACGGCATCGCGACCGCGAGGCCGGCGTGCACGTTGGGCTCCTGGGTCGCGATCCAGCAGAAGTCCTCGAGCCGCGGGAGACCGCAGTGCTCGACGATGAAGTTGAGATCGGTGAAGTCGGTGGCGACGTGGTCGATGTCGGCCACGTCGAAGGCGTCGCGGTCCAGCGGCCGGATGGTCGGGCCCTTGTGTACGTGGATGTTGGTGATGCCGAGCTCGCGGCAGGCCTCGAAGTAGCGGCGTGCCCACGGGTCGTCGAGCTTCCAGCCGCGGGAGTCGCCGTGCCACTCGGCGGTGTAGAGCTTCACGCCCTTGAGCCCGAACCGCTCGGCGTCGGCGTGCAGCTGCTCGAGGCCCTGCTCGCCGTTGCGGGGGTCGAAGTGGTGGTTGTAGGTCAGCTTCTCGGGGTGGGCCTTCGCCAGCGCGGACGCCTCCTCGGACTGGCCGAAGCCGGTCTTGTAGAACTCCTTGAGGTACGCCGGCTGGAAGATCGCGTGGTCGACGTACCCGTCGGTGAAGAGGTCCTTCATCAGCCGCTCGCCGCCCTGGTAGAGGTAGTCCTCGTAGGACCACACCTCCGACTCCGGGCTGAGGTTGCGGTGGTAGTCGTAGAAGCAGTCGATGAACTGCTTGCCATGGATGTTGAGCTGGTTCTCCGGGCGCGCGTCCCACAGGGCGATGTGGGCGTCGACGATGAAGTAGCTCTCCCCGTCCTTGCTGTACATGGAAGCTCCTCGAGGTCCTTGTGACGGCTGTCACACACGTTCTGAGTCGACGGTAGGTCGGACCCGGCGACCGTCGAAGGGGCCCGGTGTCTCAATCTGAGACCCGACGTGTCTCAAGGTGAGACGGCGGCCAGGTGCCGTCCCCCCGGTCTGGAGGTAACGTCGGTCACACCCCGGCGCGAGGAGGTCAGAGGTGGACGGCGTCCCGCTCCAGCGTGCTCGGCTCCACCACGAGGTCGAGACCTCGGGCGCCGACGCCGATGTCGCCCACCTGCCCAACCGGCTGCTCGCGTCCTGGCAGCGCAGCGAGGGGTACGGCGTCTCGCTGGACGCCGTCGACCCGGTGTTCACCGGCACCTACGACGTGGAGTCGCTGTTCTTCCAGTGTGGCCGCGAGGTGCTCACCGACCTGCACCGCACGCTGGCGGCTGAGCCGATCAGCCTGATGCTCACCGATGCCGACGGCCTGGTCCTCAACCGGCTGAGCGGCGACCACGCGCTGCTGCGGGCGCTCGACAAGGTGCACCTCGCACCGGGCTTCGGCTACTCCGAGCGCGAGGCCGGCACCAACGGCCTCGGCCTCGCCCTGGCGGACCGGGTGCCGACGGTGGTCCGCGCCGCGGAGCACTACTCGCTCAGCCTCTGCACCTACACGTGTGCCGCCGTGCCGGTGCTGGACCCGTTGACCGGACGGCTGGAGGGGAGCGTCAACCTGACCACCTGGTCGAAGTCGTCGTCGGACCTCCTGCTGGCGCTCGCCCAGTCGGCCGCGAGCAACACCTCGGCCCTGATGCTGGCCCGCTCCGGGGGCCACGCGCCCCGCCCGGCGCCGCGCGGCGAGGTGTTCCGGGTCGAGAGCCCGCGGCTGGAGCCCGGGACGGGGACCCTCCCCGACCTGTCGTCCACCTGGACCGCCGCGCTGCGCCGTACCGAGGAGGCCCTCGGGTCCGACCGGGTGGTGGCCGCGGTCGGGGAGCCCGGCTCGGGTCGGGCCACCGTGCTCGCCCAGGCCGAGCGTCACCTGCACCCCCGCGGCCGGATCCTGGCCGCGAGCGCGCCGGCGCCGGCCGACGTCGAGCAGTGGCTGGACCTGTGGACCCCCGAGGTGGGCAAGCCGCACACCGCGGTCATCGTCCGCCACGCCGACACCCTGCCCGCCTGGGTGGCCGAGCGACTCAGGGACCTGATGGTCTCCGCGCGCGCCACCTCCGGCGGAGGCGTGCCGTTCTGCCTCACCGCCGACGCGTTCGAGGACCTCCCCGCCGCGCTCGCGTCGCTGGTCGACACCGTCGTGCACGTGCTGCCGCTCCGCGAGCGGGTCGAGGACGTGCTGCCGCTCGCCGACCACGCGGCCCGCCGGGCCCGGGGCCGCGACATCGGGCTCACCTCCGCCGCGCAGCACGTGCTGGAGAACTATCCCTGGCCCGGCAACGTCGCCCAGCTCCACGACGTGGTGAAGAAGGCCGCGCTGCACGCCGACACGATCGACGTACGCCACCTGCCGCCGGAGATCCTGTCGAGCTCGACCCGCCGGCTCTCCCGCATCGAGGCCTTCGAGCGTGACGAGATCATCCGGATCCTCACCCGGCCGGGCGTCACGATGAAGGAGGCCGCCGAGGAGCTCGGCATGGGCCGGGCCACGATCTACCGCAAGCTCGCGCAGTACGACATCCATCTCCCGCGCGGCTGACCTCTCCCCTCGGGCGATAGTCCCTGACGTTCCCGCCCCTGATCGGTCGCTGCGGGGGCGCGATCGTCACGGAGTATCGCCGCGTTCGGGTCCGGAGTGGACGTGCACGTGGAGGTGCTTGGAGTCCTGGTACGCGCCGAGGTTGGTCAGCACCGCGGCGGCGCCGTGCTCCGCCTCGACGTCCCGGGCGACCTGCTGCACGACCGCGAGCAGCGCCCGTACGTCGGTCTCGTCCTCGGCGGTGACCGTGGTCAGCGAGGCGATGTGCCGCTTGGGAATGACCACCACGTGCACGTCCCAGAACGGACGGGTGTGGTGGAAGGCCAGCACCCGGTCGTCGTCGTGGACGACCCGCAGTGCACCGGGGTCGGGCAGCGCCACGTCGCAGTAGAAGTCGGTCCCGTCGTACGCCGCCATCTCATCCGCCCGGTCAGGACAGGGCGGCGGGCAGGGTGGCGGCCCAGGCGGCCCGGATCTCCTCGACCGGCACGCTGAACTGGCCCTCCACGACGACGTCGGAGCCGCCGGTGCTGCCGATCCGGGTCACCGGGACGCCCTTCTCCTGCGCCGCGGCGACGAGGTGGTAGGCGTCCCCCTCGTCGACGGAGACCAGGACCCGAGCGGTCGACTCGGAGAACAGCGCCAGGAACGCGTCCCCCTCGGGATCCACGGTGCAGCCGATGCCGCGGTGCAGCGAGGACTCCGCGAGCGCGACCGCGAGGCCACCATCGGAGAGGTCGTGGGCACTCGACAGCCACTGGCGCTCGGAGGCGAGCACCAGCAGCTCACCCAGCGCCTTCTCCGCGGCCAGGTCGACCCGAGGCGGGGTGCCGCCGAGGTGCCCGTGCACCACGTGCGCCCACTCCGAGCCGGAGAGCTCCTCGCGGGTGGCACCGAGCAGGAAGATGTCGTGCCCGGCGGACTCGAAGCCCGTGGGCGTGCGCCGGCGGACGTCCTCGATGACCCCGAGGACCGCGACCACCGGGGTCGGCAGGATCGCCGTCTCACCGGTCTGGTTGTAGAGGCTGACGTTGCCGCCGGTCACCGGGATGCCGAGCTCGAGGCAGGCGTCCTTGAGGCCCCGGCACGCCTCTGCGAACTGCCACATCACGTCCGGGTCCTCGGGCGAGCCGAAGTTCAGGCAGTCCGAGATCGCCAGCGGCGATGCGCCGCCGGTGGCCACGTTGCGGTAGGACTCCGCGAGCGCCAGCTGCGCGCCGGCGTACGGGTCGAGCTTGGCGAACCGGCCGTTGCAGTCGGTCGAGACCGCGACGCCGAGATGGGTCTCGTCGTCGACGCGGATCATCCCGGAGTCTGACGGCTGCGCGAGGACGGTGTTGCCGCGGACATAGCGGTCGTACTGGTCGGTGATCCACGACTTGTCGCACAGGTTCGGGGACGCCATCAGGGTGAGCAACGTCGAGCGCAGCTCGTCGCCGGAGGACGGCCGCGGCAGCACCGCGGCGGTGTCGGCCTGGAGCGCGTCCTGCCAGTCGGGCCGGGCGAAGGGGCGCTCGTACGTCGGCCCGTCGTGGGCCACGCTGCGGGGCGGCACGTCGACGACCCGGTCGCCGTGCCAGTCGATCTCGAGCCGGCCGGTGTCGGTGACCTCACCGACGACGACGGCCTCGACGTCCCACTTCGCGCAGATCGCCATGAACGCCGCGACGTCGCCGGGCTC
>JBEVFC010000031.1:0-10076 GCA_040512455.1 Nocardioides sp.
GTCGATGTGGAGGTAGTCCACGGTGACGTCCGGGAACTCCGTCGCCACCTCGTTCACCAGCCGCGACCACACCGCGCCGGCGTGGACGAGCACGTTGGTCTTGTGGACCAGGGTGAGCTTCTTGCGGCGCTGCTGGGCGCGCACGAAGGCGTCACGGACCACCCGCTCGACTCCGTACGCCGTGTTGACGCTGACCTCGGTGGCCACCTCGGCCGGCGTACCCACGCGCAGTGCGCCGCCGTTGCCGGTGTAGGGACCCTCGGTGCCTTCACGGACCACCACGAAGTCGACGTCCCCGGGGTCGGCCAGGGGGGAGGCCACGCCCGGGAAGATGCGGGAGGGCCGGAGGTTGACGTAGTGGTCGAGCTCGAAGCGAAGCCGCAGCAGCAGGCCACGCTCGAGGATGCCGGGCGGCAGGTTGGGGTCACCGGGCTTGCCGCCGACCGCGCCGAGCAGGATCGCGTCGTGCCCGCGGATCTCCGCGAGGACGCGGTCCGGGAGCACCTCGCCCGTGGCGAGGTAGCGCTCGGCGCCGAGGTCGTAGCGCGTCGGCTCGAACTTCACGCCCGCGGGGGCGGCAGCCTCGAGGACCTTGAGGGCCTCGGCGGTCACCTCCGGTCCGATGCCGTCTCCGGGGATGACGGCGAGGGTGGTGGTGTTCGAGTCGGGGTTCGTCATGCGCCCGAGGCTAGTTGTCGTCGGGGCGGGGGCCGCCGTTGTCTCGCAGGTCAAGCGCCTGCTGGACGGCCTCGTAGCTGTGTGGGTTCTCGGGGTTGTGGCTGGCCGGTCCCCACTCGGGGTACATGTCGTACATCGTTCGCTCCTTTGGTCGTGAAGTGCGTGGTTCGGTCAGCAGGTCGGTGATGACCTGCTCGGTGCCGAAGACGCCCCGCGGCGGGGTGGAGGAGAGAACGGGTCCACGGATCGCGTGGAGCACGGTTCGGTCGCTGTGACCGGGAGAGGTGCGGGTCGCGCGGTGCTGCCGGCGGACCCGCCGCGGAGGCATCTTCAGATGTCCTGTGAGAGCCAACGACGACCACCGCGACGAGGTGGCCTCACTGAGCAGTTATGACTGCTGGGCCCCGCCGCGGCGCTCGATAAGTACGAAGACGCTCCGCATGATGAGGCAACCGTACGACGGGTCGGCCGCGGCCACGACGGAATTGATCGATCCGTTCACATTGCGAGACGGGGGTCCCAGGATGAAAGACTCCGAACATGAGTCATCCGCCCGACCTACCCCCGATCGTGTCCCGAGCCTTCGACGTCTGCCGCAAGGCGGGCTACGTGTCGTTCTGCCGCAACGAGACCGGGCGGCTGCTCGCGGCCCTGGCCGCCACCCGAGGCGGGACGCTGGCGGAGTTCGGCACCGGCTGCGGGGTGGGCACCGCCTGGCTGCGCTCGGGGGTCCGGCAGAACGCCACCCGCATCCTGTCCGCCGAGCTGGACGCCAAGCTGGCCGGGTCCGCGCAGGAGATCTTCGCCGACGACGACCAGGTCGACGTGCTCGCCGCGGACTGGTCGACGCTGCACGACATGGGCCCGTTCTCCCTGCTGTTCCTGGACTCCGGCACCCCCTCGGCCGTCGGCGTCGACTCCATCGTCGACCTGATCGAGCCGGGCGGCATCGTGGTGCTCGACGACTTCACGCCGTGCGAGTCCTGGCCGCCGATCTTCATGGGCCGCGTCGACACCCTGCGCGAGTCGTGGCTGACCGACGAGCGGTTCACCGCCGTCGAGGTGATGATCGCGCCGGACGCCTCCGCGATCATCGCGACCAAGCGCTGACGGGCACGCCCGCTACGGCGTGAGCCCGGCCCGGACGGCGAGGATCGCCGCCTGCACCCGGTCGCGGCTCCCGGTCTTGGCCAGCACGTTGGTCACGTGCGACTTCACCGTGCTCATCGACAGGTGCAGCCGGGCGGCGATCTCGGCGTTGTTGAGCCCGGCGCCGATCAGCACCAGGACGTCGGCCTCCCGGCCGGTGAGGGCGTACGGCGCCAGGTCGACGCCGACGGTCGGGCCCGCCGCCCGCACCCGGGCGAGGACCGCCTCGGTCACCTCGGTCGACAGGATGGACTCGCCGGCGGCGACCGTGCGGACCGCGTTCACCAGCGCCCTCCCGCTGCACCGCTTGAGCAGGAACCCCCGAGCGCCCGCGGCGATCGCGTCGAGCACGTAGGCGTCGTCGTCGAACGTGGTCACCACGATCACCGCCGGCGCGTGCGGCACCGCGGCGAGCGCGCGGGTGGCCGCCAGCCCGTCGAGCACCGGCATCCGGATGTCCACCAGCGCCACGTCCAGGCGCGGGTCGGCCCGCGCCATCTCCAGGAACTGGCGTCCGTCCTCGGCCTGCACGACGACCTCGATGTCGGGCTGGGAACCGAGGATCAGCGCGAAGCCCTCGCGGACCAGCTGCTGGTCGTCGACGACGGCCACCCGGATCGAGGTGCCCCTCACGGCGACGCCACCGGCAGGTGGACGTCGAGCACGGTGCCGCCGCCGGGACGTTCGCCGATCGCCCAGGTCCCGCCCCGCGCGCTGACCCGCTCCTCGATGCCGAGCAGGCCCGAGTCGCGCCCCGGCACGTGCGTCGGCCCGACCCCGTCGTCGCTGACCCGGAGCCGGACGCTGTGGCCGACCCGGTCCAGATCGACCCAGGCATGGCTGGCCCGGGCGTGCCGGGCCACGTTGGTCAGCGCCTCCTGCGCGATCCGGTAGACGGTGAGCACGCCTCCCTCGTCCAGGCCAGGCTCGTCCGCGAGGCGCACGCTGACGGCGACGCCCTGCAGGCGGAGCGGTTCGGCAAGCAGCTCCTCGATGTCGAGCAGCCGCGGGGGCGCGGACACCGTCAGCGCGGCGCTCGGGTCCCGCAGGTGCACGACCAGCGCGTCCAGCTCGCCCAGCGCCGTACGGCCGAGGTCGCCGATGGACCGCAACGCCCGGCCCGGGTCGCTGACCTGCCCTGCCTCGGCCTGTACGACGATCGCGGTGACCAGGTGCCCGACCACGTCGTGGAGCTCACGCGCGACGTGCGTGCGCTGCTCGAGCCAGGCGGCCTGGCCGCGCAGCTCCTCGGTCTCGTGCGCCAGCTCGATGGTCCGTAGGCGCGACCGCAGCAGCAGCGCGGCGCCTCCGCCGACGAGTGTCCCGACGAACGGCGCGATGCTCGGCCCCGCGGACAGCATCAGCGACAGCATCGACCCGAGCAGCCCGCCGGCCCAGCCGACCCACGGGACGGACCGCTGATCCTCGGCGATGGACCCGAACACCAGGGCGGCGACGGCGAGCCACAGCGACGAGGAGTCGCCGAACGTCCACGCCGCCACGAACAGCGCGCCGGCCGCCAGCACCGTCGACCGCCAGCGCCGGCTCGGCAGGGACAGCACCACCACGACGGGCACGACGGCCGCGACGGCGGACGACGTCGTTCCCTCGCCGACCGCGGCCAGCATCGAGACGACGACCATGCCACCGGCGACGCCGTACGTCAGCCGCCGCACGAGGTTCGGGTCGCCCAGCCAGGTCCGGTATCCGCTCACGCTGTCAGTCTGTCGACGCGCGGGGCTCCTGTCGCCCTGCGTCGGCGTAATCGGTACCCGGGTACCGGGCCGGCCGGGACCGCGGTACCGACGCCTCGCGGAGACGGCACCCGAGCCGGTGCCGCGGGGCTCCCCCGCCGACGACTGTGAGGACATGTCCACGCTCACCCCCGCCTCTCCCGCGCTCGCGGCGGCACCGACCCCCAGGGTCGGGCCGTTCGCCACCGTTCCCAACCTGGTCACGCTCGTGCGCACTGTCGCCGCCGTCGCGGTCGGGATCGTCGCCGTGGCGTCGATCGACCTGGCGCTGCTGGGCCTCGCCTACGGCATCTACTGGATCGGCGACATGCTCGACGGATGGTCGGCCCGGCGCCTCGGCCAGGAGACCCGCGCGGGCGCCGTCCTCGACATCGTGAGCGACCGGGCCTGCACCTCCGTGCTGTGCGTCGGCCTGGTGGCCGCGCTGCCCGGCGTCACACCGGTCGCGATCGTCTTCCTGCTGTCGTTCATGGTCCTCGACACGATGCTGTCGCTGGCCTTCCTGTGCTGGCCGGTGATGAGCCCGAACTACTTCCACCAGGTCGACCTCCTCGTCTGGAGGCTCAACTGGTCCCCGCTGGCGAAGGCGAGCAACACCGCCGGCGTCGTGGGCGCGGTGGCGGTCGGGCTGCACGGCGTGGCCCTGGTGGTCGCGCTGGCAATCGTCGCTCTGAAGGTGTGGTCGTCGGTCCGCGTGGTCCGCCTCCTGGAGCGGGACGGACGATGACCGGCCCGCTCGAGGCGGGGCTCGCCCTCGTGTACGGCGTCGTCTCGGCACTCGTCCCGGTGGTGAACGCCGAGGCGTACGCGCTCGTGCTCGCCGGTCGCACGCATCCGGCGCTCGCGATCCCGATGGTGCTCGCGCTGGCCGCCGGCCAGACCGTCGGGAAGCTGGTGCTGTTCGAGGCGGCCCGGCGCGGGTCCGGGCGGCTGGAGAGACGGTTCGCCACCCGCAGTGAGGGTCGGGCCGCCCGCTGGGCGGAGCGGATCCGCGACAGCCTCCGGTCGCGGAGGACCGGGCTGCCGATGGTGCTCGCGTCCGCCTCGCTCGGTCTGCCTCCGCTGGCGGCGGTGAGCCTGGCCGCGGGAGCGTCCGGCCAGCGGCACTGGGAGTTCGGGGTGGTCTGCCTGGTCGGCCGGACGGCGCGCTTCGCGCTGCTGGTGCTGCCGGTCGTCTGGGCGTTCTCCTGACCCGACCCGTGCTCACGGTCCCTTGTCCGCCGGACCTCGACTAGCGTGCCCGCATGACCGACGTCGCGATCGCCGCCCCCAACGAGGCCGCGGCCGACGCCGGCGAGCGGGTGGCTCGGGCCGGCGGCAACGCCGTGGACGCCGCGATCGCGGCCGCACTGGTGGCGATGGTCAACGAGGTCGGGCTGGTGTCGCTGAGCTCCGGCGGCTTCGTCACCGTGCAGCCGCCCGGCGCCGCGGCGTACACCGTGGACGGCTGGATGGACATGCCCGGCCAGGGCCGGCCCGCCGACGGGGCCACCTGGGACATCGAGACCGAGTACGGCGGCGGGGTGGCGATCACGATCGGCCCGGGTTCCGTGGCCACCCACGGATCCGTGGCCGCGCTCGGGGAGGCGCACGAGCGCGACGGGCGGCTGCCGTGGCCCCAGGTGGTCGCGCCGGCCGTCGACGTTGCCCGCGGCGGGTTCCGGCTGAGCCCGGCGTCGCGCTACTACCTCGACTACGTGCACGAGGAGGTCTTCGGCTGGGACCCGGCCAGCCACGCGGCCGTCCACGACGCCGACGGGGAGATCACCACCGGCCTCGTGGTGGTGCCGGACCTGGCCGAGGCGCTGGAGCTGATCGCGACGGAGGGACCGTCGACCATGCACACCGGTGAGCTGGCCCGCCGGATCGGCGCGGACGTGCTGGCCCGCGGCGGGCTGCTCGGCCCCGACGACCTCGCGGCGTACCGCCCGGTGGTCCGCCCCTCCTTGACCACGCAGGTGGGCGACTGGACGCTGGCCACGACTCCCCCGCCGTCGGTGGGCGGGGTGGTGCTGGCCGCCATGCTGCGGCTGCTCGACGGGCGCCCGCACGCGCCCTGGGACGAGGCCGACGTCGAGCACCTGGTGCGCGTCCAACGGGCCGTGCTCGGTCACCGGCTGGACGTGCTGGACGCCTCCGAGGACCTCGAGCGGGACGCGGCGGCGTTCCTGTCCCTGGTCGACGCCGACCACCGGCAGGTGCTCGAGTCCGGCTCCACCGCCCACGTCTCGGTGACCGATGGCGACGGCGCGGCCTGCTCGGTGACCGTGTCGTCCGGGTACGGCGCGGGGATGATCGCCCCGGGCACCGGCATCTGGCTCAACAACTGCCTCGGCGAGCAGGAGCTCAACCCGGGCGGCCTGCACGTGCTGCCACGCGGACGCCGGCTGCTGTCCAACATGGCGCCGACGGTCGGCCGGCACACCGACGGGACGGTGCTTGCCATCGGCTCCCCGGGCGCCGACCGGATCACCACCGCGGTGGTGCAGGCGCTGGCCGGCTTCGTCGGCGGCCTGAGCCTGGCCGAGGCCGTGCACCACCCGCGGGTGCACGTGCACCGGGCGGGCCGTCAGGACGAGGTGGTGCGCCGGGAGGCGGAGCTGTCGATGTACTTCGGCGGTGTCGGCGCGGCGCTCACGCGGCCCGACGGTCACCTGGTGGCGGCAGCAGATCCGCGTCGCGACGGCGCGGTGCGGCTGGTGCATCCAGCGCGACCGTGAACCAGGGCAGCATCAGCTGGGCCAGCGGCCCGATCAGCAGCGCGTACAGCACGGTCCCGAGGCCGAGCACGCCGCCGAGCAGCAGGCCGAGGACGACAACGGTGACCTCGAGCCCGGTGCGAACCAGGCGGAGCGACCAGCCGGTGCGCCGGGCCAGGCCGGTCATCAGGCCGTCGCGCGGACCGCGGCCGAACTGGCTGCCGATGTAGAGCGCGGTGGCCAGCCCGTTGCCGACGATGCCGAGCACCAGCAGGGTCACCCGCAGCCACAGCGCGTCGGGGGTGGTCAGCACGGCGAGGGTCGCGTCGGCGGCCAGACCGACCACGATCGCGTTGGAGACGGTGCCGAGGCCGGGCATCTCCCGGAGCGGGATCCACAGCAGCAGGACCACGAAGCTCAGCACCACGATGACCTCGCCCAGGCTGAGCGGCAGGAACCCGGCGAGACCCGAGTGCAGCACGTCCCAGGGAGCCAGGCCGAGCTCGGCGCGGACCATCATCGCCAGGGACACGCCGTACAGCACGAGACCGACGTACAGCTGCGGCAGGCGCCGGGTCAGGCGGCCGGCGCGCACCTGGGCCAGCGGGCCGAGGTCGGTGAGGGCGGGGCGGAGGCGCGGGGCGGTCGTCGTGCTCATGCGGTCCAGTCTGGAGCGGATTGGCCTTGGCTGAAATAGCCAATCGTGGGAAAGTGGCCTGCATGATCCGCAACATCTCCGCCTCCCGGGTGGCCACTCTGGTCGGGGACTTCGACAGGTCCCCCGCGTACGCCGGGCTCGCCGAGTCCCTGCGCCTGCTGATCGGCGACGGCCGGATCGTCCTGGACACCCGGCTCCCCAGCGAGCGCGAGCTCACCGACGCGCTCGGCGTCTCGCGGACCACGGTGACCCGGGCGTACGCCGAGCTGCGCGACGGCGGGTACGCCGAGGCCCGGCAGGGCTCGGGCACCTTCACCCGGGTGCCGGGCGGCCGGGCCCGGGCGCACGACCGAGCACTGCTGCCCGGTCCCGACGACGGCGACGCGATCGACCTCAACTGTGCGGCGGCCACCGCCCCGCCGGGGCTGGCCGCGGCGTACGTCGACGCGGTGGCCGAGCTGCCGGCGTACCTCGGCGGCCACGGCTACTTCCCGGCCGGTCTGCCCCGGCTCCAGGAGGCGATCGCGGCGACGTACGACGCCCGCGGGCTGCCCACCGACCCGGAGCAGATCATGGTCACGCCCGGTGCCCTGTCGGCGACGGCGATCGTGGCGCAGGCGCTGACCGGGTCGGGCGACCGGGTGCTGGTGGAGACGCCGGTGTACCCGAACGCCACCCAGGCGATCCGGCAGGGCGGCGCGCGGATCACCGGCAGCCCGGTCGACCCGGAGGGCTGGGACCTGCAGGCGGTCGCCGCGGCGCTGCGGCAGACGTCACCGCGGCTGGCCTACCTGATCCCCGACTTCCAGAACCCGACCGGCCATGTGATGACCGACGAGCAGCGGGCGGAGTACGCCACCCACCTGCGGCGCACCCGGACCGTCGCCGTGGTCGACGAGGCGCACCAGTCGCTCGCGCTGGAGGGTCAGGACATGCCGCGTCCGTTCGCGGCGTACGCCCCGGACACGATCACCATCGGCAGCGCGAGCAAGGCGTTCTGGGGCGGCCTGCGGCTGGGCTGGCTGCGGGCGCCGCACGCCAGGATGGACGCGCTGACCCAGTCCCGGCTCGGCCTCGACCTCGGCGCACCGGTGCTCGAGCAGCTGGTGCTGACCCGGCTGCTGGCCGCACCCGACGCGATCCTCGGCGCGCACCGGGCCCGGCTGCGCGAGCAGCGCGACGCCCTGGCCGCGGCGGTCGCCCGGCAGCTGCCCGAGTGGCGGTTCATCCTCCCCCGCGGTGGGCTCGCGCTGTGGTGCCAGCTGCCGGCGCCGGCCGCGACCGCGGTGGTCGCCGACGCCGAGGCGCGCGGGGTGATCGTGGCCCCGGGCCCGGTGTTCGCCGCCGAGGGCGGGCTCGACCAGTTCGTCCGGATCCCGTGGACCCGACCCGTCGACGAGCTCGAGGTCGCCGTCTCCCGCCTCGCCGCGGCCTGGGACACCGTCTGGCAGGGCGGCCTCCGTCCCCGCAGCACCAGGCTCACCCCCCGCCTCACCGTCGCCTGACCAACCCTCCCCCACCCGCCTCCATTTTCGGGATAGTCCGTGACGAAACCGCCCCGATTCATGCCGAACAGGGGCGGTTTCGTCACGGACTATCCCGAAAATGGCGCGGAGGTACGGCGGGCGACGGAGCCCAGGTCTCAGGTGAGGTCGGCGGCTCGGACGCTCTGGGCGTCGATGGCGGCTTCGATCTCGGCGAGGGTCTCGGCGGGGATGGCGGAGTCGACGGAGAGGGCGACCAGGGCATCGCCGCCCTTGGCGTCCCGGGCCACCTGCATGCCGGCGATGTTGACCCCGGCGTCGCCGAGGATGACGCCGACGGTGCCGACCATGCCCGGCCGGTCCTCGTAGAGGAAGAACGCCAGGTGCTCCGTGGGCTCGAGGTCGACGTCGAAGCCGTTGACCTCGACCAGCCGCTCCTTCTGGTTGATGCCGACCAGGGTGCCGCTGACCGAGACCTGCGAGCCGTCCGCGAGGGTGCCGCGGATGGTGATCAGGTTGCGGTGGTCGGGGCTCTCCGGGTCGGTGACCAGGCGTACGGCGGTGCCGCGCTCGGCAGCGAGCAGCGGCGCGTTCACGTAGGACACCTGGTCCTCGACGATGTCCGCGAAGACACCCTTGAGGGCGGCCAGCTCGAGGACCTTCACGTCGAACTCGGTGATCTCTCCGCGCACCTCGACGTCGAGCTGCTGGGCGACCTCGCCGGCCAGTGCGGTGAACACGCGGCCGAGCTTCTCGGTCAGCGGGATCCCGGGACGCACGTCCTCGGCGATCACGCCTCCCTGGACGTTGACCGCGTCGGGGACCAGCTCACCGGACAGCGCGAGCCGGACCGACTTCGCCACCGCGATGCCGGCCTTCTCCTGGGCCTCGTCGGTGGAGGCGCCGAGGTGCGGGGTCGCGACGACGTTCTCGAGCTCGAAGAGCGGGCTATCGGTGCACGGCTCCTTGGCGAAGACGTCGAGCCCGGCGGCCGCGATCCGGCCGGTCTTGAGGGCGTCGTACAGCGCCCCCTCGTCGACGATCCCGCCGCGGGCAGCGTTGACCAGCACCAGTGAGGGCTTGGCCTTGGCGAGCTGCTCGGCGCCGATCAGCCCGACGGTCTCCGGGGTCTTGGGCAGGTGCACCGACATGAAGTCGGCTTCGGCGAACAGGGTGTCGAGGTCGACGAGCCGGACGCCCATCTGGGCGGCGCGGCCGGCCTGCACGTAGGGGTCGTACGCGATGACCTTCATGCCGAACGCCGAGAGCCGCTGCGCGACGAGCACGCCGATGCGGCCGAGGCCGACGATGCCGACGGTCTTCTCGTAGAGCTCGATGCCGGTGTACTTCGACCGCTTCCACTCGCCGCTCTTCAGGGCCGCGTGCGCGGGCGAGATGTGCCGGGCGGCCGCGAGCATCAGCGCGACGGCGAGCTCCGCGGCCGAGACGATGTTGGAGGTGGGCGCGTTGACGACCATCACCCCGGACTGGGTGGCGGCCCGCACGTCGACGTTGTCGAGCCCGACGCCGGCGCGGGCGATCACCTTGAGCCTGCCGGCGGCGGCCAGCGCCTCGGCGTCGACCTTGGTCGCCGAGCGCATCAGGATCGCGTCCACGTCGGCGATGGCCGGCAGCAGCTCGGCACGATCCGCCC
>JBEVFC010000035.1:0-12366 GCA_040512455.1 Nocardioides sp.
AGGGTGCTCCAGCCGTCCACGACGAGGAACACGTCGCCGTACCCGTCGTCGGCGCGGCCCTCGGCCCGCCGCGACCGGTAGGTCTCGATCGAGTCGATGCCCTGCGCCCGGAAGTAGGCCTCTCGACGGTCCACGACGGACTTCACCTCGGCCACGATGCGGCGTACGACGTCCGGCTCGGAGCGGGTGCCGATGCCCGCCACGTGCGGCAGACCGTTGAGCGGGGCGAACGTGCCGCCGCCGAAGTCCAGCACGTAGAACTGGCTCTCCTGCGGGGTCGTGGTCATCGCCAGGCTGGAGACCATGGTCCGCAGCAGCGTGCTCTTGCCGCTGCGCGGGCCGCCGACGACCGACGCGTGGCCGGCCGCGCCGGTGAGCGAGATCGTCATGGTGTCGCGGCGCTGCTCGCGCGGACGGTCGACCGTGCCCAGCGGGATCGTCAGGCCGCCCAGGCGGCGCCACATCGGGGAGACCAGGCCGAGCTGCGGCTGCTCCACGAGGTCGGGCATCAGCTGGTCGAGGGTGTCGGGCACGTCGAGCGGCGGCAGCCACACCTGGTGGGCCGCCGGGCCCTCGCCGACCATCCGGGCGACGGCCACGTCGAGCAGCGACTCCTGCTCACCCTGCTGGACGACCGGGGCCAGGGAGATCTCGTCGTCCGTCGGCTCGAGGGAGAGCACCTCGGCGATCGTGAACGGCAGGATGCCCCGCAGGTTGCCGCCCTCGTCGCGGCGTACCCGCGCCCGGCCGGACGGCGGACCCGAGACGTACGCGGCCTTGAACTTGAGCAGCGTCGACTGGTCCGGCTTGAGGTAGCCGAGGCCGGGGACCGCGGGCAGCTCGTAGGCATCGGGTACGCCGAGCACGGTGCGCGACTCGGCGGCCGAGAACGTCCGGAGGCCGACCCGGTAGGACAGGTGGGACTCCAGGCCGCGCAGCCGGCCCTCGTCCAGCCGCTGGCTGGCCAGCAGCAGGTGCAGGCCGAGCGACCGGCCGAGACGGCCGATGGCGACGAACAGGTCGATGAACTCGGGCTTGGCGGTGAGCATCTCGGAGAACTCGTCCACGACGATGAACAGGGACGGCATCGGGGCCAGGTCCTCGCCGGCGACGCGGGCCCTCTCGTAGTCGCGGATCGAGGCGAAGTTGCCGGCCTCGCGCAGCAGCTCCTGACGGCGCACCATCTCGCCGGAGAGCGCGTCCTGCATGCGGTCGACGAGGGTGAGCTCCTGGGAGAGGTTGGTGATCACCGCGGAGACGTGCGGCATCTCGGACATGCCGGCGAAGGTCGCACCGCCCTTGAAGTCGACGAGCACCATGTTGAGCTGCTCCGGCGAGTGCGTCATCGCCAGCCCGAGCACGAGGGTGCGCAGGAACTCCGACTTGCCGGAGCCGGTCGCCCCGATCACCAGCCCGTGCGGGCCCATGCCCTGCTGCGCGGACTCCTTGATGTCGAGGTGGACCGACCCACCGCTCTCGGCGACGCCGATCGGCACCCGCAGCCGGTCGCGCGCGGGACGCGAGCTCCAGGCGCTGCCGGTGTCGAAGGTGTGCACGTCACCGAGGCCGAGGAGGTCCATGAAGTCGGTGGGACCGGCGGTCTCGCCGTCGCCGCCCGTGGAGACGGTGTGCAGCGGCGCCAGCCGCCGGGCGAAGGCCTCGGCGGTGGCCAGGTCGCACTGGTCGGCCAGCCCGCGGATCGCCTCGGCGCGGACCCGCAGCGCGCTGACCGGCAGCTTGTCGCCCTCGGCCGGGGCGTTGGCGAACTCCAGCCGCAGCCTGGTCGGGTCGTCGAGCTCGTCCAAGCGCTCCGGCAGGTCGATCAGCGTGACGCCGTGCAGCCCGTCCGGCGGAATGATGTGGTTGCCGGGCGGCAGCTGGCCGCCGTCGATGACGAGCAGGATGTGCGGGGTCGGCGGGGCCTCGTCGGCACCGAAGCGGGGCCGGTCGCCCAGGTCCGGCGGCAGCATCGCGCCGAGGTCGTCGAGCGAGGTGGTCACCATCCTCCGCGGCCCGACGGCGTCGCCCTGCTGCCCGCTCAGGGAGTGCGGCAGCCACTTCAGCCAGTCCCAGTGCGCCAGGTGGTCGTCGGAGCAGAGCACCGCGATCGCGAGGTGCTCGGGGTTGTGGAACGCCGCCGCGGAGCAGACCATCGAGCGGGCCAGGGAACGCGCGGCGTCCTCCTCGCCGGTCAGCTCGACCCGGTCGAAGGCCCGCAGGTCGATCGAGGCGGGCAGGTTGGGCTGCACCCGGTGCACGACCAGCAGCCGGTGCAGGGCCGAGGCCGCGGCCGGGTCCACCTGGTCGATCGGTGCGCTGTCCGGCGGCACCAGCTCCAGCGAGAGCGGCTGCGAGGACAGGCCGTAGCGCACGTGCAGGAAGTTCTCGTCGCTCGGCGTGTGCTCCCAGAGCCGCACCCGGTCCTCGGCCAGCGCCGGCAGCGCGAACGGATCGGGGTGGTGCCAGGTCAGCGTCGCGCGTTGCTGGTCGGCGGCCTTGCGGGCCACCTTGCGGATGTTCGCGAGGTACTGCAGATACTCCGTGCGGGAGCCGGTCAGCTGCTGGGTGCGCTGCTTCCGGCTGCGGTCGATCTGCACCACGATGAACCCGATGGTGGCGAACAGGAACATGCCCGCCGCGATCATCATGCGGGGGTTGCTGCCCCCGCTGGCGGTCTGGCTCATGCCCGCGACCAGCACGATGGATCCGACGCTGCCCAGCATCGGGATGGCGGTCATGAGCGCGTTGCCGGCACCCTCGTGCGCCTGCAGCTCCGGAGGTGCCTGCAGCTTGATCTGTCCGCTGGGCATCTCCGGCGGGTCGAGCCTCTGTCCGCTACGGAGCGTGGTCACGCGTCCCCCTTGTCGACACCGAGCAACGTGGGCAGGCGGTGGTGATCGTCTGCGTTGCGCCGATCCTAGGCGGAAGTAGGGCGGCCCGTGCCCGCTGCGCGTACTACGCTCTCGTTCGAGCAGCCAGAGGGGGACGTCGTGACGGGATCCGCGACCACGGACACCATCGCCGTGACCGTGCACGGTCCGCCGGGTGCGCTCGACCTCCTCGTGCCGGTGGGCGCGGCGATCGCCGACGTGGCCCGCGAGTACGCCGCGTCCTGCGGTCTCCCGCAGCCGCCGGCGCTGCTCACCCCGGCCGGCCGGCTGCTGCCCGAGTCCGTGGGACTCGAGGACGTCGGCGTCGAGTCGGGTGCGATGCTGATCGCCGCCTTCGGCCCGCCGCCGCCCCCCGTCGCGCCCGCCGACCGTCGCGCGGACCGCCGTACCGGTGACGGCCAGGGTGGGCTCGGCGCCGCGCTCTGGTGCGCTGTCGCCGCCGCCTCCGGCGTGCTGGCCGGCGTGCTCGCCGCGGGTGCCGACGAGACCCAGCGGCAGACCACGGTCGTACTGCTCCTGCTCGCGGCCGCCAGCGGCATCGTCCCCACCGGCCGGTACGCCCCGCAGCGGGCCGCGGCCGCCCCCGCGTTCGCCGGTGCCGCCGCGTACGCCGCTGCCTGGCAGCCGGGCGCCGACCGGCTCCCGCTGCTGGTCGGCATCGCCGGGCTCGGTGCCGCGGCCGCCGCCGGCGCCACCCGTGCGGCAGGCGCCTCCGGTCGCGAGGTGCAGAACGTGTGGATCGCCTCCGGCATCGGTGTCTTCCTGGTCGCCAGTGGCACCCTGCTCGCGGGCCTGGCGCCGCAGGTCGCCTGGGGCTCGATGGTGGTGCTGGCGCTGCTCGCGGCGCGCTCGGTGCCGGCGTACGCCGTGGACGTCCCCGACCAGATGCTCATCGACCTCGAGAAGCTCGCGGTGACCGCGTGGTCCGCCCGGGACCGCACGACCGGCCGCCGCGGCCGCATGATCATCCCCGAGTCCGGGGTGCGCGACCTGCTGTCGCGGGGCGCCACGATCGTCAACGCGGCCTGCGTCGCCATCCTCGCGGTGGTGCTGGTCGCCGTTCCCGGGCTGCTCGCCACCGCCACCCTGGACCTCGACCGGATCGGCGCGGCCGCCCTGGTGTTCTTCGCCGGCGGCGGGCTATTGCTCGCCGCCCGCAGCTACCGCCACGTGCTGGCCCGTTCGCTGCTCCGGCTCTCGGGGCTCTACGCCTGGGCGGCGCTGGTGGTGGCCCGTCTGTTGGACGCCCCCGAGCGCACCCAGTGGTACGTCGTCGGGGCGGTGCTGGCACTGGCCGCCGCCGTGCTGGTGGCTGCGGTCGCGACCGGCCGGGGCTGGCGCTCGGTGTGGTGGGCGCGCCGCGCCGAGATCGCCGAGTCGCTGTGCGGAGCCTTCGCCGTCGCGGCGCTGGTGGTCGCCGCCGGGCTGTTCCGGCACCTGTGGGAGCTGACCTCCCTCATCGCTCGCTGACCCCTGTGGGAAAACGAGGACGGATGTTTAGCCCCATCGGGTGGGGGTAATCCACTCAACGGCGACGCATACCACACCCGGTCGCTGGCAGACGTTTCAGCAATGAAGTCCACACGAGATGGCTCGAGCGGTTGGTCCGACTCGGGGGAAGGAAATTCATCATGGGCGACAGCTCCGGAATGAAGAAGACAGACCAAGTCCTCCACGCCGCGTCGCAGGACGTCGCGACGACCAAGGAGGAGCTGATGGGTCGGATCAAGACCCTCCGCGGACGCCTCGAGGCACTCAGCGGCCAGTGGGAGGGACGTGGGCACGTCGCCTTCCAGGGCGCGATCGAGTCGTGGCAGAACACCGCCGACCGGGTCATCGGCGCGATGGACAACTTCAAGGCCAACCTCGACGGTTCCGAGGCGACGTACGACGAGTCCGAGGACACCGTCGCCGGCGGCCTGAACCGCTACCAGAACGGCCTGGCCGGCTGACGCCGGCTCAGGGACAAGGAGACAGAACCATGGGAAACCTCAAGGTTGGCTACGAAGCCCTCGACGGTGCTGCGTCCGACATCAAGCAGGCCGCGCTGGACATCGAGGACAAGATCACCGCGATGGAGAAGCGCATGCAGGGTCGTCGTGACGAGTGGACCGGTTCCGCGTCCGCCGCGTTCGACGAGGCGCGCCTCCAGTGGGACGGCGCGATGAACGACATGAAGGACATCCTCACCGACATCGCCCAGACCGTCGGTCTGTCCAATGCCGAGTACCAGCGCGCCGAGGCCGCCAACGCCCGACGCTTCCAGGGCCACTGAGCCCTCACCGGAGGGGGGCCGCCTGAGGGTGGCCCCCCGTCCGCCGTTCCACCCGATCACCGTCAGCTGCAAGGGAAACCACGATGACCGTCCCCGATTTCTTCGACTTCACGAAGATCCTCGAGTCCGTGTCGCGCATCCTCGAGGTCAACCCCGAGGACGTGAAGGAGCTCGCCAGCACCACGCGCAAGAACGCCGAGCACCTCATGTCCAACAAGGCCTTCAACTCACTGCACCTGGACGCCTCGATGCTCGGTGGCTTCCCGGCCGCCCAGGAGGTCGCCAGCGCGCACGGCACGGCGCACCAGGTCGTGGCCAGCACCCTCCAGGGCGTCAACGACGACCTGATGGCCTTCGCGAAGTACCTCGAGCAGGCCGTCGACGGTCTCGGTGACGCCGACGACCTCAGCGCGACGACGCTGGAGCAGCTCTCGCGCTACGAGTTCACCGACAACGGCGAGCAGGCCCGGCGCCACGCCCAGGAGCAGTACGTCCCACCCGCCGACGCCTGACGGCTGGGGCTACTTCCACTCCCACGAGCCCAGGATCGAGTCGATGACCGCCTGACGCTCTTCCGGGCTGCCCTCGGTCGTGATGGTGATGGTCACCTGGTTGCCGTCCTTGACCACGCCGAACGACTCGTCGAACTCGCCGAAGCCGGCGTCCGCGGTGAAGTGGTAGGCGGGCTCGCCGGCCACCGTGGCGTCGGCGACGCGCTTGCGCTTGATGCCGTCGGTCGCGAAGACGGAGAAGTTGTCCTTGGCGACCTCGTCCAGCGGACGGACCTCGCCGGCGATCTCGGCGACGGCCATCCGGCCGGCGCCCCCCGGCTCGGCGTACTGGTCGAGGAAGCCGGTGCTGAACTCCTTGCTCTTCGTCCAGCCGTCCGGGGCGTGCACGGTGAAGATGTCACCCTCGATCGCCGGGCCGCTCGCGGTGGTGTCCTCGCTCGGCGAGGACGTGCCCGAGGCGGACGAACCCGTGCCGGGCTCCTCGCCGTCTTCCTGGCAGCCGGCCAGCGCCAGGCACACGACGATCGTCGCCACCGTTCCGTGAAGCACCCGCATTGCCGTGACCCCCGAGCTCGCGTGACGAATGGGCGCCGCCGACGCTAGCAGGCGCCACCGCCGGGTCACGAGCAGGCTTTGCTGGGGGAGGTTTGAGTCGTCGGGAGCCGGGTAGACAGGCAGATGGCATCCCGGACACGGGGACCTGATGTCGTAGAGGAGTGGACCCGATGGTGCAGGCAGCAGATGGCGGCGGTGGCGGCGGGAACGCCGGCCCCCAGGAGCAGAAGCTCCTCCAGGCCTACCAGGCAAGTCTCGGGACCCTCGAGACCGCCTCGAAGTCGTGGTCCGAGGGCGCAGCCCTCCTCGCCGCGGTCTCCCAGGCCCTCGGCGCGCAGGCCGGACAGCTCGAGACCAGCTTCGGCCCCAACAACCCCACCGGCAAGGCGGCCGCCGAGCGCTACCGCGAGGTCCAGGCCAAGGTGAAGAAGCGGGCCGAGGAGATGACGACGGCCTCCGGAGCCCTGACGAACAGCCACGCCGGGCTCGTTGCGGCGCAGGCCGACTACGACGGCCTCCCGCCGGTGACCACGAACCCCCACGAGCCGCAGACCGACATGGAGCGACTCCTGGACCCGGGCGGCGGCCTGAAGAAGGCGAAGTACGACGGGGAGCGCGCCGAGCGTGAGAAGGCCGCCGGCGTCGCCCTGGCGAAGCTCGACACCCACTTCGAGAAGTCCGCCAAGGACCTCCGCACCGTGGCCGGCGACGCGCCGAGCAAGGACGGCGGCGGCGGCGGTGGCGCCGACGGCGGCGGCAGCAGCAGCCCGCTCGCCGGACACCAGGGCGGCGGCACCCACGTGGTGTCCGGCGTACCGGACGGCGGTGGCGGTGGCGGCAAGGGCGACCCCGGCGTGGTGATCACGGACCAGGGACCGCGCGGTCCCCGCGACGACGGCGACCCGGGCACCACCCCGACGACGACCACGCCCGGCACCGTGCCGATCGGCGGCACCCTCGCCGGCGGCAGCACCGACGCCAACTACGGCGGCTCGACCTCCGGCGGCTCCTACGGCGCCGGCAGCACCGCCACTCCCACCTCAGGGTCCGGCGCCGGCGTGACGTCGGCGATGGGCGCGGGCGTGGTCAGCGGCGCCGGTGCGATCGCGGCCAGCCGCGGCGGCGTGGCCGGCGGCACCCGTGCCGTCGGTGCCCCCGCCAGCAGCTCGGGTGCGATCGGCCGTTCCTCGAGCACCGCCGCGCGCGGTGCGATCGGACGCAGCGGCGGGGCGGTCCCGGGTCAGGGCTCGACGGCGGGTCGCTCCGGCGGCACCGGCGGTCGTGGCGCGGCCGGTGGCCGTGGCGGGATGGGAGCTGGACAGGGCCAGGCCGGCAAGAGCGGCGGCCGTGGTGGTCCCGGCGCCCGGGGTCGCGGCGGCATGGCCGCGGGCCAGGGCGGCAAGGGCGGCAAGAAGGACGAGAAGGACGTCACCCAGGAGCACCTCGCCTTCGCGGACGAGGAGAGCTGGCTGGACGACGAGGGCGCCCACGACTCCGTCATCGACTGACGTGGTGACCATGGTGTCTTCACCCGACCGACCTGACCTCGAGCTCGACCCCGCCGCGGTGCTCGGGCTCGCCTCCCAGGCGCAGACGACCGCGGACGAGGTCGCCGGCAATGCCAGGTTCAAGAACCTCCGGCTCAGCGCGGACATGCTCGGCGGCTTCTCCTCTGCCGCCGGGGTCGTCGACGCCCACGGGTCGGCGCACGCCGTGGTCAGCGAGACGATCGACGGGGTGCGCAAGGACCTCGAGGCGTTCAGCGGCTACCTCAGGAAGGCCGTGGAGGGCATCGAGGGGGCCGACCACCTGTCCTCCGGCGCCCTGACGCGACTGGCGGAGATCAGCATCGGGAGCGAGACCGAACGGGCCAATCGGGACGCCCGCGACAAGTACGTCGCGAGCGGGCCGGCAAGCGGCCCGGGAGACGGCTGATCCGCAGGTAGTCTGACGTCCGCGGACCCGGAGCCGGGTCCGTCATGCATGCAGAGATGATGAACGGGGAGAGGATGTCCCACGCCGCGACATCAGCCAGCACCTCGGGTTTGGTCCGGGTCACGGTTGCCTCGGGAACGCGCCGGGTGGACCTCGTGCTGCCCGGATCGGTGCCGGTCGCCGAGCTGGTGCCCGAGCTCGCCCGCAGCGTGGGCCTGCTCGACGCCGCCACCGTCTACGGCGGCTACCGGGTGCTCACCCAGGACGGCCGCCGGCTCACCAGCGACGCCGGCCTGACCATCCAGGGCGTCGAGGACGGCGGCCTGCTCACCGTCGCCGCCGGTGTCGACGACACCCCGCCACGGGTCTACGACGACGTGGTCGAGGCGATGTCCGACGCCGTCGAGCGCGACCTGCGCCCCTGGGAGCCGGCCGCCGGTCGGCGTACGGCGCTCACCGCGGCCACTCTGCTGCTCGCCCTGGGCGCCTTCGCGCTGCTGCTCCAGCGCGGCTCCGAGGTCGGTGCCGCCGCGGCCGTGATCATCGCCGTCCTCCTCGTCGTGGGGGCCATCGTCCTCAGCCACGCCCAGCGGGAGCGCGAGGCGTCGATCTGCCTGGCCTGGATGGGCGCGGCGTACGCCGCCGTGGCCGGCCGGATGCTGGTGCCGGACGGTGACCTGTTCGGCTACCCCGTCGCGGCCGCGGGTGCCGGCGCGATGATCGCCGGCGCGGTCGCCGTGGTGGGCCTGCGGGCCGGCCGGGCGCTGATCATCCCGGCGGTCGTGGTCGGCAGCATCTTCGCCGCGGTCGGCCTGGTGATGACCACCACCGAGGTCGACCCCGCCGTCGTCTTCACCACCGTGCTGGTGCTGGTCGTCGTGGCCGGCAGCGTGCTGCCCTGGCTCGCGCTCGGCGCCACGCGCACCAACGTGGAGCAGATCTACTCCCACGCCGACATCACCAACGAGCCGACACCGATCGACCCCGAGGTCGTGCGGGAGGACGCCCTGATGGGGCACGAGATCCTGCTCGCGGTCAGCGCCACCGTCGGTTCGCTGCTGGTGCTCACCGCGCCGCTCGCGGTCACCCTCGGCCTGTCAGGCACCCTGGTCGCCATCGCCGCGTGCGGGGTGGTCATGCTCCGCACCCGCCAGTACCGCACCGGCTCCGAGGTGCTCGTCGGCCTCGCCTCCGGCATCCTCGGGCTGCTCACCACGGCCGCGGCGGTGCTCGTCATCCACCCGGACTGGCGGGCCACCGTCGCCGTGGTGCTGGCCGCGTCCGGTGCCGTGCTGCTGGCCGCCACCCTGATCCCCGGCAGCGCCTCGGTGCGCCGCGGCCGTCTCGGCGACGTAGCCGAGGTCGCCTCGCTGGTCGCCCTGGTGCCGCTCCTCGTCCTCGCCGTGGGCCTGTTCGACCGGGTCCGGGGGTGATCCACCGTGTCGACCAAGCGTGACCTGGTCGAGGCGCACGCCTTCAGTCGGCGACGCCTCGTCACCGCCTTCGTCAGCGGCGCCCCCGGTGGCCGCGAGGTGGAGCCGAACCGTCCCGGCCGGGCCATCATCGGCGGTGTCGCGCTGGCCATCCTGCTCGTCGCAGGCGCCGCGATCGCGGGTGTCTTCTCGCCCCGCACGCCCGCGAACTGGCGCGACTCCGGCATCGTCATCGCGAAGGAGAGCGGCAACAACTACGTCGTCCTCGAGGACGACGACCCGCTGCGGCCCACCGACCCGGTCTCTGCGCGACTGATCTTCGGCTCGGACACCGAGGTCCGCAACGTCGCGCAGGACGAGATCAACAAGGTCGAGATCGGCGACGACATCGGCATCTTCGGCGCACCCGACAGCCTGCCGTCGACCAGCCTGCTGGTGGACAGCGGCTGGAGCGCCTGCATGAACGACCAGGGCGGCTCGCAGTTCCGGATCGACAGAAGGCCCGCCACCGAGCCGGCCCCGTCCGCCGCGGTCACCGTCACCGGCAGTGACGGCCGGCGCTACCTGGTGGCGTCCTCGGGCAACGGCTCCGGTGCCTTCCGTCTCGCCCTCGGCACCGGTCGCCGGGCGAACGGCATCCTCGCCCGACTGGGCCTCGCGTCCGCTCCGACGTACGACGTGCCCGACGAGTGGCTGAACCTCTTCCCCTCCGGTCCCGCGCTGTCCACGGGCAGCTTCGGCATCTCCCGCGTGGGCAGCCCGGCGCCGTACGCCGACCGGCTCGGCGACCCGTCGCTCGAGGTCGGGCAGCTGGTGACCTACGTCGGCAAGACCTACGTGCTCGGCGCGAAGAAGCCGATCGAGGTGCGGCCGTTCGCCGCCGCCGTCTACGAGATCGTCTCGGGCGAGTCTCCAGCCGAGCTCGACGCGTTCGACGAGACCGCCGACTCCGCCGACGACCTCGCGGTCTGGCCCGCCGCCGAGCCGGTGGCGCTCGACGCCGAGCCGTGCGCGGTGCTCGACGCCGCCCAGGGACGCGCCTCGCGCACCCAGCTGGCGACGGCTCCCCGCGGCGAGGCCAGTGCGGCGGCGGTCGGCGACGCGATCCGCTACAGCGTGGCGCCCGGCCAGGGTGCGTATGTCCGGACCGCCGGCCACGGAGACGCCACGGGTGGCCAGCAGTGGGTCATCGACTCCGGTGGCACCCGCTACCGCCTGGGCGGCAAGGGCGTGGAGACCGCCGACCTGCTGGGGTACGCCGGGTACGACGTGCCGACCATCCCCGACGCCTGGGTCGAGCAGTTCGGCTGCGGCCCGGAGCTGTCGAACCGGGCGGCGATGGCCGAGCCCGACGCGGAGGCGGCGACCGGCTCGTGCGAGCAGTGAGCTCCCTTCCCGCCGCCGTCCTCGCCGCCGGGCTGACGGTGGGGCTGGTGCTGCCGGTCCCACCCGCGGTGGCCGCGGCCCCGCTCGCCGGGGAGAACGGCTGCGTCCGTGACGTCGCCGACCCCGGGCAGCCGGTGCCCGACGAGAAGCCGAACAGGGCCGTGCCGACCCTGATGCGCCTCGACGAGGCGCACCGGATCAGCCGCGGCCGAGGCGTCGGCGTCGCCGTCATCGACTCGGGCGTGGACACCGCCACCGGCGCGCTCGACGTGCGCGGCGGGCTCTCGGTGGGTGGCGCCCACGGCGGTCGCCCCGAGGACGCCCACGGCACCATCGTCGCCGGGCTGGTGGCCGGAGACGACCGGAAGCGCGGCATCGTCGGGGTCGCTCCCGACGCCCACGTCGTACCCATCCGCGTCCTGGACGGGGACGCCGAGGTCGTCGACGAGGGACTGCGCCTGGAGGCCGGCAACCTCGCCACCGGCATCCGGGAGGCGACGAAGCTGCGGGACAGCCAGAACGTCCGCGTCATCAACCTCTCGCTGGTGCTGGACGCGCCGAGCCGGGCGGTCTCCGACGCCATCGCCGCCGCGCGGGACAGGGGCATCCTGGTGGTCGCCGCGGTCGGCAACCGACCGCCGGACGAGAGCGGCACCGGCCCGGCCGACCCCTACGAGGTCGGCGAGAAGGAGGTCCGGTTCCCGGCCACCGAGGGCGGCGTCCTCGGCGTCACCGCGGTGGACGCCGCCGGCGACCTGGACCCGACGTTCGTGTGGACCGGGCCCGGCACGGACGTGTCGGCCCCGGCCGTGAGGGCGCTCAGCGTGACCGTGGGCGGCGCCGCCTGCGGCATCGTCGACGTCGCCTCCAGCTGGGCCACCGCCCAGGTCAGCGGGCTGGCCGCGCTGCTGTTCGCCGAGGACGACACGCTCACGCCCGCCCAGGTCAGCACCCGCATCGAGGCGACCGCCCGAGGGGCGATCACCGACAGCGCCCTCGACGGCCACGGCATGATCCAGCCGCTGGAGGCGCTCACCGCCGACCTCGACATCGCCCGGGACGGGACCCTGCGCCGGGCGCCGGCGTACACCGCGCCGCGGACCGAGGTGACGGCTCCCGAACCGCCACGGGACATCTCCGAGGAGTCCCGGCAGACGATGCTCTGGTGGGCCCTCGGTGCCGGCGGGGCGCTGCTGCTGGGGCTGCTGCTGCGGCCGTTGACCGCGCGTCGGCGTACCTGACCCGGATGAACGAAGCGGCGCCGTCAGTTCTGACGCCGCCGCGTCGGGTGGCGGAGGATAGGGGATTCGAACCCCTGAGGGCTATTAACCCAACCCGCTTTCCAAGCGAGCGCCATAGGCCACTAGGCGAATCCTCCG
>JBEVFC010000303.1:0-5726 GCA_040512455.1 Nocardioides sp.
CGCTACCGCGGCATGGACGTGCACTGGTGGCTCGACCAGACCGGTCGTCAGTCCCGCACCATCGACACCGTCTCCGACCCGGTGGCCGCGCGACGCGAACCGTCGTTCCAGCTGGCCGGTCGCGAGTCCTGCGACGTCCGTGGCGCCGACATCGACCTGAACACGCTTCAGGCCGCCGGCGTCGAGGTGGCCGGGCGCCTGCAGACCAGCGACGGCCACCGGGTCGGGTTCGCGGGGGACCTGCCCGCCACGGTCCGGGAGGCCGACGTCCGGCTGGGCCGGTTCCTCGACCTGGTCGACCGCCACGTCGAGAGCAGCAACCTCACCGCCGAGGTGGACCCGGCCGACCGGCCGGCGCCCCTGCGGGTCGGCGACCCCCGGGACCGGATGGACCTCCGGGCCGAGGGCATCGGCACCGTGCTGCTGGCCACCGGGTACTCGCCCCACCACCCGTGGCTGCGGGTCCCGGTCACCGGACCCGACGGGCACATCCGCCAGGTTCGCGGCGCCACTCCCTCGCGGGGGCTGTACGTCGTCGGCCAGCGCTTCCAGCACCGTCGCGACTCGGCGACCGTCGACGGCGCCCAGCACGACGCGCACGACGTGGTGTCCCACCTCTGCCGGGGCGACAGCCCGGCCCTGTGCGGCGTGGAGCTCCGATGAGCACCCCCGAGTACGACGTCGTCGTCGTCGGTGGTCGCGTGGCCGGTGCCTCGACCGCGATGTTGCTGGCCCGCGCCGGCGCCCGGGTGCTGGTGCTGGACCGGTCGGCGTACGGCAGCGACACCCTGTCCACCCACGGCCTGATGCGGGCCGGCGTGCTCCAGCTGACCCGGTGGGGGCTGCTCGACCAGATCGTGGAGGCGGGCACCCCGGCGGTGCGCACCACCACCTTCTACTGCGCCGGGGACGAGCCGGTCCGGGTCACGATCCGTCCGCACTCGGGCGTCGAGGCGTTGTACGCCCCGCGCCGCCACGTGATCGACCGGATCCTCGTGGACGCCGCCGTCGCGTCCGGGGCCGAGCTCCGCCACGGTGTCCGGGTCACCGGCCTGCTGCGGAACTCGGCCGGCCGGGTGGCCGGCGTCCGCACCCGCGACGGGGCCGGACGCGAGTCGTCGATCTCGGCGTCGTACGTCGTGGGCGCCGACGGCATCCGTTCGGTGGTGGCGGACGCCGCCGGCTCCCCCGTCGTACGTCGCGGCCGGCACGCGAGCGCGGTCCGCTACGCCTACTTCGAGGGGCTGGAGGCCTCCGGCTACGAGTGGGCGTACGGCGACGGCGCAGGTGCCGGGCTGATCCCCACCAACGACGGGTTGCACTGCGTGTTCGTGGCCACCACTCCCGAACGGATGCGGACCCTGCGCCTGGGAAGCCCGGACGACGCCGGGTTCTCCGCGACGTGGCGGCTGGCCGCCCCCGGGCAGCACGAGCGGCTGGCCGATGCCCGCCGCGTCGGCCGGTTCCACGGTTGGCCCGGGGCGCCGGGGCACATGCGGCGTCCATGGGGACCGGGCTGGGCGCTGGTGGGCGACGCCGGATACTTCAAGGACCCGATCAGCACGCACGGGATGACCGACGCGATGCGCGACGCCGAGCTGCTCACGATCGCCCTCCTCGCCGCCCTGGGTGGCGAACGGACCGAGCGGGAGGCGTTCGGCCAGTACCGCCTGCGTCGCGACACCCTGTCCAAGCGGCTCTTCCAGGTCTCGGACCAGATCTCCTCCTACACCTGGGACGGCGCCGCGGTGCAGCCGCTGCTGCGGCGGATGAGCTCCGCGATGACCGACGAGCTCGAGCTGCTGGAGTCGCTCCCCGCGGCAGACAAATCGGACGACGGCCGCCGCGTGGCTCGGCTAGCCTGAGAGGCGGCCGAACTCCCCCACGATGGCCAGTCGAGGCACGCGCATGGATGTCGACATTGCGATGCTCGGGACCTTCTCGGTGGCTGTCGCGCGCGCTCCCGTAGCCGCCGAAGCCTGGTCCCGGCGCGGCGCCGCGTCCCTCGTCAAGCTGCTGGCGCTCGCCGAGGGCCGGACCCTGCACCGCGAGCAGGTCATCGACGCGCTGTGGCCGACCGTCCCCGTGGACGCCGCGCTGCCGCGGCTGCACAAGGCCGCCCACTACGCGCGCCGTGCCCTGGGCAACGGGAACGGCGCGGCGGCCCTCGTCCTGCACCACGACCACGTCACCCTGCTGCCCGGCGCCGACGTCCAGGTGGACGCCGTCGAGTTCCGCCGTCGCGCGGAGCAGGCCCTCGCCACCGCCTCGTCCCAGGAGGCCGAGGCGGCGCTGGCGGCGTACGGCGGGGCGCTGCTGCCGGAGGACCTCTACGAACCGTGGACGGCCGAGTGGCGCGACACCCTGGTCGTCCTGCACCGCGACCTGCTCCGCCTCGCACGCAGGTGGACCGACCTCCTGCGCGAGGACCCGACCGACGAGGAGGCGCACCTGGCGCTGGCCCGCGAGCACCTGGAGCGCGGCGAGGCACGGGCCGCTGAACGCCAGCTGGAGCGGATGGAGCAGGCGCTGCGGCGCGAGCTGGGCACCGTACCCAGCGAGGAAGCCCAGCGGCTCCGGGCCGAGCTGGCCGGGTCCGTGCCGTCGCCGGCAGCCGCTACCGAGCCCGAGCGGGCGGTCCGGCTGATGGGGCGCAAGGCGGCCGGCGACACCATTCGGAACCACCTGCGGAAGGCCGACGAGGGACGGGGCAGCACGGTGCTGCTCACCGGGCCGTCCGGTGTCGGGAAGTCCGCCGTGCTCGACCTGACGACGGCGCTGGCCAAGGGACGGGGGTGGCGCACGGCGCGAGGAGCGGCGTCGTCGATGGAGGGCGCGTGGCCGTACGCCCCGGTGCTGGAGGCGTTCGGCGACCTCTGCCGTCAGCACCCGGCCCTGCTCGACGGGCTTGACGACAGCTTCCGGATCGAGCTGGACCGCGCACTGTCCGGCGAGCAGGCGGCGTGGAGCGGCGAGACCGCGCACCAGCGGCTGTTCGTCGCGGCGGCGGAGCTGCTCCGGCTGGCCGCCAGCGACCGCGGGCTGCTGCTGGTCGTCGACGACGTACACGAGGCGGACGAGGCCTCCCTGCGGCTGCTGCACTACCTCGCCCGCACCGCGGTCACCGAGCCGGTGCTGATCGCGCTGGCGTCGCGACCTGGCGAGGCGCTGCGCGAGGTGGAGTCGAGCCTGGTGGCCCGGGGCGTGGGTGACGTCCTCGACCTCCAGCCTCTCGACCCGGCCGCGACCCGACGACTGATCCGGCACCACTACCCCGACCTGGACGATGCCGCGGTGGCCGAGATCTGTGCCGTCTCCGGCGGCCTGCCGTTCCGGATCCTGGAGGCGGCCCGCTCGGCCCACGGTGGCAGCGGCGACGTCGCCGTCTCGGGGCTGGCCGACGACGCGGTCTGCGTGCTCCGCCGGGTCGCCCTGCTCGGCTCGGCCTTCACCACCGACGAGCTGGTCGCGGTCGGCGGAGTCGGCGAGGAGGAGGCGTACGCCGCCCTGGCGGCCGGACTGGAGACCTCCGTCGTGGAGCCGGCAGAGACCGGCTACCGGTTCCGTCACGCCCTCGTCCGGGACACCGTGCTCGCGACCTTCGCGCCCCATGAGCGCTCCCGCGCGGGCGGGGAGGTCGCCGAACAGCTGGCCGCCCTCGGCGCACCGGCGACCCGGGTCGCCCACCTCTTCCTCGCCTCCGGCCACCCGGTGCAGGCGATCCCGCACGCCCGGCAGGCCGTCGAGACCGCGGGCGCCCTGGGTGCGTACCGGGACGGGCTGCTCCTCATCGACGCCGTGATCGACCACGCCTCGGGCGCCGACCGCGCCCACCTGCTCGCACGTCGTGGCGACCTGCTCCTCGCGCTCGGCGACCCGGCCGCGGTGGCGGCGTACCGCGCCGCACTCTCGCTGACCACCGGCACCGAGCACCGGCTGGTCCGCGCCCGGCTCGCTCGCGCGGCCACCTTCCAGGGCGACCTGGACAGTGCCGCCTCGGCCCTGGCCGGGCTCGAGGTCGAGGGCGACGTGGCCGACGGACCGCTGCTGCTGGCCCGCGGCAACCTGGCGTACTTCACCGGCGACATCGACGGCGCGTACGCCGCGGCCGACGCGGCGCGGGCCGTCCTCCAGCCCGACGACCCGTGGCAGATCGTCGACCTGGTCGGGCTTCAGGGCCTGATCGCGCACCAGCGGGGTGAGTGGTTCGAGCGGTTCCGGCTCGAGCTGCGGCGCACCCTGGACGACCCGAGCCTGGCGACCGCGGTCTTCGACGCGCACCTGTGCGTCGCGGAGTACCTGCTCTACGGTCCGGTCCCCTACGCCGAGGTGATCACGCTCGCCGAGCAGCTGCGGCGGCGGGCCGAGCACCACGGCGCGCTGCGCGGGGTGGCCTTCGCGACCTCCCTGATCGGCGAGGCCGCCCTGCTCAAGGGCGACCTCGACCGTGCCGAGCGCGAGCTGACCGAGGCGGCCGAGCTGCATCGCGACGTGGACGCGCCCGCCGGCCAGGCCCACTCCCTGCAACGACTGGCCGAGGTCCACCTGGCCCGAGGCGACCATGCGCGCGCCCGGGTGCTGCTGCACCAAGCCCTGCCGCTGGCCCGGTGGTCGGTGATCAGCCTGCACCTGATGCAGCGGATCTACGGCACGATGATCCTGGCCGCCGAGGACGCCGTCGCGGCGGTGGCCATCGTCGATCAGGGCGAGATCGCGATCGGCGACAACGACCGGTGCGCCTTCTGCGACGTGATGTTCGACGTGCCTGCCGCCATCGCCTGCGCCGACGCGGGGTTCGTCTCGGATGCGGAGCACCACCTGGCCCTGGCCGAGATCTCGGCCGCCCGGTGGTCGGGCAGCGCCTGGCCCGCCGCCGTCGCCGAGGCGCACGCGCACCTGGCCGCGGCGCAGCACGACGACGACGGGTTCGCGCGGTACCTCGGCGAGGCAGCGGAGCTCTTCGCGGGCGCGGGGCAGCCGCTGGACGCCGCCCGGTGCCTCGCCGCGGCCTCCTGACGTATTCCGACGAGCTCGTCGACCAACGCGGAGTCGTCGTACTCCGATCCACGACCCGGGCGACCAGCTGGAGAGGCCTCCTCACGTCCGACGGTGGAAGCGCACCCCTCCATCGGGCTTCGTCTGGACGAGGTAGCGGTCGTCGTGGATGCGGTGGTGGTGCCAGGAGCAGAGCAGCATCCCGTCTTCGAGGTCGGTGCGGCCGCCGCGGCACCAGGGGTCACCGCCGTGGTGGGCCTCGCACCAGGTCGAGGGCACCGCGCAGCCCCGGGCGCGGCAGGTGCGCTGGGTGATGGCGAGGGCCTTGCGCTGCGCGGCGGTGAAGAAGCGTCTCGTTCTGCCGAGGTCGAGGACCTCCGAGGCCCGCCGAGGACGGCGGGGATGATCCCAGCGGTGCACGCGAGCCGGCGGACCTCGCTGGCGGTGGTGCGGGTGCCGTCGCTGAGGGTCCCGATGCCGGTCTTCGATGCCAGTCCGTCGTAGGGGATCGTCACCCCACCGTGGTGGCGGTGCCGCCATGCAGGGGCAGCCGGTCCGGGTCGACGGACTCCAGGAGCGCGCAGAACGCCTGCCCGCGACGCTGGTCCGCCGGCACCCGCCGCCCGTCCGCCTCGTCGATGTCCACGGTGCCAGTGGTGCCCGTGTTGCCCGTGCCCCCAGGGGTCGCCCAGCCCGGGTCGGCGCCGGACGCGGCCGGCCCCTGGGTGGCC
>JBEVFC010000055.1:0-6428 GCA_040512455.1 Nocardioides sp.
GTGGGGGCACCGCGATCGACTCGACACGCTGCGCCTGAGGGGGCCTTGTGAGGAAGTACGTCGACCGCATCCTGCCGATCTTCGGCATCGCGCTGCTCGTGGTGGCCCTGATCGTGGGCGCCGCGTCGCTGAAGGCGCTGTCCGGGGCCAAGGACGCGAGGGACCAGGCAGCGTCCACGGCCTCGTCCTCGACCGTGCCGTTGGTGAACAAGCTGGACCTCGGCGCGACGACCGACGAGGACGTCGCCAGCTGCCTGACTCCCGACTTCGAGAGCAACCCCGACAAGGTCGAGGTGCTCTACGGCGTCCAGCAGCGCCAGCTCGGCGGCCGCAGCCCGTCGCTGATCCTCCGCAATACCGAGGGTGAGCTCCGGCTCTGCGACCACTTCGGTGCCGACGGACCGTCCCAGTCCCCCGTCCCCACCGCCTCCGACGTGGACCCGGTCGAGTTCCTGTCCAACGGACGCTCCGCGTGGACCTGCGCCAAGACCACCAACGTGCTCGACCGCTTCGAGCGCACCCTGTGGCTGGTCGTCGCTCCCGACGTGGACACCGTCCGGCAGCGCTACGTCGTCGACGGCGTGCCCGGCCCGTGGTTCGAGAGCCAGGCACAGAACGGCTACGTCCACCTGCAGTCCTGGCTCGACGGTCCGCAGCCGGCGACCACGAAGTACGCCGAGCAGTTCCAGGTCCTGGACTCGTCCGGCGAAGAGGTGCCGCAGACCGTGCTGCCCACCGAGGAGAGCGAGCTGCTCGGTTGCACGCCGGGGGGCTCGGCCCAGATCGGCTGACAGCCGCGCCCGACCGTCAGCGAAGCCCCTGGTCCAGCTGCGCCAGCGCATCGCCGAGATCGACCGTGGGGCTCCAGCCCCATCCACGCGCGCGTCCGGCCAGGATCTGGCCGGTCCACGCGGGGGCGTCGTCCCACAGCGGCTCGACGCCGAGTGCCGCGGTGACCGTGCCGTAGTAGTCACGCGCCGTGGCCGGTCCGGCCGCGACGTTGACGACCGTGCACCCGCCGGCGACCGGTCCGAGGGCCGGGTCGGTCGACGTCGGCACCCGACCCGCTGCCACGTCGGCGACGAGGGCCACAAGGTCGTCCACATGCACCCAGGCGAAGGTCTTCGCGGGGTTGGTGCGCCGGGCTTCCGGGTCCTCGCGCATCGCCACCGGACGGACGGAGTTCCAGACCGAGCTCTTGCCCGGACCGAGGATGGCAGGCGGACGCACCAGGACGCGGGTGAGCCCGTCCACCTCTGCCAGGGCCGCGTCGGTGTCGCGCTTGGTCACCGCGTAGGCGTTGGCCTCGTCGGTGACGAGCGGTGAGGACTCGTCCACGTCACCGACGCCCGGGGAGCGGTCGTAGACAGCAGCGGTGGAGACGTGGACCAGGCGCTCGACACCCGCGTCCCGCGCCGCCCTCGCCAGGACCGGTGTGCCCTCGACCGCGATCCGCTGCTGGGTCTCGAGGTCCGCGCCCATCGGGTGCACCGTCGTGACGACGGCGTCGGCGCCCTCGACCACGGTCGCCGCGAAGTCGGGGTCGTGGAAGTCCCCGACGTGCTCCTCGACGCCGTCGAGCTCCGGGGCGGTGCCTGGTCGTCGTACGACGGCCCGGACGGTGGCACCTCGTTCGACGAGCGCCGCACACGTGCGGGAGCCAACGAGGCCGTTGGCACCGGTGACCACGACCGTGATGGGCTGGGTGACGGGCGGCTGACTCATCCGACCACCCTGGCACGGGCACCCACACGCGGCCGCTGCGGTGATTCTCTCGGTTAGGGTGTGCCGGCTGGCGAGCGACCCGACCGATGCATCCCGGGCCCCTGGGGGATGGGTACTTCAACTCTGACCTGCGCCTTTGTTCGTTCCGTGCGGTGACGCCTCGCCATGTCTGGGATGTGTGCGGACCGGGGTTGGAACGGCCACCAGTCGCCCTTGGAACGTCATGGAGCGGCCGCCGGGCCGACATCAGCAAGCTGGGGCGGCGCTACCGACCGTTGGAAGCGCCCCCGGCACGGCCACGTTCTACGCTGCGGGTACCTGCCCATCCCTGGTTGATGGGTGTCAGCACTCGTGAGCGATGGAGGACGCTGTGGGCGTTTGGGCGGCCCCGATGTCCGTTGGTGGCTGGGCTCGGGCGCGCTGACATGCGTAGCCGGCCACTCATCGGAAGGGACGAACCGGTAGCCCTCCTCGAGGCGACCCTTGCTCGGGTCGCAGCGGACGAACCGGCCGCGGTGGTCATCGAGGGGGAGGCAGGGATAGGGAAGACCGCGCTGCTCCGCCATCTCATGGATGCGGCGAACCGCAGGGGGATGCGAGTTCTCACGGGGACATCCCTGCCGGGTTCCGGCCGTGACGTGCCCTTCCTGGCGTGGCGTGGCGTGGCGTGGCGTGGTGCGCGCACTGGCCGAGGAGTCCGACCTGGACCTCGCGAGCAGTCCTGCCTCTCGCGGGCAAGTGCTCGCGGCGGTCACCGAGAGGCTGCTGGGAGTGGCGAGAGGGCGCGGCACACTCGTGGCGCTGGAGGACGTGCACTGGGCCGATGACTCGACGCCGGATCTGCTGGACTACGTGGTCCGCTCTGCCAGCGAGGAGCGGCTGCTGGTCGCAGTGACCGTCCGTTCGGCCGACCCGGCGTTCGAGCGGGTTCGGGAACGGCTGGTTGACTTGGGCCGGCTCCCACAGGTGACGGTGCTCCGCCCCCGTCGTCTGACCCGTGACGAGGTGGCCCAACACATGGAGGCCCTGGGTTCGCGTCCTCGTCGAGGAAGACGGTCTCTCGGTCAGCCAGTGCTTCGCTTCCGTCACCCCAGCGACGTCCCCCAACCAGTCACCAGTCACCGCATCGGCCCCTTCGTGTGCACCTGCTGGGCCTGGACCGTGACCACGAAGCACGAGGCGCCCGTCCCGAGCAACCGGGTCGGGCGCCTCACCCTGCCTATCGACAGGGAGCCCTACCTATCAGCTAGCCCAGCCAGGCCTCGGCGGCGTCCGCCGTTCCCGGGGTGCCGAGGGAACCGCTGCAGCCGGAGAGCCAGCCCTCGATGGCGTCGGCGGTGTGTGGAAGATACCTGGGGTCGACGCTGCGGTGGACACAAGTCGTGTCCGGTTCGCCGGCAACCGCCGGGTTCGACATGGCCGCGATCAGCAGTGCGGCGACGCCGACGCACGTGACGAGGCCGGCGCGGGTGTTGGTGGAGGTGTGCATGATGATTCCTCTCTAACCCAGACGTGGGTTGACGACTCCGTCGTGAAGCGCCGCCACAAGACCGGCGGGCTACCGCGGTTTCGCCTCGCTACTCGTGGCGTTGACCGGTCATGGAACCGGCCGGAGACTCGGCCCACAGCAACTTCGGATCCGCCACGGGTCAGTCGTTGGGGGTGAGGAGCCTTGCGGCACAGCCGGGTCATCCGGCACCCCCCGTGGGTTCACACGCCCACCTGGCCGATCACGTGGTCGACATGCAGGGAGACGTAGACGGCAAGGGACAGGCCCTCCAGGGCAGGCTGAGGTTCGGCCCAGGGGGAGAGTGTCACCGGAACGGGGCGAGGAGGACGCGGCTCGACCGCCGACGCGGGTGCCGCGACCGCGGCGCCCAGCAGGGCGGCAGCGGCGACGGTCGGGAGGGCGGTCCTGATGCGGCGGGCGACGATGCTGTTCATGGTGGGACTCCTGATGTGGGGAACTCTCACCAACCCGGAGCCCCCAGACGGGATCCGGATACACCGGCCCAGACAACCCCCGCACGTCCAGCCGCTCACGGTGCCCACCCAACGACCGCACCCTTGTGCCCGCTCTGCCTCGGTTGGTCAACTTGAGTCGGAGATCGCCTGCCGATGTATCAGTTGAGCCTTGGCCCTGCTCAGGGTGAGGAAGAGCTGCACTGGAAAGGGGCAGAGCGTGGAGGACGACCGCTCGGACGTTGAACTGCTCGTCGCTGCCGCGGAGCAGGGGGACGCGGGTGCCTGGGGCGAGATCGTCGACCGTTACACCCCGCTCGTCGTCACGGTCGTTCGGCGGTACCGGTTGTCACCGGAGGAGCTCCAGGACGTCGCGCAGACCGTCTGGCTGCGGCTGATCGAGCACCTGGGTGACCTTCGGGAACCGCGGGCGCTGCCGAAGTGGCTGATCACTACCGCCAAGCGTGAAGCGCTCCGTTCGGCGGTCGCGTTGACTCGGGTTCGGCCGACCGACCCGCAGGACGAAGCCTGGGAGTCGCGGTTGGTGACCGAGGACGACCAGGACGCCGACTTGGTGCGCTCCGAGCGGCACAGTGCGTTGTTGGAGGGATTCGCCACCCTGAGCCCACGGCAACGGCAGCTGTTGGCCTTGCTCTCCGAGGACCCTCCGGTCCCGTACGCCGAGATAAGCCGTCGAACGGGAATCCCCGTGGGCGCCATCGGTCCGACCCGGGCACGCGCCCTGGCGCGGCTACGCAGCGCACCGTCCGTCCAACAGCTCGTCACGACCGTCGGGGCCGAGCGGACCGAAAGGCGAGGATCATGACCGAACGCGACAACGACGAGGTGCTCGCACTCGAGCTCGCCGAGGCGCTCCGCGACGCCGAGCCTCACGTCGACGAGGTGGCGGAGCGCGCCAAAGGCGCGTTCACTTGGCGAACCATCGACGAGGACCTGCTGAGGGCGGAGCTGATGTTCGACTCCACCCAGGAGACGGCGCCGTCGCTGACCCGAGGGACCGACAGCGGCCGAGTGATGGTTTTCTCCGCCGAGCTGAAGTCCGTGGAGATCGAGGTGCTCTCCGACCGGGTGGTGGGCCAGTTCCTCCCGCAGTCCACCGGCGTGGTCGAGGTGGAGGGTGACCGTGGCGTGCTCGCATCGGTGCCCGTGGACGACCTCGGCTTCTTCGTCATCGAGCCGGTCCCGCCCGGCGTCGTCCGGCTCAGGTGCACGACGCCGTCTACCCGGTTCGTCACCGAGTGGGTGCGCATGTGAGCGGTTCAGGCTCCGAGCGCGATGAAGGAGTCCCCGGCGAGGCGCGCCGCGGGTTCGTCTCCGGCGGCCCTCCGGGCCTCGACCAAAGCCTGCCCGAGCGGAAGGTCCTGCATCAGCCGGTGAAGGGCGAGCATGAAGGGGACGGTGCTGGGGTCGTCGACCGGTACGACGCTGGCGACGATCCCCGCCGAGCCCAGCGTCATCAAGGCGCTGACGACCCCCAGCAGCTCGTCGGCACCGGAGGGGGCCCCGACCGCGGAGTTGCAGCTCGAGAGCACCACCCGGTGCGGTGCGCGACCGAGTTGCTCCAGGTCGTAGACGGTCAGCGGGCCATCGTCCAGCTCCAGGGCGGACAGCAGTGGGCTGTCGGACCTGAAGATCCCATGCGCGGCCACGTGCACCAACCAGGCTCCGTCCATTGCGGCAAGAACTCGCTCACTCGTCGCGTTCCCGTCGGCCAGGACGACGGCATCCGGGTACACGTCCGCGAGACGACGGACCTCGGCCGCGCCGGTGGACAGGTGCGGGCCTCCGACCAGGACGATCCGCCCCTTGTCCGTCCGGACGGACCGCTGCGCCCGCATCCAAGCAGCAGCGGACGGTGCGACAGTGACGGCACGGCCCTGCAGCGCAGGGATCAGCGACCAGGGGACCGCATGGAGTCCACCGGTCGGGACGATGACCACGGAGGGCCCGGTCAGCGCCTCGACCGCGGAGCCGAGCAACGCCTGCTGGAGTCGGTCCCCGATCGGGCGGAGGTCGAGCGGCGTCTCGCCACGGCGGGTGCCGCCACGGCGCAGCGCGAACAGCGCGTGCGCCAGGGCACGGTCGGCTACGCCGGTGTCCCCGACGTGGTTCATGGCGGGCGGACGGTTTCCGGACAGCACGATCGCGAACAGCTGCCCGTCGACATCGGTGAGCTCAACGAGATCCCGGCTTCCGAGCAGCGAGCGCAACTCGGGGACCCGCAATGGCACGGTCCGCCCCGAGCCAGCACCGGGGCGATGCAGCGCTCGGCGACGTACCGCCTCCTCAAGACGCCGCAGCTCCCGGTGCAACGTGGGCAACCCGGGGCCGGCTGGCTCGTCGATCAGCCTGCGTGCCAGCACGCGCAGCGCCGCGAGGTCCCTCGACATCTCCGGGTCGGCCTCACGGCGCACCGGGCGAACCGCGAGGGCGGTGCCCCGCCAACGCTCGCTCCACGCCAGCAGCCGGTCCGCATCGCCGGTCCTCGCCGCGTGGCCGAGCGCGAGGCGAGCCAGGTCAGCACCCCGCGCGGTCGCCTGCGCGCGCAGCTCGGTGGCACCGAGCGTGCCGAGGTGGACGTCGATCAGATCCAGCCCGCGTGCGCACGCGGCGAGCATGTCTGCATGGCGTCCTTCCGCGTCAGCCAGGACGGCACGGGCCAGCCACCCGGTCGTCCGCGCCCGCACGTCGCGCGGCCGCCGCGCTGCCGCTGCCCGCAA
>JBEVFC010000333.1:0-9595 GCA_040512455.1 Nocardioides sp.
GGTCACCGGTGACGTCACCCAGATCGACCTGCCCAACGGACAGCGCAGCGGCCTCAAGATCGTCGAGGGCATCCTCGACGGCGTCGAGGACGTCGTCTTCAACCGGCTCACCAGCCACGACGTGGTCCGCCACCGGCTCGTCGGCCGGATCGTGGCGGCGTACGACGAGCACGACGCGCGCAACGAGCGTGACGAGGCCGGCCACGGCCGGCGCGAGGGCCGCCGCCCGTGACGATCGAGGTGATCGACGAGTCCGGTCATGCCCTGGACGTCCAGGGGCTCTCGACGCTGAGCCGCTTCGTGATGGACAAGATGCGTGTCCATCCGCAGGCCGAGCTGTGCATCAAGGCCGTCGACGAGGCCACCATCGCGGCCCTCAACGAGAAGTGGATGGAGAAGGAGGGCCCCACGGACGTGCTGGCCTTCCCGATGGACGAGCTGCGCCCCGGCCTGGTCAACGAGGAGCTCGAGGAGGGCATGCTCGGCGACCTGGTGCTCTGCCCCGAGGTCGCGGAGCGGCAGGCCGTCACCGCCGGCCACACCACCGAGGCCGAGATCGAGCTGCTGACCGTCCACGGCATCCTGCACCTGCTCGGCTACGACCACGCCGAGCCGGAGGAGCACAAGGAGATGTTCGGGCTCCAGGACCGGCTGCTCGCCGAGTGGCGCTCCCGGTGACCTCGCCCCAGGTGACCGTGAGATGAACCCGTTCTGGCTGGCCGTCTCGGCCGCCGTCCTGGTCGCTCTCGCCGGCCTCTTCTCCGCAGCCGAGGCCGCCATCGCGTCCTTCTCGCGCGCCCGGGCCGAGGAGCTGTCCGCCGAGGGCAAGGCCGGCTCCAAGCCGCTGCTGGAGATCCTCGACGACCCAGCCCGCTACCTGAACACCGCGCTGTTCCTGAGGCTGTTCTGCGAGGTGGCCGCGATCGTGCTGGTCACCCAGTTCGTCTCCCGGCGCACCGACGGCTGGTGGGCGACCGTGCTGATCTCGGTCGCCAGCATGCTGGTGGTCTCGTTCGTCGTCATCGGCGTCGGACCCCGCACGCTCGGTCGCCAGCACGCCGTACCCGTGGCCCTCGGATCGGCCGGCCCGCTGCGCCTCATCACCCGCATCCTCGGCCCGCTGCCGCGGGTGCTGATCCTGGTCGGCAACGCGCTCACGCCCGGCCGCGGCTTCAGCGAGGGGCCGTTCTCCACGGAGACCGAGCTGCGCGAGCTGGTCGACATGGCCGAGGCGTCCAGCGTCATCGAGTCCGGCGAGCGCAAGATGATCCACTCGGTCTTCGAGCTCGGCGACACCTCGGTGCGCGAGGTGATGGTGCCGCGGAACGACATCGTCTTCATCGAGCGGCACAAGAACCTCCGCCAGACGATGTCGCTGTTCCTGCGCAGCGGCTACTCCCGCGTGCCGGTGGTGGGGGAGAACCTCGACGACATCGTCGGTTTCGCCTACCTCAAGGACGTCACCCGCCGCGTCTTCGACCACGCCGAGGCCGAGACCACCGAGCGCATCGAGTCCGTCATGCGGCCGGTGCACTGGGTCCCCGACTCCAAGCCCGCCGACGAGATGCTCTCCGAGATGCAGGCCCGCCGCCAGCACATCTCCGTGGTCGTCGACGAGTACGGCGGCACCGCCGGCCTGGTCACCATCGAGGACATCCTCGAGGAGATCGTCGGCGAGATCACCGACGAGTACGACGAGGCCGAGATCGAGACCGTGGTGCTCGAGGACGGCAGCGTCCGGGTCTCCTCGCGCTACCCCGTCGACGACCTCGACGAGCTCTTCCCGGGCTTCCACGTCTCGCCCGACGACGAGGTGGACAGCGTCGGCGGCCTGATGGCGATGTACCTCGGCCGAGTGCCCATCCCCGGCTCCGGCGTCGAGGCGCACGGGCTGCACTTCGAGGCCGAGGCCCCGAGCGGCCGGCGCAACCGGGTCGGCACGGTGCGGATCACCCGCGTCGATGACGAGTCCGGGCCGCCGCGTAACCGCCGCACCTCCACCGACGATTACCCAGGTACAGGGACGGCGGGCATCCCGTCCACCATGTGAGGGTCTCGGGTGAAGAGGACGGTGGCGCCGACGAGGAGTGATCCCACAGACTGGTGCGGGGGAGCCCCCTGACTCCTCCGCGCCACCATCCCAGGAGGCCCTGACGAGCAACGTGGTGGGGACCATCACCGAGGACGTGCTGCACGACGCGGCGGCGGGGGAGCAGTACGCCCTCGGGGTGGTCTACCGCGCGCTCGCACCGACGGTCCAGGCGTTCCTGCACGCTCGGGGCGCCGAGGACCCGGAGGGTCTGACCAACGAGGTCTTCCTCCAGGTGCTGCCCAGGCTGACGACGCTGACCGGTGGCACGGCCGGTCTGCGGACGTTCGTCTTCAGCGTCGCCCACGCCCGGGCGGTGGACGACGTACGCCGGCGGGGTCGGCGGCCGCGGCAGGCGCCGTACGACCCGGAGTCGGACGACCGGGTGTCCGACTCGGCCGAGACCGAGGCGCTCGTCGGCCGGGCCGACCACCTCCGAGCGGTGCTCGACCGGCTCAACGACCACCAGCGGTCGGTGATCACCCTGCGAGTGCTGGCGGACCTGTCGGTGGAGGAGACCGCGCGGGTGCTCGGGCGAACTCCTGGCGCGGTGAAACAGCTGCAGAGGCGTGGCCTGCTGGCGCTGCGCGAGATCCTGGAAGAAGGAGGTGAGTCGACGTGATCGACGACCTCGACGTGGACGGTCCGGAGGTGACCCGGTTCCTGGCGGAGCTGCGAGCGCTGCCGCAGGACTGCGACCCGACGCCGTCCGGCGAGCTGACCGTGCTCCTGGAGTGCGGGCCGCCCGGACCGATGGCGCCATCGGGTGTGCCACGCCGCCAGCTGGCAGGCGTCTCGGCCGCGGTGCTGGTCGCCGCCCTCACGGGCACCGGCTGGGCAGCCGCTGCCAACGATCTTCCGAGCCCCGTGCAGGACGTCATCGCGGACCTCTCCGGACCGCTGCCGTTCGACGTGCCGCACAGCAGCGAACAGGACGGCCCCGGGCTGCACGTCGAGTCACACGTGCTCCCCGCCTCCCAGCCCATGCGCTCGCATCGTTCGACCACCTCCGGTCCCTCGGCCGACGCGGTGGATGCGCACGACACCGCACCGACGGGTTCCGCGGCCAGCGGCGACGCAGACGAGGTCCCCGGCCCGGCTCCGGTCGAGCCCGAGGTGGACACGGACGGCGACATCCAGGACGAGGGTGACAACCCGGACGGCGCAGCTCAACTCGGCGGCGGGGTGAGCGACGCCGGGGACGGGAACGAGGACGGAAATGAGGACCCCGGAGACGATCCCGCGGCCTACCCCGTCGAGGGCGACCCGCCGGGGGTGGGGCCGTCGGGGGAGGACCCGCCCGGGGTGGGCCCGCCGGAGGCCGGGCCGCCCGGGGTCGGCCCGCCGGAGGCCGGGCCTCCAGGGGGCGGTTCGCCGGGGGCCGGTCCGCCGGACGCGCATCCACAGGAGCCGGCGGCGGAGACCGGGCCGCCGACCACGCCCCCGGGGGAGGGCGACTGAACGACCTCAGGGCGTCCTAGGCTGGACACCATGACCGACCTGCCGCCCGAGGACGCCAAGCTCGTGACCCTCGCCCGGGCCGCCCGGGCCCGCACCCGCGCCGCCGAGGGCGCCGCCGTACGCGACACCGACGGGCGCACGTACGCCGGCGCCACGGTCGACCTGCCCTCGCTCCAGATCTCCGCGCTCCAGGTCTGCATCGCGATGGCGAACTCCTCGGGATCGCGTGGCCTCGAGGCCGCGGTGCTGCTCTCGGACACCACGACGCTGCGGGAGGCGGATGCGGCGGCCCTCGCCGACTTCGCCGGGGACGCGGTGGTGGTCCGCCTCGCCGACCTCAGCGGCACCCTCAGGAGCTGAACCAGGTGGGGATTCGATGACCCCGGGAGCCGCCCCGGGGATGCCGCTGTCCACTGACGCGGACACCGCCGGCCTGTGGGAGGTGTTCCTGCACCGCTACGGCACCCGGCGCTCCGGTGCCGCCGACGCGTTGCGCGCGGTGATCGCCGCCGACCCCGGCCTCGCCGTCGCGCGGGCTGCCGCGGTGCTGCTCGCGGCCCTCGCCGGGGAGGCCTTCGACACCGACGCCGAGCTCGCGGCTGCCCGGCGCGGGGCCACGGCGCACGACTGGGAGCGCTCGCTGGTCGAGGCGACGATGACCCTGGCCAGCCAGGGGGTGTGGCCGTCGCGTCCGTCGTGGGAGCGCCATCACGACCGCTTCCCGGGGGATCTGCTCGGGCTCGAGGTGGTGCTCTTCCTGACCCTGATGTCGACGGACGCTGGCGCCCAGGACGCGGCGCTGGCGCGGGCCCTGCGCACCGAGGCCGTGGTCGGCGAGCACCCGACGCTGCTCGGCTTCCGAGGGATGATCGCCCAGGACCAGGGCGACCTCGACGCAGCGCACCGGCTCGCCTCGCGCGCGCTGGAGCTGGACCCGAGCGGGTTCTCGGGTGGCCACCCCATGACGCACGTCTACTTCGAGGGCGGCGACCACGCGGCCGGCGCCGACTGGCTCGACGGCTGGCTGCCGAGCACCGACCAGGAGGCCGACTTCGGCAGTCACCTGGTGTGGCACTCGGCGCTGCACCACCTGGCGCTCGGTCACCAGGAGACCGCGATCGAGCGCTACCGCCACTGCGCGGGGCGACGCGGTCCCGGCGGGCTCGTGGACGGCACCTCGATGCTGTGGCGCTGCCAGATGCACGGCCTGGTGGCCCATGGCACGGACCCGGCGGACGTGCCGGTCGCCGAGGTGGTCCGCCCGCTCACCACGAACGTGCCGTTCACGTTCGTCGGCGTCCACATCGCGCTCGGCCTGGCCACCGCCGAGGACGCCGACGGGCTGCGCCGTCTCGCCGCCAGTGCGGCCGACTTCACCGCGCCGGGGAGCGCCGAGCTGCTGCCCGACGTCGCGCTCGGGCTGGCGTCGTACGTCGAAGGGGACCACGCCGCGGCCAGCGACCGGCTACTGGCGCGCGAGCGGGACTTCGTGCGCTTCGGCGGCTCCCACGCACAGCGGGAGGTCTTCGAGGACACCCTCATCCAGGCGCTGATCCGGGCCGGCCGGCTGGACGAGGCGTCGACCCGCCTGCAGGCACGGCTGGACCGCCGCGAGAGCCCGCTGGACGCGGTGCTGCTCGCCCGCGCCCACGGTTCGGGGGAAGCGGTCACCCCCGGCTAGCCTTGGCCGGTGAGCACCCGGGCAGCGCAGTACACCGCCAACGTCCTGCGACGTGAGCAGCTGTCCTCCCACTTCGTGCGGCTGGTGCTCGGCGGTCCGGGGCTGGCCGGTTTCACCTCCACCGGCGTGCCCGACGAGTGGGTGGCGCTGACCGCCCCGGGGCAGTTCCAGATCCGCTACTACACGGTCCGCTCGTTCCGCGACGGCGAGCTGACGCTCGACATCGTGGTCCACGACCACGGCCTGGTCACCGAGTGGGCGGCCGGCGACTGCGAGGGCGACACCGTCACCGTCTCCGAGCCGAAGGCGTCGTTCGCGATGCCGGCCGGCGCCCGGTGGCTGCTGCTGGTCGGCGACCTGACCGCGCTGCCGGCGATGGCCCGGATCATCGAGTCCACCCCGGGCATCCCGGTGCGGGCCTGGGCGGAGGTCCCCGACGGGGCCCTGCCCGACTACGTCGCGGGTGACGCGGACGTGACCTGGCTGGCGCCGCCCGAGGGCGTGGAGTCGGCCACCGCGGACATCGTCCGTGACATCGACTGGCCCGAGGGTGAGGGATACTTCTGGATGGCGGGAGAGTCCGCCCAGATGCGGGCGATCCGCAAGCACCTGATGCGGGAGGTCAAGCTCCCGAACTCGGCGTACGACGTGATGGGCTACTGGCGCGGCGGCGGCCAGCAGCGGCAGCCCCGCGCCGTGGACCCCGGGCCGATCTGGCAGCGGGGCAAGGCACAGGGCAAGAGTGATGACGAGATCTGGGCCGACTACGACGCAGCGCGAGAGGCTGGCGATGGCACCGCAGACAGGTGAGTTCAGGAGCGGCTTCGCGTCGTTCGTCGGACGACCGAACGCCGGGAAGTCCACGCTGACCAACGCGCTGGTCGGCACCAAGGTGGTGATCACCAGCTCCAAGCCCCAGACCACGCGGACCGTGGTCCGCGGCATCGTCCACCGCGAGGACGCGCAGCTGATCCTTGTCGACACCCCGGGCCTGCACCGGCCGCGGACGCTGCTCGGCGAGCGCCTCAACGACCTGGTGAAGACGACGCGTTCCGAGGTCGACGTGGTCGCGGTCTGCTTCCCGGCCAACGAGAAGATCGGGCCCGGCGACCGGTTCATCGTCAAGGAGATGGCCAAGGTCCGGCGCACCATCAAGGTGGCGATCGCCACCAAGACCGACCTCGCCACGGGTGAGCAGATCGGGCAGCACCTGCTCGACATCCAGGCCCTCGGCGTCGAGACCGGCACCGAATGGGCCGAGATCGTCCCGGTGTCCGCGAAGTCCGGTGACCAGGTGAAGCTCCTCGAGGACCTGCTGGTCGGGCTGCTGCCCGAGGGGCCGCAGCTCTACCCGGACGGCGAGCGCAGTGACGCCCCCGAGGAGGCGATCGTCGCGGAGCTGATCCGCGAGGCCTCGCTCGAGGGCGTCCGCGACGAGCTGCCGCACTCGATCGTGGTGGTGGTCGAGGAGATGAAGCTCCGCGAGGACCGGCCGGCCGACAGGCCGCTGCTGGACATCCACGCCAACCTGTTCGTCGAGCGCGACTCCCAGAAGGGCATCGTGATCGGTCACAAGGGCGCCCGGCTGCGCGAGGTCGGCTCCGAGGCGCGCAAGCAGATCGAGGCGCTCCTCGGCACGCCGGTCTACCTGGACCTGCGGGTCAAGATCGCCAAGGACTGGCAGCGGGACCCGCGGCAGCTGCGCCGGCTGGGGTTCTGACCGGTCAGCTGGGCGCCCAGCACAGCGCGTAGCGCCGGCCGCTCTTCCACTGCTCCCTGGTCGGCAGCTCGAAGCCCCACTCGAAGTTGAGCGCGTCCTCCGCGCGGCTTCGGGCCCGGTCCATGCAGGTGTCCTCGACGCTCGCGGGAGCGCCGGTGGGATAGGCGTTGCCGGGCACGTTGACCACCTCGACCGCCTCCCAGCTGTGCCGGCTCCCGCAGATGACCCGCTTGAACCCTGGGGCGCCGGGCTCGGCGGTGCCGCAGATGCCGTACCTCGCGAGCCCGGCGTCGCTGTCCAGCACGCCCTTGAGCGAGCCCTTCAACGTGGCCAGCCGACCCTCCGACTCCACACCGATCACGTCGCAGCGGTACCACGACTGCCCGGCGTCGGACTGCCCGACGGAGGGGCTGAACCACACCGTGGACAGCATGCTCAGCCGGCGGGCGCGCTCGTTGCCGCCGACGTACGTCGTGAAGCGGCGCGGGCAGTCGGTGGCCAGCTGGCGGCGGACCCGGGCGGAGTCGACCGCGAGCAGGTGCCCGTCCACGACGGTGTCCAGGGAGCCGACGTAGAACGTCCGCGCGGTCACCTTTCCGGTGCAGGGGACCGGCTTGTTGCGACTGGTCGGCGCGAGCGCGTCGTCGTACGCGAGCCGGTAGCAGCTGTCCGCCTCGGGCCTCGGCGCCGCCGTCGCGGGCTTGCCGGACGGTGACGGTGCCGCGGCCGGAGGGGGTCCGGTCGCGGGCTCGTCGGCCGGGACGTCCTGGCGCAGGAGCAGCACGGTCATGGTCCCCGCGGTGACCACCACGCTGGCCAGGAGTGCCATACCGAGACCCCGTCGGGTCACTGATCCGTCCTCGCCCAGCAGACCGACCGGCGGTTGCCGGCCTCCCACTCGGCCTCGTGGAACCAGGTGTAGGCGAAGTCGTAGTCGACGGGGTAGTTCATCCAGGCGCCGACCGAGTCGGAGCAGAACTCCTTGGTCTTGACCTCGACCAGGCGGTCACCGGGGTACTCGTCGGTGTCGAGGCCGACCTTGATCGTGGTCACCGCACGCCAGGAGTGCGGGCGGTTGCAGGGGACCTTGCCGTGGCCGGCCACCGAGGGGCCGTTCGCGCAGACCATCCAGCGGTCCTTGGGGCGGCCGAGCAGCAGGCCCTTGGCGGACTCGGGGAGCGGCACGAACTCCGCGGACTCCTCGCCACCGCCGACGACGTCGCAGCGGTACCAGCGCGCGCCCTCGTCCCAGGCCTTCTCGGACGGGCGGAACCACGCCCAGCTGAGCACGGTGCGCATCACCAGCGACTCGTCGGCGCCGAGGAACTTCTCGAAGCGGTCCGAGCAGGTCTTGTAGGCGAACTTCCCGAGGTCCTCGTCGTCGTAGGACACGTCGTCGTAGCGTGCCGGCAGCACGCCCACGGCGTACGTCTCGGCGGTGTGCTCGTCGGCGCAGTCGAGGGTCTTCGAGGCGTTCGCCGGCTCGGCCACGTCGGCCGGGGCCAGGTCGCGGCAGGCACCGACCGCGGGCTGCTCGACCGAGTCGACCTGCTGCGGGTCGACGTCGGGGTCGGTGCCGCCATCGCCCGTAGCGCAGCCGCCGACCAGGAGGGCGCAGGCAGCCGCCAGCGCGGCGGCGCGCGGAAGCGGTCGTCGATGCACGGGTGGGATGTCCTCAGTTGGCGAGCAGTGCTGCGATGGTACCTCCGAGCTCGTACGCCGCCTCCAGCTGTGGCTCGCCCACCTCACCGAGGACCTCGAGCACGTCGTAGGACTGCCTCCAGCCGAGCGCCCCGACGATGGAGGTGACCGAGCGGACCGCGCCGGTGAGGTCGTAGCGGCCGTGCACGTACAGCCCGAACGGCCGTCCCTTGGTCGCGCCCTCGGACTCGCCGGCGCCGCCGCTCGGGTCCAGCGCCCCGCCCACCTGGAGGAAGGTCGAGTCGAAGAAGTGCTTGAGCGCCCCGCTCATGTAGCCGAAGTTCGCGGTCGTCCCGAGCAGGTAGCCGTCCGCGGCCAGCACGTCGTCCGCGGTCGCCTCCAGGGCGGGCCGCTCGACCACCTCGACGCCCTCGATCGCGTCGTCGTGAGCACCGGCCAGAACCGCCTCGGTGAGCGCCTGCAGCGAGCGCGTGGGGGAGTGGTGGACGACGAGGAGCGTGGCCATGGGCCGAGGGTAGCCAGCGGCGACCTGCACGAAGAGTGAGACCACCGTCCCGCGACCGGGGACCGCACGCTAGATTGGGGGCGTCATGATGCGCCAGCGACTCCTCCTTGGGTGCCGTAGCGAGGTCTGAAGGCCGGACCCCCTCGCTGCGGAGAGCGTGCTGCGCGCCCGGCGCCGATCGACACCCCAGGCGAGGAACACCATGACCACCAGCAGGACCATCGACAGCACCACCCAGCGCAGCGGCGGCATGCCGCACCAGCGCTACCGGGCCTTCCCGCCCATCGAGCTCCCGGACCGCACCTGGCCCGAGCAGACCATCACGCGCGCGCCGCGCTGGCTCTCCACGGACCTGCGGGACGGCAACCAGGCCCTCATCGACCCGATGACGCCGGCCCGCAAGATGAAGATGTTCGAGCTGCTGGTGCGGATGGGCTACAAGGAGATCGAGGTCGGCTTCCCGTCCGCCTCGGAGAC
>JBEVFC010000336.1:0-6725 GCA_040512455.1 Nocardioides sp.
CCAGCGCCTCGTGCTTCTTCATCTCGACCTCGTCCATGGCCTCGACCTCGGTCGGCTCGAGCTGACCCTCGAGGCGCGTCTGGTCGACCTCGCGGTCCCCGGGTACGCCGATGGCGAGCGGCTCGCGGGTGCCGTCGGGGTGCTTGAGCACGACCATCACGTTCTTGAGCGTGTCGCCGGCCGCCCAGGGCCGGTCGTCACGGGGGAACTTCTCGTTGAGGTGGTCGACCAGGGTCTCGATGGTCGGGGTGTCCGGCGTCTGCTCGGCGTGCGCGGCGGGGGCGTCGTCGTACGGCAGGGGCGCGGGCGCGGGGACCGTGACGGCCTCGACGTTGGCGGCGTAGTCGCAGTGCGTGCAGCTGACGTAGGTGTCCTCGCCGACGTCGGCCTTGGCGAGGAACTCCTCGGACTTCGACCCGCCCATGGCGCCGGAGGTGGCCTTGACGATGACGTAGTCGAACCCGAGCCGGTCGAAGGTCTTGATGTACGCCGCGCGGTGGGCCGCGTAGGACCGGTCCAGGCCCTCGTCGGAGGTGTCGAAGGAGTAGGAGTCCTTCATGATGAACTCGCGCCCGCGCAGGATGCCGGCACGGGGACGCGCCTCGTCGCGGTACTTGGTCTGGATCTGGTAGAGCCAGACAGGCAGGTCCTTGTAGGAGGAGTACAGGTCCTTGACGGTGAGGGTGAACATCTCCTCGTGCGTCGGACCGAGCAGGTAGTCGCCGCCCTTGCGGTCCTTGAGCCGGAAGATGCCGTCGCCGTACTCGGTCCAGCGGCCGGTCGCCTCGTAGGGCTCGCGGGGCAGCAGCGCCGGGAACGACAGCTCCTGGGCGCCGATCGCGTCCATCTCCTCGCGGATCACCGTCTCGACGTTGCGCAGCACCCGGAGGCCCAGCGGGAGCCAGGTGTAGATGCCCGGCGCGGCACGGCGGATGTAGCCCGCGCGGACCAGCAGCCGGTGGCTCGGCACCTCCGCATCGACGGGGTCGTCGCGGAGCGTGCGGACGAACAGCTGGGAGAGGCGCATGATCATGAGCCGAAGGCTACTTGTGGGGTCCGCGGCCCCGCGAAGCGGTTTCCCCCGAGTCGGCACATCCGGTGCCGGGTCGCCGCGGGCTCAGGCGCGGGCGGCCTTCAGCGCGGCCCGGATCAGCGGCACCTGGACGGGGAGCCGGGCCAGGGTGGCGCGCTTGTACGTCGTGTTGCGGCCCTTCTGCGCGTCCGCGGCCATCTTGACGTTGCCGGGGAACACCGCGACCAGCAGCGCGGCACTCGCCCAGCCGGCCGCCTTGCGGGTGCGCGGGTGCAGGATGCCGGCCGCGCAGACCAGCTCCGCGACGCCGCTCGCGATGACGATCTCGCGGTGCGCCGGCAGCCAGGCGGGCATCAGCGGCTCGAACGTCTCGGGCTTCACCAGGTGGGTGATGCCGCTGACGGTGAAGGCCGCGACCAGGCCGAGGGTGTCCTTGGGGATGTTCACGCGCCGACCCTAGACCTTCAGAACATGATGGTGGAGAAGCGCCCGGCCTCGACGAAGCCGGTCTTCTCGTAGGCCCGCCGGGCGGCCAGGTTCCACTCGTTGACGTAGAGGGAGGCGACCGGTGCGATCTCGTGTCGGATCGCCTCCACCACGGCGGCCATGCCCCGGCTGCCCAGGCCCTCGCCGCGACGGTCGGGGTCGACGTACACCCCCTGGATCTGGGCGGCGTACGGCGAGACGCAGCCGACCTCGGCCTTGAACAGCACGCGTCCGTCCTCGATCCGGGCGAACTGCCAGCCGCGGGAGATCAGCTGCTGGACCCGGGCGCGGTAGAAGCTCCCGCCGCCGCCGTACTCCGGGGAGATGCCGAGCTCCTCGGTGTAGAAGTCGACGCACGCGGGATAGACCACGTCGAACTCGTCCATCGTGGTGCGGCGGACCTGGGGGTCGGGCTCGACCGCGGGCGGTCCGTCGATCATGAGGTGCGGCTGGGCGCTGCGCACCTCGCGCGGCGAGCCCCAGTCGGGCCGCAGCCACGCCCAGAGGCCCTCGACGGCGAGCTGCGGGCCGACGATCGAGGCGACGCCTCGCCGGGGGCCGCGGGCCCGGGCGGCGAACGCTGCGATGTCGTCGGGGCCGGCCTGCACCGGCACCAGGTTGGCCCCGACGTGGCAGGCGGAGACCATCCGGCCGTCCACGAACCGGCCCCACACCTCGCCGCCCAGCCAGCGCCGGTCGAGCCGGGTGGTGCGCGCGCGGTAGTCGACGAACACGTTGACCACCGGATCCTGCGCCGCCAGGGCGAGGAACTCCGTGAGGTCGGGGGTCGCCAGCACATGGACGCCCTGGCGGGTGGTCAGCACGCTGGGACTCTAGTCCGTTCCTGTTCGTCCCCGCCCGTCCCTCCCCCACCCCCGCCGAGGTGCGACTTCTTGCGCGCCGAAGTGTCACTTCTTGCGCGTCGAGGTGCGCCTTCTTGCGCCGAGCCGTGCGTTGTTGCGCGCCGAACCGTCCGCTCTTGCGATCAGGCGGGTGCCCGCACCACCAGGACCGGGCAGTGCGCGTGCTCGATGACATGGCGGCTGACCGAGCCGAGCACCGTCGACCTCGCCGCACCTCGACCGCGAGAGCCGACGACGAGCAGGTCGGCGTACCGCGAGGCATCGTCGAGCGCCCGGCGCGGGTCCTCCTCGGCCTGGTGGGTGGCGACATCGACGTCGGGGTACTTCTCGGCCAGGCCGGCCAGCGACTCGGCCACCTGGAGTTCATGCTCCTCGACGGTGGCCCGGCGCTGCTCGTTGCTGGTGAGGTCACGGCGTACGGCGGCCGGTCCCCACGAGTGCACGACCCCGACCCCGGTCCCGCGCTCGGACGCGAGGGCGAAGGCCAGGTCGAGCGCGGTCAGGGACACCTCACTGCCATCGACCCCGACCGCCACCCGACCACTGAGGGTCGGGCTGTCGGGCCGGGCCTCGGCCTCGCGCACGACGGCCACGGCGCACGGCGCTACGGCCGAGATCCCGACGCTGACCGAGCCGAGGAGGAGGCTGGCGAGCGTGCCGCGGCCACGCGACCCCACCGCGAGGAGGTGCGCCCCGCCGAGGGAGTCCAGCAGCACGTCGTGGGGGGCACCGAACGCCAGGTGCACCTTCACCTCGACGCCGGGCTCGACGGCCCGCACCCGGGCCAGCGCCCCGTCGAGGCAACGACGTCCCACCACGCGCATCTCCTTGCGGAGCTCGTCCATCCCGACCCCGAGGGCGTCGTAGGCGTGCGGGGGCGCGATCGCGTGCACGATCAGCAGCGGACGGTGGTGAGCCGCCGCGTGGTGGGCGGCCCAGTCGAGAGCCAGCTCGCTGTGCGCGGTGACGTCGTACCCCACCACCACCGCGCCCTGGGCGTCATTCGTCGGCATGGCTCCACGCTCGCGCACCCGCGGCCTCCCCGCGAAGGTCCGACAGACCCCCTCACCAGGGACCTTCGACCCCTCCTCGCTCCCACCCCACCGCCGAACCGTGCGTTGTTGCCGGCCGAGCCGTGCGTCGTTGCCGCAAGAACGCACGGTTCGCGGCGCAAGAACGCACGGTTCGGCGCAAGAACTCGCACCTCGGGTCGCAAGAAGTGACACCTCGGCGGGCAAGAACTCACACGTCGTCGGAGGGGAAGCGGGTGGGGGTGAAGAGGGAGATGGGGTGGGGCGTCGAGCCGGTGGTGGCGAGGTCGGCGAGGATCTCGCCGACGACGGGGGCGAACTTGAAGCCGTGGCCGGAGAAGCCGGCGGCGACGGTGACCGTCGGGTGGCCCGGGTGCGGGGCGATCACGAAGTGCTGGTCCGGGGTGGTGGTGTACATGCAGGCCACCCCGCGCAGGTGCCGCCCGGGCAGGGCCGGCAGCCGGGTGGACAGGTGGTCGGCGAGCCGGGCCACCTCGTCGGCGTGGATCTCCCGGTCGAGCGCATCGGGGTCCGCCGCGTTCCGTCCGTCGCGGTAGAAGGTGACCTTCACGCCGTCCTCGGCCGGGCCGTACGCCGGGAAGCCGTAGCTCTGCACCTCGGGCGTCGCCTCCCAGATCCACACCGGGTGCCGGCCCACCTGCCACGGCTCGATGGGCCCCGACGGGGCGAACCAGTGCATCAGCTGGCGCTCGACGCGCAGCGGCAGCCCGAGGTCGGCGAGCAGCGACGGCGCCCAGGCCCCGGCCGCGATGACCAGATGCCCCGCGTCGTACGCCGACTCCGATGTGTGGACGGTGACCCCGCGGTCCGTCGCGGACCAGCCGAGGACCCGCTCCCCGAAGCGCAGGTCGGCGCCGGAGGCCTCGGCCCGGCGCAGGTGCTCGCGGACGGTCTGCTCCGGCCGGACGAACCCGCTGCGCTCCTCGAAGAGCGCGACGGTGTCCTCCGCGGGCGCGAACAGCGGGAACCGGGACCGGATCCCGTCCGCGTCGAGCATCTCGTGCGGCAGCCCGTGCTGCTCCGCGCTCGCCCGGGAGCCGGCCACCGTCTCCGAGGAGGCGGTGCCCAGCATCAGCCCGCCGGTCAGCGTCAGGATGCCGGGCGAGGACGCCTCGAGGTCGGCGTACAGCTCGTAGGAGCGCAGCAGCAGCGGCACGTAGGCCGGGTCCTCGAAGTAGGCCTGCCGGATGACCCGGGAGTCGCCGTGGCTGGACCCGAGCGCGTGCGCGGGCGTGAACTGCTCGAGGCCGAGCACCCGGACCCCGCGCGCCGCGAGGTGGGCCGCGGCGGCGCTGCCCATCCCGCCCAGGCCGAGGACCAGGACGTCGGGGCTCCCCGGGGTGGTGCTCACGCGTCCGGGTAGCCCTCGGGGTTCTGCGACTGCCAGCGCCACACGTCGGCGCACATGTCGTCGATGCTGCGGGTGGTGGTCCAGCCGAGCTCCTCGGCGGCCCGGGTGGTGTCGGCCCAGTAGGCCGGCAGATCGCCGGCGCGACGGCCGACCACCTCGTAGGGCAGCTCCCGCCCGCAGGCCCGCTCGAACGCGTGGAACAGCTCGAGCACGCTGGTGCCGGTGCCGCCGCCCAGGTTGTAGGCCCGGACCGGCTCGGCACGGCCGTCCAGCGCCTCGAGCGCGGCGACGTGCCCGGCGGCGAGGTCCTCGACGTGGATGTAGTCGCGCTCGCAGGTGCCGTCGGCGGTCGGGTAGTCGTCACCGAAGATGCGCAGCTTCTCGCGGCGGCCGACGGCGACCTGGGCGATGAACGGCATCAGGTTGTTGGGCACGCCCTGCGGGTCCTCGCCCATGGTCCCCGAGGGGTGCGCCCCGACCGGGTTGAAGTACCGCAGGAGCGCGACCTTGAGATCGCCGGCCCGGGCCACGTCGCCGAGCACGTGCTCGCTCATCACCTTGGTGCGCCCGTAGGGGCTGGCGGCGCTCAGTGGCTCGTAGTCCTCCTGGTAGGGCACCGGCGCGTGGTCGCCGTACACGGTCGCGGAGGAGGAGAAGACCAGCTTGTGCACGTCGTACCGCCGCATCGCGCGGATCAGCGAGAACGTCGCATCGAGGTTGTTCGTGTAGTACTCGAACGGCTTCTCGACGCTCTCCCCCACCGCCTTGAAGCCGGCGAAGTGGATGACCGCGTCGATCCCGCCGGTCGCGAACAGGTGCTCGGTCTTGTCCCGGTCGGTGAGGTCGAAGGAGTGCACCGGGATGTGGGTGCCGGACAGCGCCTCCATCCGGCCGACCACGCTGGGCTTGCTGTTGGAGAAGTCGTCGACGACGACGACGTCGTGGCCGGCCTCGATGAGGGCCAGGACCGTGTGGGAACCGATGTAGCCGGCGCCGCCGGAGACGAGAACACGCATGGCCGAAGCCTAGGGCCTGACGCCTCCTAGGAGACGCTGACCGCGGCCGCCCCGCCCTCGACCGGCTCCATGTCCTCAGCGAGGCGCATGGCCTCCTCGATGAGCGTCTCCACGATCTGCGACTCGGGGACGGTCTTGATCACCTCGCCCTTGACGAAGATCTGGCCCTTGCCGTTGCCGGAGGCGACGCCGAGGTCGGCCTCGCGGGCCTCACCCGGACCGTTGACGACACAGCCCATGACGGCCACGCGCAGCGGCACCTCCATGCCCTCGAGCCCGGCGGTGACCTCCTCGGCCAGCTTGTAGACGTCGACCTGCGCACGACCGCACGACGGGCACGAGACGATCTCGAGCTTGCGGGGCCGCAGGTTCAGCGACTGCAGGATCTGGATGCCGACCTTGACCTCCTCGACCGGCGGGGCCGAGAGGGAGACCCGGATGGTGTCGCCGATGCCCTGGCTGAGCAGGGCACCGAACGCGGTCGCGGACTTGATGGTGCCCTGGAACGCGGGACCGGCCTCGGTCACGCCGAGGTGCAGCGGCCAGTCGCCCGCCGAGGCGAGCAGCTCGTAGGCACGCACCATCACGACGGGGTCGTTGTGCTTCACCGAGATCTTGAAGTCGTGGAAGTCGTGCTCCTCGAACAGCGAGGCCTCCCAGACGGCGGACTCGACCAGCGCCTCGGGCGTGGCCTTGCCGTACTTGTCCATGATCCGCTTGTCGAGCGAGCCGGCGTTGACGCCGATCCGGATCGAGGTGCCGTGGTCCTTGGCCTCCCGGGCGATCTGCTTGACCTGGTCGTCGAACTTGCGGATGTTGCCCGGGTTCACGCGGACGGCGGCACAGCCGGCCTCGATCGCCGCGTAGACGTACTTCGGCTGGAAGTGGATGTCGGCGATCACCGGGATCTGCGACTTGGTGGCG
>JBEVFC010000028.1:0-4947 GCA_040512455.1 Nocardioides sp.
CGGGCCCCGGGGGCGCCCGCGCTAACACGGGTTTGCTGTTCCCCGGGGCCCCCTCCCCGGCCCCCCCCCGGGGGCGGCCCGCGGTGGGGGGGGCCCACGACTGGACCCCGCCGACGGTGGCCATGACGGATCCCGGCACCCCGCTCAGCGGCACGGTCACGGTCGCCGCGACGGCGTCCGATGCCCGCTCGGCGGTCGCCTCGGTCGACATCCAGCGTGCCCCCAACGGGTCGAGCACCTGGACCACGATCTGCACCGACAACGTGGCGCCGTACTCCTGCTCGTGGGTGACCACCGGAGTCACCGACGGCACCTACCAGCTGCGCGCGGTGGCCACCGACACGGCCGGCTACTCCGCGACGTCCACCAGCGTCACCACCACCGTGGTCAACTCGGCGACGGTCACGCTGACCCCGGTCGACGGGGTGGTCCGCGGCAGCGTCCCGCTCAGCCTCACCGTGACCGGCAACGCGGGTGCCACGGTCACCAACCGGTTCGAGTACGCCGTCGCCGACGCGTCCCCCCAGACCTGGACGACGATCCCCGGCTGCGGCAACGCCACCGGCACCACCCGGTCCTGCACCTGGGTGACCAGCGGCGCCGAGACGTACGACGTCCGTGCGGTCGCCGTCATCGGCAGCCAGACCTTCTACGACACCGAGACCGACGTGCTCGTCGACAACCTGGTGCCGACCGCGGCCCTCACCGTGCCGGCCGGCACCCTGCGCGGGACGGTCGACCTGACCGCCACCGCGACCGACGCCGACTCCGGTGTCGAGACGGTCTCCTTCGAGTACAAGCTCTCCACGGCGGGCACCTGGAGCGTCTGCGGCGTGGCCGACGACGACCCGTTCTCCTGCGCGCTGAACACCACGCCGCTCACCAACGGCGGCAGCTACAACTTCCGGGCCGTGGTCACGGACGTGGCGGGCAACGTCACCACCACCGCCACCCAGACTCGCACGGTCGACAACAGCGCCCCGTCGGTGAGCATCTCCAGCCCGACCAACGGCAGCACGATCGCGGGCACCGTGACGATCACGGCAGCCGGGAACGCCGTCCAGGGGATCAACAACGTCCGGATCGAGGCCAGGGCCGGCACGACCGGCACCTTCGCCGTGGTCTGCACCGACAACGTGGCGCCGTACACCTGCACCTACAACACCACGACCGTGCCCAACGGCACCTACCAGATCCAGGCCGTGCTGACCCCGACGTCCGGTGCCGCGGTCACCTCGGCGGTGGTCACGGTGACGGTCGACAACACGCCGCTGAAGGCCCAGGACGTGCAGACCACCAACGTCACCACCGCGAACCGGCCGGCGGTGGGCGACCGGGTCGTGCTGACCTACTCCTCGGTGGTCAACCTGGCCAGCATCAAGGCGGGCTGGACGGGCGCCTCGACCCCGGTGACCTTGACGTTCAAGGACAAGAACGTCACCGGGGCGGCGATCAGCGGCTACGACCGGATGGAGATGACCGGCGCCAACCTGGGCCAGGTCGCCTTCGTCCAGAACTTCGTGCCGGCCAACCGGACCGTGGTGGTCAACGGCTCCACGATGACGGCGACCACGGCCACCGTCGGCGGCGTCCAGGTCACCGTCGTCACGATCACCCTCGGCACCCCGGCCAGCAGCTTGAGCACCGCCAGCACCAACGGTGCGATGCGGTGGACGCCCTCCACGGCGGCCACCAGCCTCGCGGGCCTGGCGTGCTCCTCGGCCATCGCCACGGAGACCGGCACGAACGACCGAGACTTCTGATGGTCCCCGATGCCGAGCCGATCGGCCCTATGCTCGACGCCGTGACGCATCACGTTTTGGTGGTAGAGGACGAGGCCGACATCGCTTTCCCGCTCGTGCGGACGCTCGAGCGCGAGGGGTACACCGTGACGTGGGTGGAGCGCGGGCAGGCGGCGCTCGACCATCTCGTCGAGATCGAGACCAGCCTGATGATCCTCGACCTCGGGCTGCCCGACATGGACGGACTGGACGTGTGCCGTGCCGCTCGGACAGCCGGCTTCGGCGGCGGGATCATGATCGTGACCGCCCGTGGCGACGAGCTCGACCGGGTGGTCGGGCTCGACTACGGCGCCGACGACTACCTCGCCAAGCCGTTCGGCCTGGCTGAGCTGCAGGCGCGGGTCCGGGCGCTGCTGCGACGCAGCGCGCCCGCGCGGGCCGAGGACGGCGGCAACACCCAGCCGGGCGGCCTCCGGATCGACGGGGGTGCCCGCCGGGTGTTCTCCGCCGACGACGAGGTGCTGCTGACCGCCAAGGAGTTCGACGTGCTCTCCCTGCTCGCGGAGCACCGCGACAAGGTCGTCCCCCGCGACCAGCTGATGGCCGAGGTCTGGGACGAGAACTGGTACGGCTCCACCAAGACACTGGACGTGACGATCGGTCGGCTGCGGCAGAAGCTCGAGGAGGCCGGCGTCGCCGAGCGCGTGATCGCGGTTCGGGGGGTCGGCTTCCGGCTCGAAGCAGCCAGCGATGCGTAGACGGCTGACCGCCTGCTTCGTCCTCCTTGCCCTGCTGCTCCTGCTGCTCGCCGGGGTGGTCCGGGCCTTCGCGATCCGCGACCTGATCAACGACCAGGAACGGGCCCACCTGCACCACGACGTCCGGGTGATGGCCCTCCGCATCGACGACCGGATCGCCGCCGGTGACGCGATCGACCAGACCTTTCTCGAGGGTCTGGTGAGCGCGGACTCGCAGGTGGTCTTCGAGGGCAACGGGGCGACCGTCGTCGCCAACGGCGCCGGCTACCACCCCGCCGAGGGAGGCAACTCGATCGAGGCGTCGGCGGACACCTCCCAGGGCCGGCTGACCGTGCACCAGTCCTCGGACGTCATCGGTGACGCACTGGGGCGCAGCCTCGGTTCGCTGATCGTGCTGATGGCCTTGCTCTGCGTGATCGCCGGCACCCTCGGGCTGATCGCCGCCACCCTGCTGGCCCGCCCGTTCCAGAAGCTGGCCGCCGCTGCGGCCGCGTTGGGACGGGGTCGCTTCGACCTGGACCTGCCGAAGTCCCGCATCCCCGAGGTCACCGCCATCGGCGACGCGCTGCTGCTCTCCGCCGCCCAGCTCAAGCACTCGATCAGCAGCGACCGGGAGTTCCTCCAGCACGCCTCGCACGTGCTGCGCACGCCGATCGCCGGCGTGCGCCTCGAGCTCGAGGAGCTCGCCGGGAAGCCCGGACTGGGCGAGGACGTGCGCGGCTCGGTGCTGCACTCGGCCGCCGAGATGGAGCGCCTCAACGGCGTCATCGACACGCTGCTGGCCGACTCGCGCAAACGGCCGCTGGTGGCCGGGGCCGAGATCGACCTGCGGTCGTTGGCCACCCAGATCGGCCAGCGCTGGCGGGAGGGCGTGCCCGAGGACACCTCCGTCCGCGTGTTCGTCGACGACGGCGCCGACGACCGGATCACGCCGGGTCCGGTGGAGCAGCTCTTCGACCACCTGCTGGCGGACGTCATCGCCCTGGACCCGCGCGAGGTGGCGCTGCGGTTCTCCGGCCAGGGCAACTACCTGAGGATCCGGGTCACCGGTCAGCACTCGGCGAGCACCGGGGGAGACGCCCAGGCCCTCGTGCGTGCGCTCTCGGTGAGCGACGCCATGGGCGGTCGCATCAACGGAGACCTGATGGCCGAGCGCGGCCTCGAGATCCTGCTCCCGCGCCGCTGACCCAGCCCGCTGACGTGCTCGGGGGGCTAGCGCTCGAGCGGCTGCCAGCCCGCGACGCCGACCACGATCATCCGCGCCTGGTGCCGGAGGGTCTCCTCGATCTCGCGGCGGACCGCCGGGTCCTCCGCGCCCGGGCCGACCATCTCGTAGGCGGCGACGACCATGAGGTTCACGAACAGCCCCGCCAGCAGCTGCAGGTCCGCCGCACCCCACGCCTCCAGGCCCGGCATCCGGGCCAGGTCGGTGGCCAGCTCGCGCTCGATGAGGCCGAGCTCGTGCGCGATCGCCTCCCGGATCGGTGCCACGCCGCCGTACCGCTCGCGCCCGATGAAGCGGAAGTGCGCCATGTTGGCGTCGAGCTGCCGGGACAGCACGTCCACCGAGCGCTCGATGAGCTCGTCGGGGGGCGGCTGGTCGCGGCGTACGTCGCGGATCATCGCGCGCAGGCTGACGAAGGACTCGTCGACCAGGGCCAGGCCCATCTCGTCGAGGCTGGAGAAGTGCCGGTAGAACGCGGTGGGCACGATCCCGACCTGCTTGGTGAGCCTCCGCAGCGACAGCGAGCCGAAGCTCTCCTCGGCCAGCTGGTCGAGCGCGGCGTCGAGGAGCGCGCGTCGGGTGCGCTCCTTGCGCTCCTGGCGCGTCTCGGTCGCGGGCTGGGTCGTCATCGGCGTCAGTCTAGGGGTGGGCGGGCCCTGAGCCGTGGGTGAACATGTGGTCGAGTGTCGTCCGCATCACAGTCAGCGGTGTTGACGCTCCAGCGACGCAGGTCGCTATGGTTTCAGTGTACGGATGTTCACTGAAAGGATTTCACGATGAGCATCGCCCAGACCCTGCTCCGGTCCCGTGCCCTCGAGGCCCTCGCCTCGCCGCACGGTGTCGACCGGTACCTCGAGATCGTCAACCCGATGTGGGCAGCCAAGGAGGTGCGCGCCCGGGTCGTCGACGTACGACGCGAGGTGGACGTGCCCGGGCACCCGCCGGTGGCCACCCTCACCCTCCAGCCGACCTCCACCTGGCGCGGCCACCGTGCCGGCCAGCACGTCCAGGTCGGCGTGGAGATCGACGGCGCCCGCCGCGCCACCCGGGTGTTCTCGGTCTCCAGCCCCGACTCCCGCGACGGCGACCGGATCACCATCACGCTGCGGGCCAACCCGGACGGGCGCGTCTCCCGCTTCCTCGTGGAGCGCGCCGAGCCCGGCACGATCGTGCACCTGTCGCAGGCGGAGGGCGAGTTCGTCCTTCCCGACCGGGTGCCCGA
>JBEVFC010000049.1:0-7743 GCA_040512455.1 Nocardioides sp.
GAGGGTGCGTCGGGCGCTGCCGACCTGGTTGAGCTCCTCGACCACGTGCACGGGGAGGCGTACGACGCGGGCCTGCTGCGCGATGCCGCGGGTGATCGCCTGGCGTACCCACCAGGTGGCGTAGGTGCTGAACTTGTAGCCCTTGGTGTAGTCGAACTTCTCGACCGCCCGGATCAGACCGGTGTTGCCCTCCTGGATCAGGTCGAGCATCGGCATCTGTGCGCGGCCGTACTTGCGAGCGATGGACACGACGATCCGCAGATTGGCCTCGGTGAACCGCCGGACGGCCTTGCGGCCCTCCTCGGCGAGCCACTCGAGCTCCTCCTGCGTGGCGCTCTTGGGCGCACCGCCCTTGCGACGACCGATGCGGCCCTCGGCCAGGAGGTGCTCGGCGAGAAGGCCGGCCTCGATGGTCTTGGACAGCTCGACCTCGGTCTCGGCGTCGAGCAGCGGGGTGCGCGCGATCTCGTCGAGGTAGAGGCCGACGCTGTCGCGTCCCTCGATCTCACGTGTCGCGGTTGCGGTCCTGGTGGCCATGGTGCGCCCTCCTCACTGGGTGATGACCGTGCTGGCTGTCACCACGCTTGGTCCAACGCCTGCGCCGAGGAGGAGATTCCCAATCGGAGCGTTGCGTCTGTACCCAGATAGACGCTCGGGGAACGCGGGTAGTTGCCCCTTTCACCAGTTCTCAGGGACTTCTCAGGACAGGCCCATCCGGTCGAGGATCCAGGCGGCCGTGAACGCCCGGTCGTGCCAGGCCTGGTAGCGCCCGGAGACGCCCCCGTGGCCGGCCGACATCTCGGTCTTGAGCAGGAAGTCGCGGCGACCGGTCGCCCGGGCACGGAGCCTGGCCACCCACTTCGCGGCCTCGACGTACAGCACCCGGGTGTCGTTGAGGGAGCACTCGGCGAGGATCGGCGGGTAGTCGATGTCGCCCACGTTGTCGTACGGCGCGTAGGCGCGGATGGTCGCGAACGCCTCGGCGTCGCCCTCGGGGTTGCCCCACTCGTCGTACTCGATGACCGTGAGGGGCAGCGAGGAGTCGAGCATGGTGGTGAGGTTGTCCACGAACGGCACCTGCGCCACCAACCCGGCGAACAGCTCGGGGGCCTGGTTCGCCACCGCACCGATCAGCAGGCCGCCAGCGCTGCCGCCCTCGGCCACCAGTCGGTCCGCAGAGGTCCAGCCCTCCTCGATGAGGTGCCGCGCAGACGCCGCGAAGTCGGTGAACGTGTTCTGCTTGTGGCCGAGCTTGCCGTCGTCGTACCAGTGCCGGCCCATCTCGCCGCCGCCGCGGACGTGGGCGATCGCGAACCCCGCGCCGCGGTCGAGCAACGACAGCCGCGCGATGGAGAAGTAGGGGTCGATGGAGGTCTCGTAGGCGCCGTACCCGTAGAGCAGGAACGGCACGGAGCCGTCCCGCGGTGCTCCGGCCGGCACCACGATCGAGACCGGGACGCGGGTCCCGTCGGGCGCGGTGGCCCAGCTCCGGTGCTGCTCGTACGCCGTGGGGTCGAAGTCGCGGACCGGCGTCTGCTTGAGCAGCGTGGTCTCGCGGGTGCGGACGTCGTAGGCGTGCACGCCGCCGGGCGTGGCCAGCGTGGTGTAGCCGAACCGCACCACGGGCTGCTCGAACTCGGGGTTGCCGCCGGAGCCGATGGTGTAGACCTCGTCGTCGAAGCCGACCAGGTAGTCGTCGCCGATGCCGTCCTCGCCGAGCTCGAGGATCCGCAGCTGGGTGAGCCCGTCGCTGCGCTGGTGGACGACGAGGTGGCCCGCGAACGCGTCCACGTCCTCGAGCCGGACCGCCGGGTCGTGGCCGATCAGCGGCTGCCAGTCCGCCCGTGGGGTGGGCCGGGCGGGGGTCCTGGCCAGCTCGAAGTTGGCGCCGTTGCCGTTGTGCATGACCAGGAACTGGTCCTCGCCGGCGATGACGGCGTGCTCGAGGTGGTACTCGAGATCGGCCTCGCGCTCGGCGAACACCACGAACTCGCCCGGCCCGTCGTCCGCGGGGGCGTCGGCATCGAGCACGCGGTACTCGCTGGTGGTCTTGGAGCCCGACACGATCACCAGGAACCGGTCGCTGCGGGTCCGGCCGACCCCGAGCCAGTAGTGCTGGTCCGGCTCGTGGTGGACCAGCACGTCGGCCGCACGGTCGGTGCCCAGCCGGTGCCGCCAGACCTTGTCGGGGCGCCAGCTCTCGTCCACGGTCGTGTAGTAGAAGTGCTCGCCGGAGCGGTCCCAGGTGACGCCGCCGAGGGTGTCGGGGATCTCGTCGGGGAGCGTCTCGCCCGTACGCAGGTCCTTGACGCGGACCGTGTAGCGCTCGTCGCCGACCACGTCGACCGCGTAGGCGACCAGGTGCTCGTCCGGACTGACGGACGAGCCGCCGAGCGAGAAGAAGTCGTGGCCCTCGGCGAGGTCGTTGAGGTCGAGCAGCACCTGCTCACCGGGCAGGGCCGGCTCGTCGACAGCGCAGTCCTCGGCGGGCTTCGGGGGAGTCCAGTCATCCGGGTCCGCGACCGGGACCCGGCAGCTCGCGCCGTACTCCTTGCCCTCGAAGGACCGCGAGTAGTACCAGTGGCCGCGGACCCGGCTCGGCACCGACAGGTCGGTCTCATGAGTGCGGGCCTTGATCTCGTCGAAGAGGGTCTGGCGCAGGTCCGCCAGGTGCGCGGTCCTCGCCTGTGTCCACGCGTTCTCGGCCTCGAGGTAGGCGGTGACCGCCGGGTCGTCCTTGGTGCGGAGCCACTCGTACTCGTCGACGAGGACCTCGCCGTGGACGGTGCGCTCCAGCGGGCGGCGGGCGGCGACCGGCGGCTCGGTCGGGGGCTCGGTCGGGGGATCGGTCGGGGCGGGAGCTGCGAGGGGGGTCGAGTCGGCCATGCTGGGGACTCTAGATCGACGGGCCAACGGCCGCGCGGCCACCACGCGCAGGCGCTCCCGGACGGGGCGGCGGCTCAGTCGGCAGCGGGGACGAACGGCTCCAGGTCGGGGTCGTCGGCGCGGTAGGAGCGCACCGGCCCGGGAGCGGTCTGCGCGGTCTCGAAGCGCACCGTGACCACGCCCCTCCCGGAGCCCCAGACCCAGCCCCGGCCCATGTCGGCGTGCTGGACGTCCATCCCCGGCGCCCAGGTGCGCCCCGGTCCCTGGGGCAGCTCGACCACCTCCTCGGGTTCGGGCTCCGGCTCGACGCCGAACAGGTCGTCCTGCACCCAGTCGGCCAGGCCGGAGACGCCGACGCCGAGCAGCCGGACTCCGCCGGAGGTGTCGAGGTCGGCCAGCAGGGTCCGGGCCAGCCGGGCGACCACTGCGCCGTTGTCGGTGGGGGAGCCCAGGGTGACCGACCGGCTCAGGGTGGTGAAGTCGTGGAGGCGGACCTTGATGCTGACGGTGCGGCCGGAGAGGCCGTGCTTGCGCAGCCGTTCGGCGACGCTGCCGGCCTGGCGGGTGAGCAGCCCCTCCATCAGCTTGCGGTCGGTCAGGTCGTCCTCGTAGGTGCCCTCGACGCTCACCGACTTCGTCTCCCGCTCGGGCTCCACGGGCCGGTCGTCCATCGCGCGGGCCAGCCGCCAGAGGCTGACGCCGTGGGCGCGTCCGACCAGCCGGACCAGCTCCTCCTCGCTGATGGACTCGAGGTCGGCGACCGTCTGCACGCCGGCGCGCCGCAGCCGCTCGGCGGTGGCGGGGCCGACGCCGGGGATCACGGTCACCTTCATCGGGCGGAGCAGGTCCTGCTCGGTGCCGGGCGGCACCACGACCAGCCCGTCCGGCTTGTCGAGGTCGCTGGCCACCTTGGCGATGAACTTCGAGGTGCCGATCCCGACGCTCGCGGTGAGCCCGCCGGTCGCCTCCCGCACGCGGGCCCGGAGCAGCTCACCGAACGCGGTGACGCTTTCGACGTCGTGCGCCTCGAGCTCCGGCGCGGTGCGGAGGTCGACGAAGGCCTCGTCCAGCGACAGCGGCTCGACCAGCGGCGAGGCCGCGCGCAGGACCTCCATCACGGCCCGGCTGGTGTCACGGTAGGCGTGGAAGCGGCCGTTGAGGAACGCCGCGTGCGGGCACCGCGACCGGGCCTCGCGGGTGGACATCGCCGACCTGACCCCGAAGAGCCGGGCCTCGTAGGAGGCGGTCGCCACCACGCCCCGGCCGCCGACGCCGCCCACGACGACCGGCTTGCCGCGCAGCGACGGCTTGTCCCGCTGCTCGACCGCGGCGAAGAAGGCGTCGAGGTCGAGGTGCAGCACGGATGCCTCAGCCCTCACGTCCGCGCCCTCATGCCGACCGACCCCATGGCCGGAAACTACCGCCGACGACCCACTTTCCCTGCACAGGCCGGGCCGTGGCCGCCTTCCTCCACCGCCCGGTCGCGAACGCGCGACCGGAGTCGGCACCCGCCGTGACCGTGGGGGCATGACGAAAACGACCACACTCCGCGCCCGCAGCCCCGAGGACCTGCTGGCGGCGGTGCCCTGCGTCCTCGGCTTCCGCCCCTCCGACTCGGTGGTGATGCTCACGTTCACGAGCGCCTCGCCGGGTCAGACCTTCCACGCCCGGGTAGACCTCCCCGGCGACGCCCGCGACCACCCCGAGGTGGTCGCCCTGCTGCTCGAGCCGGTGCTGCGGCACCGGGTCGAGCGGGTGGCGTTCGTGCTCTACACCGACGACGCGGCGGCCGCCGCTGCGTTGGCCGGGGCGCTGCTGGACGCGTTCGAGGCGGCGGGGATCGACGTCGTCGACGCGCTGCGCGCCGACGGGAGCCACTGGTTCGGGTTGCGTCCCGGTGCCCCTTCGGAGGGGCCCGGGCGCCCGTACGACGACCGCAGTCACCCGTTCCGGGCCCAGGCAGTCCTCGACGGCCGGGTGACGCTGGAGTCGCGGGACGAGCTCGCCGCGACCCTCATCGGCACCGACCTCGCCGCGCTCGAGGCGGTCGGCACCGCGGCGGAGTCGGGTTCGCCGAGCGCCCGGGAGCGCCCCGCCGTGGCCCGCTGGGTGCGCGACGCGCTGTTGCGTGCCCTCGACGACGCGTCCGACCACCGGCTGACCGACGCCGAGGTGGGTCGGCTGGTGGCCGCCTGCCGGGACCTTGCGGTGCGCGACGTCGCGTGGGCGCTGATGTCCCGCGCGGACGCGCGGCGGCACGTGGAGCTCTGGCGCGACGTGGTGCGGCGCTGTCCCACCGACCTGCTCGCCGCGCCGGCGGCCCTGCTGGCGTTCGCGGCCTGGCTGGCCGGCGACGGGGCGCTGGCCTGGTGCGCCCTCGACCGGTGCGCGCTGGCCGATCCCGACTACCGGATGGCCGGGCTGGTCGCCCACACGCTCGAGCAGGCGCTGCCGCCGTCGGTGTGGACGCCGCTGCCGGAGTCGGCGCTCACCGTGCTCGGCTGACGGTGCCGGGCATGGACCTGGTCGCAGGCGGGTACGCAGCGCCGGGCATGCGTCGGCGGCAAGGCGCGACCACCGGTCGGCGCGCTCCTGTGCCGCCCCTCAACCAGACACTAGGGTGCATTCATGGGCGAAGAGGTCGCAGCACAGGAGTTCTCCCGCGCGGATCGCACGCGACACCGCGAGAAGGTGCGGCGGTGCCTCGACGTGTTCGCGCGGATGCTCCGCGAGGAGGCGTTCGAGACCGACGACCCGATGACCGGTCTCGAGATCGAGCTCAACCTCGTGGACGAGGTGGGCGACCCGTCGCTCAAGAACGCCGACGCCCTCGCCGAGATCGCCGACCCCGACTTCCAGACCGAGCTCGGCCAGTTCAACGTCGAGATCAACGTCCCGCCCCGGGTGCTGCGCGACAACGGGCTGACGGCCTACGAGGAGAACCTCCGCGCCAGCCTCAACGACGCCGAGTCCAAGTCCGCGAAGGTCGGCGCGCACATGGTGATGATCGGGATCCTGCCGACGCTCGCCGAGGGGCACATGAGCCCCTCCTCGCTGAGCAGCAACCCGCGCTACCAGCTCCTCAGCGACCAGATCCTCGCCGCCCGTGGGGAGGACATCACCATCGACATCCGCGGCGTCGAGCGGCTCGAGACGACCGCGGACTCCATCGTGCCCGAGGCCGCGTGCACCAGCACCCAGCTGCACGTGCAGACCGCACCCGACGACTTCCCGGCCTACTGGAACGCGTCCCAGGCGATCGCGGCGATCCAGCTCGCGGTCGGTGCCAACTCGCCGTACCTCCTCGGCAAGGAGCTGTGGCGCGAGACCCGGATCCCGCTCTTCGAGCAGGCCACCGACACCCGCAGCGAGGAGCTCAAGGCGCAGGGCGTGCGCCCCCGGGTGTGGTTCGGCGAGCGCTGGATCACCTCGATCTTCGACCTGTTCGAGGAGAACGTCCGCTACTTCCCGGCGCTGCTGCCCGTCACCGAGGACCAGGACCCGCTCGAGGTGCTCGAGAACGGCGGCGTGCCGGGCCTGCACGAGCTGCGCCTCCACAACGGCACGATCTACCGCTGGAACCGCCCGATCTACGACATCGCCAACGGGGTCCCGCACCTCCGCGTCGAGAACCGCGTGCTCGCGGCCGGACCCACCGTCATCGACACGATGGCCAACGCCGCCTTCTACTTCGGCCTGGTCCGCGCCCTGGCCGAGGCGGAGCGCCCGCTCTGGTCCCAGATGTCGTTCAGCGCCGCCGAGGAGAACTTCCAGACGGCCGCCCGGCAGGGGATCGATGCCCAGGTCTACTGGCCCGGCATCGGCCAGGTGCGGGCCACCGAGCTGGTGCTGCGCCGGCTGCTGCCGCTGGCCTACCAGGGTCTCGAGGCCTGGGGCGTGCCCGACGACGAGGCCAAGCGGTTCCTCGGCATCATCGAACAGCGCTGCCTGCTCGGCACCAACGGCGCGGAGTGGTTCGTCAACCGGCTCCACGCCGAGGGCGCGTCGCTGGAGCGGCCCGAGGCGTTGCGGCGGACCCTGGTGGCCTACCGCGAGGCGATGCACACCAACGAGCCCGTGCACACCTGGGACGCCTGAGGCGGCACCGCGTCAGCGCGAGCGGATCCGCAACCGGTCCCAGACCACTGTCTCGTCGAGAACCGGGTCGTACCACCCGTGCTTGGTGACCACCGCGACGCAGCGCGGCGTCAGCCCGGCCTCGGCGAAGGCCCGTCGTACCGTCGGCAGCCAGGTCAGGTCCACGTCGTGCGGCGCGGGTCGCCCGACCCTGGTCAGCCAGGCCTCGGGGCAGGACTCCTCCACCAGGGCGCGGCTCACCAGGGCCGCGGCGACCTCGGCCCGGAGGCCGACGTCGAGCGCGTCGCCGGCGTCGTAGGTCACCTCGGGCCCGCCCAGGCTGCCGACGTGCAGCACCGGCGCGAACAGCCGCCGGCGGGTCCCGGAGCGCAGCGCGTGCACCGCCTCCCGGAGGTCGCGCCGCAGCCGTCGCCGTGCACGCACCGCCCTCGAGCCGCCCATGCGGACACCCTGCCCGACGTACGCCCGCGGTGCCGTGGCTCCTCCACAGCCACCCCTTCGCAGCAGGAAGGGCGTGGGGGAGGATGGGCGCATGGCGATCCACATCACCGGCGACGACCACGCCGACCAGGTCCTGACCGACGACCCGTTCGCGCTGGTGCTCGGCATGATGCTCGACCAGCAGTACCCCATGGAGCACGCGTTCCGCGGTCCCGCCAAGGTGCTGGACCGGTTCGGCACGCTGGACCCGGCCCTGATCGCCGCCGCGGACCCGGAGGAGTTCGCCGCGATGGCGGCCACCACCCCCGCGGTGCACCG
>JBEVFC010000061.1:0-3230 GCA_040512455.1 Nocardioides sp.
CGACACGGGCAAGGTGGACCGGCTCCGGCTCCGCACGCTCGCCGACAACAGCCCGGAGGACGCATGAAGGTCTGGTCGATCCCGCTCCGCACCCGTTTCCGCGGCCTCGACGTCCGTGAGGGCGTCCCGATCCCCGGCCCGGCCGGCTGGGGCGAGTGGAGCCCGTTCCTGGAGTACGGCACCGCCGAGGTCGAGCCCTGGCTGCGCTGCGCCGAGGAGGCGGCCGCCGGCGACTGGCCCGAGCCGCTGCGTACCGCCGTCCCCGTCAACGTCACCGTGCCCGCCACCCACCCCGAACGCGCCCACGAGATCGTGCTGGCCGGCGGCTGCACCACCGCCAAGGTCAAGGTCGCCGAGCCCGGCCAGACCCTCGGCGACGACATCGCCCGGGTCGAGGCGGTCCGCGACGCGCTCGGTCGCGACGGCCGGATCCGCGTCGACGTCAACGGCAACTGGGACGTCGACGGCGCGGTCGGCGCGATCCGGCAGCTGGAGCGCGCCGCCGGCGGGCTGGAGTACGTCGAGCAGCCGTGCGTGAGTGTCGAGGAGCTCGCGGCCGTACGGCGGGCGGTGGACGTCCCGATCGCGGCCGACGAGTCGATCCGCCGGGCCGCCGACCCGTACCGCGTCCGCGAGCTGGAGGCCGCCGACATCGCCGTCCTCAAGGTGCAGCCGCTCGGCGGGGTCCGGGCCTGCCTGCGGATCGCCGAGGACATCGGCCTGCCCGTCGTCGTCTCCAGTGCGCTGGAGACCTCGGTCGGCATCGCCGCCGGGCTCGCCCTGGCGGCCGCGCTACCGGAGCTCCCGTACGCCTGCGGTCTGGCGACCGTCCAGCTCCTCAGCGACGACGTCGTCGCCGCCCCGCTGCTGCCGGTCGACGGGATGCTGCCGGTCGGTGTCCCGGCCGTGGTGCCCGACGCCCTGGTCCGGCTCGCCGCCGACCCGGCTCGGGTGGTGCACTGGGAGGCGCGGCGCCGCGAGGTGCAGGACTTCCGCCGCACGCTGCGGCAGGATCACCGTTGATGACCCCGCCGCCCGCGAACGCCGCGACCCTGCTCGCCCGCGCCGTCGTCGACGCGCTGGTCGCCAACGGCGTCGCCGAGCTGGTGCTCGCTCCCGGCTCCCGCAACGCCCCGCTCGCGTTCGCCGCCTGGGACGCCGCGGCCGCCGGGCGGCTCCGGCTGCACACCCGCCTCGACGAGCGCACCGGCGGCTTCCTCGCCCTCGGGATGACCAAGGTCGGCCACCGCGCCGCAGTCGTCTGCACCTCGGGCACCGCCGCCGCCAACCTCCACCCCGCCCTGCTCGAGGCCGCGCACGCCGGCCTGCCCCTGGTGGTGGTGACCGCCGACCGGCCGGCCTCGATGCGCGGCACCGGCGCCAGCCAGACCACGGACCAGGTGCGGATGTTCGGCGACGCGGCCGACTTCCTCGACGTCGCGCTCGAGCCCGGCGACCGGCTGCTGCACCGGCTCGACGACGTGGCCCGGGCCGTCGACGCGTTCCTCGCCCCGGGGACCTCCGCGGTCCGACCCGGCCCCTTCGGTGGCGGGGCCGGGCGACCGGTCCACCTCAACGTCCAGCTAGTGCCGCCGCTGGTCCCGGACCTGCCCTGGCACCACCGTGCGCCGGCGCGGACCGAGCCGGCCAGCGCGGAGCGGCCCGACCCCGTCCCCGCCGAGACCCTCGTCCTGGGCCCGCGCACCGTCGTTGTCGCCGGTGACGACGCCGGACCGCCGGCACGGGTGCTGGCCCAGCAGGCCGGGTGGCCGCTGTTCGCCGAGCCGTCCAGTGGGTCGCGCACCGGGCCCAACGCGCTGCGCTGCTACCGGCTCCTGCTCGGCGGTCCGCTCGGCCGCGAGATCGAGCGGGTCGTCGTCTGCGGCCACCCGACGATCTCCCGCCCGGTGACCGACCTGCTCGGGCGCGCCGACGTCGAGGTCGTCTCGGTGCCGCCGCGCGGGCGCTGGGCCGAGCGGCCGTTCGCCGTCGACCGGTCCGTGCCCGGGGTGGCCGTCGACGGCACCGACGACCCGGCCTGGCTGGAGCGCTGGCGGGCCGCCGACACCGAGGTGTCCCGGGCCCTGGACCGGTTGCTGGCCGCCGAGGACGCGCTCACGCCGCACGAGGTCGCCGGCGCCGTCAGCCGCGCCGTACCCCCGAGCGGGCTGCTGCTCGTCGGCGCCTCCAGCCCGATCCGCGACCTCGATCTGATGGTCGCGCCGTACGCCGTCGGCGACCGGCGCCGGGTCATCGCCAACCGTGGCCTCGCCGGCATCGACGGCACCGTCTCCACCGCCGTCGGCGCGGCCCTGGCCCGACCCCACGGCGCCCGCAACCTGGCGCTGATGGGCGACGTCACGTTCCTCCACGACGCCACCGGCCTGGTGCTCGGCCCGGACGAGCCGCGCCCGGACCTGACGATCGTGGTGGTCAACGACGACGGCGGCTCGATCTTCGCGATGCTGGAGCAGGGCGCCGAGCAGTACGCCGACCGCTACGACCGGCTCTTCGGCACCCCGCACGGCGTCGACGTGGCCAGCCTCTGCGCCGCCACCCGGACCCCGCACTGGAAGGTCGGTTCGCTGCCCGAGCTGGAGCAGGCGCTGGCCTCGCCGAACGGCGGGATCGAGGTCGTCGAGGTCGCGGTACGCCGCGACAACCGCCGCGAGCTCGACGCCCGGATCCGGGCGCTCGGCGGATAGCCGATGGACGAGCGTGCACTGGGCAAGCGCGATCAAGCCGTCCCGCCCGCCGGCGTCCGAGGATGAACCCATGACCGTGGCAACCGACACCTTCGTGGACTTCGTCGACCACCTCACCGAGGCGCTCGACGACCACGAGGCGACGGGCGAGGAGCTTGCGGCCCGGCTGCACTTCTCACGCTTCCACTTCGACCGGATGATCAGCTCGGTGGCCGGCGAGGCCCCGCGCGCGTTCCGCCGACGGATCCTCCTCGAGCGGGCGGCGTACCGGATGATCAGCACCCGCGCCCCGCTGATCGACGTCGCCGTGGAGGCGGGCTACTCCTCGCACGAGGCGTTCACCCGCGCGTTCACCAAGGCGTACGGCGTGGGGCCGGCCGCCTGGCGTCGCAAGCCCGGTCACATCCAGGTGGAGGCCCCCAGCGGCGTCCACTTCCACCCGCCGGGGAGCCTGCGGCTGCCCGCGAGAGACAAGGTGAGTCCGATGGACCTGTTGACGAGGATGGTCGAGCACCACGTGTGGCT
>JBEVFC010000110.1:0-4131 GCA_040512455.1 Nocardioides sp.
CCGCGGACGTGGTTGTAGCCGACGACGTCGACGAGGTACTTCGCGCGCAGCAGCAGGGAGAGCTGGCCGAGGTTCATCTCCGGCACCAGCACCCGGTCATAGCGCTCGAGGATCTCGCCGAGGTCCTTCGGGAACGGGTTGAGGTGCCGCAGGTGGGCCTGGGCGACGTGGTAGCCGGCCTTGCGGACCCGGCGTACGCCCGCACCGATGGGGCCGTACGTCGAGCCCCACCCGAGGACGAGCACCTTGGCGGAGCCGGTCGGGTCGTCCACCTCGAGCGGGGGCAGGCTGTCGGCGATCCGGTCCACCTTCGCCTGGCGGGTGCGGACCATGAAGTCGTGGTTGGCGGGGTCGTAGGAGATGTTCCCGTGCCCGTCCCCCTTCTCGAGGCCGCCGATGCGGTGCTCGAGACCGGCGGTGCCGGGGATCGCCCACGGCCGCGCGAGGGTCGACTCGTCGCGGAGGTACGGCAGGAACTCCTCGCCGGAGTTCGGGCCGGCCGCGAACGCGGGGTCGATCACCGGCAGCGCGTCGATGTCGGGGACCTGCCACGGCTCGGAGCCGTTGGCCAGCATCCCGTCGGAGAGCAGCATCACCGGGGTCCGGTAGGTCACCGCGATCCGGGCCGCCTCGAGGGCGGCGTCGAAGCAGTCACCGGGGGACTGGGGCGCCACGATCGGGACGGGTGACTCGCCGTTGCGGCCGAACATGGCCTGGAGCAGGTCGGACTGCTCGGTCTTGGTCGGCAGTCCGGTCGACGGGCCTCCGCGCTGGACGTTGACCACGATCAGCGGGAGCTCGGTCATCACCGCGAGCCCGATCGACTCGCCCTTGAGCGAGATGCCGGGGCCGGAGGTGGTGGTCACGCCGAGGCTGCCGGAGAAGGCGGCGCCGATCGCCGCGCCGATGCCGGCGATCTCGTCCTCGGCCTGGAACGTGGTCACACCGAACGACTTGTGCTTGCTCAGCTCGTGGAGGATGTCCGAGGCCGGGGTGATCGGGTAGGACCCGAGGAACACCGGCAGCCCGGACTGCACGCCGCCGGCCACCAGGCCGTAGGCGAGCGCGAGGTTGCCGGTGATGTTGCGGTAGGTGCCGGGCGCCATCGGCGCCGGCTTCACCTCGTAGCTGACGATGAAGGTCTCGGTGGTCTCGCCGAAGTTCCAGCCGCTGTTGAAGGCGGTGATGTTGGCGTCCCGGATCGCGGGCACCTTGGCGAACCGCTTCTGGAGGAACTGGGTCGTCGACTCGGTGGGCCGGCCGTACATCCACGACAGGAGGCCGAGCGCGAACATGTTCTTCGCGCGGGCGGCGTCCTTGCGGGAGAGACCGAACTCCTTGACCGCCTCGACCGTCATCCCGGTGAGGTCGACGGTGTGCAGGGCGAACTCGGCGAGGTCGTCGTTCTCCAGGGGGTTCTCCGCGTAGCCGGCCTTGGTCAGGTTGCGCGCGGTGAAGTCGTGGGTGTCCACGATGATCGTCGCGCCCTTGGGCAGCTCGCTGAGGTTGGCCTTGAGCGCGGCCGGGTTCATCGCGACCAGCACGTCGGGGGCGTCGCCCGGGGTCAGGATGTCGTGGTCGGCGAAGTGCACCTGGAACGACGACACCCCGGGAAGGGTGCCCTGGGGGGCGCGGATCTCGGCCGGGAAGTTCGGGAGCGTCGCCAGGTCGTTGCCGAACCCGGCCGACTCCTGGGTGAAGCGGTCCCCGGTGAGCTGCATCCCGTCGCCCGAGTCGCCGGCGAACCGGATGATCACGCGATCGAGCTGCTGGACCTGCTTTTCCACCGCAGCGACCTACTTCCCTGGCTGTGGATGACTCTCCTGTGTACGACCTACCACCTTAGTCGGGATGCCGGCCGCGCCAACCTCGTCCTGCCCACTGGTCGCAGAACGCGCCGTGATGTGGACCACGTCGTGTCAATGACGTTCTTTCTGATTAAATCGAGTAGATTGCTCGACATACGCAAGAGATGCCTTCGTGGGGAGGCAGAAGGAAGTGGCAGATGACGAAGAACTTCAAGGTCGCGGCTGTGGCAGCCCTCGCGGGAGCACTCGCTCTCACCGGCTGCTCCGGCGAGAAGAAGGAGACCGTCGACGTGGTCGGCTTCTCCATCCTCAAGAGCGCCAACGAGGACGTGTTCAAGGCCTTCGAGGCCACCGACGACGGCAAGAACGTCACCTTCAAGACGTCGTACGGCGCCTCGGGTGACCAGAGCCGGGCAGTGGCGGGCGGCCAGTCGGCCGACGTCGTCCACTTCTCGCTCGAGACCGACGTCACCCGCCTGGTCGACGAGGGCAAGGTCGCCGAGGACTGGAACAAGGACGCCACCAAGGGCGTGCTGACCTCGTCCGTCGTGGTGTTCGTGGTCCGTCCGGGCAACCCCGACAACATCAAGACCTGGGAAGACCTGATCAAGCCCGGTGTGGAGATCATCACGCCGAACCCGGCCTCGTCGGGCTCCGCTCGGTGGAACATCCTCGCCGGCTGGGGCCACGTGCTCGCCAACGGCGGCACGGACGCCGAGGCGGAGGAGTACACCTCCAAGCTGATCAAGAACACCATCAACCTGCCCGGCTCCGGCCGTGAGGCCACCTCGGCGTTCGTCGACGGCGGCCAGGGCGACGTCCTGCTCTCCTACGAGAACGAGGCGATCCTCGCCAAGCAGCAGGGGCAGGACGTCGACTACGTCATCCCGCCGGAGACGCTGCTCATCGAGAACACCGGTGCGCTGACCAAGGGCGCCGACGACGCGGCGAAGAAGTTCTTCGACTTCCTCCACACCGAGGAGGCGCAGAAGATCTACGCCACGACCGGCTTCCGTCCGGTCGGCGTCGACGTGCAGACCGAGGTCGAGGGTGCCAACGACCCGTCGGACCCGTTCCCTGCTCCGGAGAAGCTGCTCACCATCACCGATGACTTCGGCGGCTGGTCCGAGACCGCCACCAAGTTCTTCGACGAGGAGAACGGCATCATCCCGAAGCTGCTCGCGGAAGCTGGCAAGGAAACCGAGTGACCGCAGCTCTTGTTGCACCCGTCGACCGGCCGGCGCGCACGCGCCGGTCGGTCGGTGGCAACACGCTCACGAAGAGCTCGTCGCTGGCGCTCGGCCTCGCCGTCACCTGGTTCAGCCTGCTGGTCCTGCTCCCACTTGCCGCCATCGTCGCCGTCACGGCGTCGGGCGGGTGGGAGCAGTTCTGGCGTGTGGTCACCAACGAGCAGACGCTCGCGGCGATCAAGCTGACGGTGGGGCAGGCCACGCTGGTCACGGTCTTCAACGTCTTCATGGGTACGGCGATCGCGTGGGTACTGGTCCGGGACCGGTTCTGGGGCCAGCGCGTGCTCGACGTGGCCATCGACATCCCCTTCGCCCTGCCCACCATCGTGGCCGGACTGGTGCTGCTCTCGCTCTACGGCAAGAACAGCCCGCTCGGCCTGGAGTGGGCCAACACCGAACGCTCGGTGATGCTGGCCCTGGCCTTCGTCACCCTGCCGTTCATCGTACGGACGGTGCAGCCCGTGCTCGAGGAGCTCGAGCACGACGTCGAGGAGGCAGCCGCCTCCCTCGGCGCCAACCGGGGCACCATCTTCCGGCGGATCATCCTGCCCAGCCTGACCCCGGCGATCGCTGCCGGCGCCGCGCTGTCGTTCGCCAGGGCGCTCTCGGAGTACGGCTCGCTGGTGCTGCTCAGCGGCAACCTGCCGTTCAAGACCGAGGTGGTCTCGGTGCGGGTCCTGTCGTTCATCGAGGGCGGCAACACCGCCGCGGCGGCCGCTCTGGCCACCGTGATGCTCGCAGTGGCGCTCTTCGTGATCGTCGCCGTCGACATCATCCAGAGGAAGGTGGCGCGACGTGGTTAAGGAACCCACAGCCGTCCGCTGGGTGCTCCGGGTCGTGGTGTGCACCTACGTCTTCCTGCTCGTGGTGTGGCCGGTGTCCCTGGTGGTCCGGCACACCTTCGAGGACGGGCTCAGCAGCCTGACCACCGCTCTCGCGGACTCCGAGGTCCAGAACGCGCTGCTGCTCACCGCCAAGGTGGCCGGCACCGCGGTGCTGATCAACCTGGTCTTCGGCGTGACGATGTCGATCCTGCTGGTGCGCTACGAGTTCCCCGGCAAGCGCGCCTTGTC
>JBEVFC010000119.1:0-5421 GCA_040512455.1 Nocardioides sp.
AACAGGGTGCGGGCGTCGTAGATCGAGTCGATCGCCACGCCGGCCATGCCGACGTCGCCGCGCACCCGCGGGTGGTCGGAGTCGTAGCCCCGGTGGGTGGCCAGGTCGAACGCGACGCTCAGCCCCTTCTGGCCGGCCGCCAGGTTGCGCCGGTAGAACGCGTTGGACTCCTCGGCGGTGGAGAACCCGGCGTACTGGCGGATCGTCCACGGCTGGGTGGTGTACATCGTGGGGTACGGGCCGCGCAGGAACGGGCTGAGCCCGGGCCAGGTGTCGAGCGCGTCGAGGTTCGCGAGGTGCTCGGGGCCGTAGACGGGGAGGATCTCGATGCCCTCCGGGGCGTGCCAGGGGTTGCCGTTTGGTCCCAAACGGCGTGCATCTGCGACATCGGGCTGCAGTTTGTGACCAATCGGCGCGGTCTCCGACCCGTCCAGCGGCAGTCCGGCAAAGCTCTTAGGAACACTGCTTTTGGGGGTCCCCGCGGAGGCGGGAGCGGAGCGAGTGCCTTTGTGGGGTGTGCTCATGTGAGGGCCTCCCTCGTGCGGTTCAGGAAGGACAGGGCGTCGACGCCGACGGCACAGGAATCGTCGACCTCGATGCCCTTCGGCCGGCCGGCCAGGATCACGTGCGTGGCCCCGGCGTCGCGGAGGGCGGCGACCAGCGGCGCCCCCCACTCGGCGTACGCCGCGTCGGTGCCGGCGAGGCAGACCACCGGCTGACCGTCGTACGCCGCGACCACGGCGTCGACGCCGTCGGTCGGGCCAGCGATCTGGACGGCTACTCCCCCGGCGGCGAACAGGTTGGTGGCGAACGTCGCGCGGGCGGTGTGCGCGGCGACGCTGCCCATCGTGGCCAGGAAGACCGGGCGGGCGGCGGGCTCGTCGCGGAGCGCCTCGTACGCCGCGCCGTAGCGGCGGACCCGGTCGGTGGCCGGCAGCGGGGTGCGCTCGGGGAGCGTCTCGCCGAGGTGCGGGAACTCGCTGAGCCCGGTCAGCGGGCGGGTGCGATGGGCGACCTGGTCGTCGCGGACCGCGACCACCGCGTCGATCCGGGCCTGGAGCGACCCGTCGTCGAGGGCGCCGAGGATGCCACCGGTCTCCTCGATCCGGCCGAACTCGGCCCAGGCTGCGTGCGCGAGGTCGTCGGTGAGCTTCTCGACCGCGTAGGACCCGCCGGCCGGGTCGGCGACCTTGGCGATGTGCGACTCGGAGATCAGCAGCGAGCTCGTGTTGCGGGCGATCCTCCGGGCGAACGCGTCCGGCGCGCCGAGGGCCGCGTCGAACGGCAGCACCGTGACCGCGTCGGCACCGCCGACTCCCGCGGCGAACGCGGCGACCGTGGTGCGCAGCATGTTCACCCAGGGGTCGTACTTGCTCATCATCGGGCGGCTGGTCACCGCGTGCTGCCGCTGGCCGGCGGCGTCCGGCGACGCCCCGCTGAGCTCGGCGACCCGACTCCAGAGACGGCGGGCCGCACGCAGCTTGGCGATCGTCGGGAACTGCTCGTCCGTGGCGGCGTAGCGGAACTCGATCGTCGCGAGCGCGTCGTCGACGCTCCAGCCCGCCTCGGTGAGGGTGCGGAGGTACGTCGCGCCGACGGCGAGGCTGTACCCGAGCTCCTGGGCGTCGGACGCGCCCAGGTCGTGGACGGCGGTCGCGTCGACGACGACGCCGAGGACACCGGCGTCCTGCGCCAGCCCGGCCACCGCGACGAGCGGGTCGTCGGTGGTCGAGGGGCGAGCGAGCGTCTCGAAACCACGCGCGCGCACCTGGTCACCGATCGGGTCGGCGCCGAGGTTCGTGCCGGGCGCGGGCTCGACGGACCTGTCCTCCAGGACCGCGAGAAGGGCACGGGCGGCGGCGACCGGGTCGGACGGCGCGGAGAGCACCACGGGCGCCAGGTCGACGTACACCTTCTCGAGGATCGCGGCCAGGTCGCCGGGCTGGAGGCCCTGGTCCGCGGGGCCGAGCTCCAACCACACGGAGGTGGCGCCGTTCTCGAGGTCGGTCAGCACCGCCTCGGCGGTCGCCTTGGCGTGCGGCCCGGCGAAGGTGGGCCGGATGTCCCAGCCGGCCTCGGGACGCTGCGCCTCCCGGCCACGGGTGTACGGCGCGACTCCGGGTCGGCCGGTCTCCGGCAGGCCGTCGAGGTCGTCGCGGGTGCCGAGCGGAGCGACCTCGATGCCGTCGAGCGTGGTCTGTGCGAGCTTCTCCCACACCAGGGCGTCATCGTCCTCGTCGGTGAGCCGGCGAGCCTTGCGAAGCACCGCGGCCGCGGCCTGCTCCCAGTCGGACCTGGTGTGCCGGTCACCCTCGGCTGCAAGAGTCAGGGTGCCCTGCTCGGGTTCGAGCTCGGTCGGCTCGTCGAGGCCGCCCTCGATGTGGGTCATGGTGCGAACGATAGGAGCCCCGCCCCCGCAGGGCCACCCAGTGTGATGTTTCCGGCATCCGGTTCCGCGGAAGACCCCGGACATGGAGCACACGCCTCGCGTCGCACCGCCTTCCCCACCGCACGCCGTCCTCGCGTCCGGCGCGCTCGCCATCGGGGCGATCGGCCTGACCCTGTTGTTCTGGATACCCGTCGCCAGGCGCCTCACCGAGGGGGCTCGGAACAACGTGGTCCTCGTCGACACCGCCACCATGCCGGGGCTGATCTTCGACCCGGGCGACGAGGGCAACCCCGGGATGGTTCGGCTGGCCGCGATCATCGCCGTCCTCGCCGTCGTCGCGTGGGTCGCCGCGTTCTGGACCACCGTGGCCCGCCGGGACCCCGACTACGTGTACGTCGCGGGCGGCGCGGCGCTGGCCAACCTGGCGGGCGTGGCGCTGTTCCTGGTGGGCACGCACGACGCACAGGACAACTACCCGTTCGTCGGCAGCGTGCACGCGACCAGCGGCTGGGCGGCCTGGGCGCTGCTGCCCGTCGTACTCACCCTGGCGACGCGACTGATGGTGCCGGACCCGCGGCCGCCGGGGTCGGTGCGGTGAAGGTCCGCGACCCGGACGGCGAGACCTGGCGGGTGAGCCGCCGCTGGGTGCCCTGGCGCCGCCGCCTCAAGGGGGCGATGGACGGGATCCCCGACCTCGGGATGGGCTCGCTGGGCGACGACCCGATCAGCATGGTCATCGGGCTGGTGCTGCTGGTGGTGCTGCTGCCGTTCCTGCTGCTCTTCCTGGTGGCCGGTGTCGAGCTGCTGGCGCTGCTGGCCGTGCTGCCGCTGGCGATCCTGGGGCGGGTGCTCCTCGGCCGGCATTGGACCGTGGAGGTCCGGCACCGCTGGACGCCCTGGTGGGAGACCCGCTCAGGGGACTGGGGCGCCTCCGGACTGCAGATCCACGACATCGCCCGGGCCATCGAGCGCGGCGAACGCCCGCCGCGCACCCTCGGCGAGTCCGTGAGGCCATGAATTCCCCGGGCGGCCGGTGAATTGCTGTCGTGTCAGGGAATGCTTTCCCTGACAGGACACAGATTCCCCGGGCGGCCGGTGAATTCATAGGGCCCCCGATCAGACCTCGGTGCGCCCGTCGTTGTCCTTGTTGCGGATCCCGATCTTGGCCCCGAGCCACACGAGCGGGTCGAACTTCCGGTCCACGACGCGCTCCTTCAACGGGATGATCGCGTTGTCGGTGATCTTGATGCCCTCGGGGCAGACCTCGGTGCAGCACTTGGTGATGTTGCACATGCCCAGCCCGGCGGCTCCCTGCGCCAGCTCGCGGCGGTCGTTGGTGTCCAGCGGGTGCATGTCCAGCTCGGCGTACCGGAGGAAGAACCGCGGCCCCGCGAAGGCCGGCTTGTTCTCCTCGTGGTCGCGGACGACGTGGCAGACGTTCTGGCAGAGGAAGCACTCGATGCACTTGCGGAACTCCTGGCCCCGCTCGACGTCGACCTGCATCATCCGGCGCTTGCCGTCCTCGTCCCGCGGCCCGGGCGAGAACGACGGCAACTCCTTCGCCTTCTCGTAGTTGAACGACACGTCGGTGACCAGGTCACGGATCACCGGGAAGCTCCGCATCGGGGTGACCGTGATGGTCTCCTCGGGCTCGAAGTCCGAGAGCCGGGTCATGCACAGCAGCCGCGGCCGGCCGTTGATCTCCGCGCTGCACGAGCCGCACTTGCCGGCCTTGCAGTTCCAGCGGACCGCGAGGTCGCCGGCCTGGGTGGCCTGGAGGCGGTGGATGGCGTCGAGGACGACCTCCCCCTCCTCGACCGACACCGTGTAGTCGCCGAGCTCGCCACCGGACGCGTCACCGCGCCAGACCCGCATCTTCAGGTCGTACCCCATGGCTACTTCCCCGCTTCCTTGGTGTCGGAGCCCGCGGCCGGAGCCGGGTCGAAGTACTTCGTGAGCTCCTCGGGCATCACCGGCAGCGGCTTCTCGGCCAGGTCCACGCCGGTGCCGGCCGCGTCGAGGGTGACGACGAGGTTCTTGGTGCCCCACTCGGGGTCCGGCCCCGGGAAGTCGTCGCGGGTGTGCCCGCCGCGGGATTCCTCCCGCGCCAGCGCCGCCCGGGCGATCGCCTCGCTGACCAGCAGCATGTTGCGCAGGTCGATCGCGAGGTGCCAGCCGGGGTTGTACTGGCGGTGCCCCTCGACGACCATCCGCGAGGCCCGCTGCTTCAGCGCCTCGATCGCCTCCAGCGACTGCTCCAGCTCGTCGGCGGTGCGGATGATGCCGACCAGGTCGTTCATCGACTGCTGCAGGTCGGACTGGATCGTGTACGGGTTCTCCCCGCCCTCGACCTCGAACGGCGCAAGGGCGCTGTGCTCGGCCGCCTTCACGTCCGCCTCGTCGATCGTCGGTCGCGCGCCGAGGCCGGCCGCGTACGCCGCCGCGGCCTCGCCGGCCCGCCGGCCGAAGACCAGCAGGTCCGACAGCGAGTTCCCGCCGAGGCGGTTGGAGCCGTGCATGCCGCCGGAGCACTCGCCCACGGCGTACAGCCCGGTGACCGCGGCCAGCTCGGTGTCGGGGTCGACCTCGACGCCGCCCATCACGTAGTGGCAGGTCGGCCCGATCTCCATCGGCTCGGCGGTGATGTCGACGTCGGCGAGCTCCTTGAACTGGTGGTACATCGACGGCAGCCGTTTGCGGATGAACTCCGGCGTACGCCGCGACGCGATGTCGAGGTAGATGCCGCCGTGCGGTGATCCCCGGCCGGCCTTGATCTCGGAGTTGATGGCCCTCGCCACCTCGTCGCGGGGCAGCAGCTCGGGTGGCCGGCGGTTGTTCTTCTTGTCGTCGTACCAGCGGTCCGCCTCCTCCTCGGTGTCGGCGGTCTCGCTCTTGAAGTACTCCGGGATGTAGTCGAACATGAACCGCTTGCCGTCGGAGTTCTTGAGGATGCCGCCGTCGCCGCGCACCGACTCGGTGACCAGCAGCCCCTTCACCGACGGGGGCCAGACCATGCCGGTGGGGTGGAACTG
>JBEVFC010000068.1:0-11596 GCA_040512455.1 Nocardioides sp.
CGTGTCAGGCAATGCTTTCCCTGACCGGAGTGAGATTCCCCGGCCGCCCGGTGATTTCCTGGGACCTCACGCCAGCGCAGTGTGCAGGCGGACCTGCTTGACCAGCACCGAGCCGTCCCCATGCAGGTCGAGCTCACGGTGAGCGCCGTCGGGGGCCCAGCCGGCGCCGGTGAGGAACTCCCGCAGCACGTCGTCGGTGCTGGTCAGCCAGGTCACCGCGCGGGTGAACCGATCGGCGACCAGGGTGTCGGCGCAGGCCTGCACCAGCCGGGAGCCGTGGCCCTTGCGCTGCTCGTCCGGGTCGATGGAGAACTCGACGACCTCGCCGTCGTTGACCGGGTCGCAGTCGGGGTCGGAGGAGGGGCCGGTGACCGCGACTCCACAGATCCGATTGCGCTCCAGCGCCACCAGGACCCGGTTGCGGGCGTCCTTCGGCTGCACCAGGGACGACCGCCAGGCCGCGGCCATCTGCTCGGCGTCCAACGACTCGAGGGCGTCGGCCGGCAGCAGGTCGGCGTACGCCGCCCGCCAGGCGCGGACCTGCACCGCCGCGATCCCCGGGGCGTCGTCGCCCCAGGCGACCCGGACGGACACGTCGGCGGTGGGTTTGGCACTCATGTCGCCATCCTGTCACCGGTCGCGACCGGCACGCTCAGGGCCACCGCCCCGGTGACGCCGAGCACCAGCCCGGCCACGATGGCGGGCCACCACCCGTCGCGGACGCCGTCGCCCAGCCAGGCGATCCCGATGGCGGCGGGCACGAACGTCTGGAGCACGATCAGCGCCCCGGTGGCCGCCGCGACCCCGGTGCGAGCCAGCGCGAGCGAGTAGAGCCAGAACGCGACCAGGCCCAGCGCCGGTACGGCGAGGGCGCACACCAGGACCGGTCCGGACAGCTCCGCACCGATCCCGCGCACCGCCAGCGCGGAGCCGGCGTACCCGCAGCCGGCCAGCGCGCCGAGCAGGGGAGCACTGCCCCGGGCCGCGAACCCGGCCGCGGTGACCACGACGAGCCCGGCCACCACCCAGGCGGCGAACGCCCAGCCGGTGGTGACCGCACCGGGTGAGCCGGCCCCCAGGGCCAGCAGGGCGATGCCGAGGGTGACCGCGCCGACCGCGGTCCAGCGGGCCGGCCCGAGCGGCTCGTGCAGCTGTCGGACGGACAGCAACGCGGTGCATGGCATCGACAGCGAGATCGCGGCCTGGGCCAGGTACAACGGCAGCAGCCAGATCGAGACGGCGTGCAGGACGAAGCCGGCCAGGTAGCCGGCGACGACCAGCAGCAGCAGCGGGTGTCGGATGCCGGTGCGGACGAACGACGTCAGCCGCTCGGCGGCCTCCGGCATCTCCCGGACCGCGCGCGCCTGGAGCACGGCGGCCCACCCGAAGAGACCCGCGGCGCCGAGCGCCGCGACGAGACCGAGGACCACCGGATCAGCGGTAGGTGTCGTCGAGCGCCTGGCCGATCTTCTTCTGCGGCTTGGGGAGGCGGAGGAAGCGCAGGTTGATCGCCCGCATCACGGCGTACCAGGTGACACCCTTGACGCCCTCCTCGGGGAAGCGCTCGGCGACCGCGCGGCGAAGCCGGAAGCGCAGCCACAGGATGTCGGCGACGACCAGCATGATGGTGGTGAACCACAGCGAGTTCGCCAGCGCCTGACCGCCCGCGCCAGCGGCGCCGTACCCCAGCACCATGATCAGGATCAGCATCGGCGCGAGCAGCTCCGAGAAGCCGATCCGGCTGTCGACGAAGTCGCGGACGAACCGCTTGCGGGGTCCCTGGTCACGCGGCGGCAGGTGCTTCTCGTCGCCGGTGCGCATGGCCTCGCGGACCTGACGGCTGGACTGGGAGCGGAGCTCGCGCTGGCGCTTGGCCAGTGCCTTGCGGTCGCGGGGCAGCTTGGCCCGCTCACGGGCGGCGGCTTCCGCCTCCTTGCGGCTGGGCGTGGGCCGTCCCTTGCCGCCGGGCTTGGCGACGGCGACGGACTCTTCGGCGGTGGAGGACTTCGAGCGACGGAACAACGGGGGCCTTACCAGCAGGAGGAACGGGATGCACGGGCCAGCCTACCGGTAGCCCTTTCTCGCAACCGCTTGTGTTTGGCCCTAGGCTGAACCACACGGAACGACACGCACACCACGTACCACCGACGGAACGACCCGAGGGGGCCGCACCACCATGAGTCTTTGGCAGCGATTCACGTTGATCTTCCGCTCGAAGGCCAACAAGGCACTCGACCGGGCCGAGGACCCCCGCGAGACCCTCGACTACAGCTACCAGCGCCAGATCGAACTCCTGTCGAAGGTACGCCGAGGCGTCGCCGACGTGGCGACCAGCCGCAAGCGCGTCGAGCTGCAGATCAACCAGCTCGAGCAGCAGTCCGGCAAGCTCCAGGGCCAGGCGCAGAAGGCCATCGACATGAACCGGGAGGACCTCGCCCGCGAGGCCCTGACCCGCAAGTCCGGCCTGACCACCCAGATCAGCGACCTCAAGGTGCAGCTCGCCCAGCTCCAGGGCGAGGAGGAGAAGCTCACCCTCGCCCAGCAGCGGCTGCAGACCAAGGTGGAGGCCTTCCGCACCAAGAAGGAGACCATCAAGGCCACCTACACGGCCGCGGAGGCCCAGACCCGCATCAACGAGGCTCTCTCGGGCATCGGCGACGAGATGGGCGACGTCGGTCAGGCGATCCAGCGCGCGGAGGACAAGACCGCCCAGATGCAGGCCCGGGCCGGTGCCATCGACGAGCTGATCGCCTCCGGCGCGCTCGACGACGTGACCGCCCCCGGTGGCGGCGACGACATCGCCCGCGAGCTCGACGCGTTGAGCTCCGAGTCCGACGTCGAGGCGGAGCTGGCGCGGCTCAAGGGCAGCAACCAGCCCGAGGCGATCGAGGCCCCGGCCGACGGCGGCGACATCCTCCGGGCCGAGCCGGAGACCGTCGAGAGCGCCGCCGAGAACCCCGACGCCAAGGCCTGACCATGCCCGCCGTACACCGCAGCGAGGCCTGAGCCGTGGCCCGCTCGCGCTTCATCAAGGACGTCGGCCTCACCGTGCGGATGACGACGGTGATGTTCCTGCTCGGCGGGCTGTTCGTCGCGCTCGTCGTGACGCTGATGTACTCCTTCCAGCAGTGGGCGTTCCTGATCGCCATCGGCGGCATCGGGATCGCGTTCTACCAGTGGTGGTCCTCCGACAAGGTCGCGATGCGCGCCATGCGGGCCCGCGAGGTCTCGCCGGAGGAGGCGCCGGAGCTGCACGGCATGGTCGACCGGCTTTGCGCCCTGGCCGACATGCCCAAGCCGCGGGTCGGCATCGCCGACGTGGACATCCCCAACGCCTTCGCCACCGGTCGGTCGCCGAACCGGGCGGTCGTCTGCGTGACCACCGGCATCCTCGGCAAGCTCGACGCCGACGAGCTCGAGGGCGTCCTTGCCCACGAGCTCTCGCACGTCGCGCACCGTGACGTGCTGGTGATGACGATCGCCTCGTCCGCGGGCATCGTGGCCGCGATGCTCACCCGCAGCGCCCAGTTCGGCGCGCTCGGGCTGGGCCGCAGCCGCAACAACAACAGCAGCGGGATGCCGGCGTACCTGGTGGCCCTGCTGGTCAGCCTGGTCGTCTACGCGATCAGCTTCTTCCTGACCCGGCTGCTCTCGCGCTACCGCGAGCTGTGCGCCGACCGGTCGGGCGCCTACCTCACCCAGAAGCCGGGTGCGCTCGCCTCGGCGCTGCAGAAGATCAGCGGCGAGATGGCCACCATCCCGTCCCGCGACCTGCGGTCCGTGAGCGCGATGAACGCGTTCTTCATCGCCCCCGCGATCAGCGGCGCTTCGCTCAAGACCCTCTCCTCGACCCACCCGTCGCTCGAGCAGCGACTGGAGCAGCTCGCCCGGATCGCCGCCGAGCTCGGCCGTCCGACGGGCTGACCGTGGGATTCTGGGACGCACTCCGGGGGCGGGCACCGGCGACCGCGGCGAACCTCGACTCGCTCTTCATGGTGCCGAGCGCGGCCATCACCCTGGAGACCGCCGCCGGCCTGAAGCCGACCGGGCTCGGGGCGGTGTGCTTCCGCGCCGCCGAGGGCGCGGCGTTCGCGAGCACCCAGGCGGACATCGTCGAGCTGCTCGACGCCGACGACGACGGGCCGGACGTGGAGAAGACCGTCGACGAGTTCGGGTTCACCTGGCTGGTCGCCCGGCAGGACGACATGTCCATGCTCTGCACCGACCTGCACACCGTCAACACGTTGCTGGAGGAGCAGGGCTTCGGACCCGGGCTGCTGTGCTCCCTGGTGTCGTTCCGGGACGACAGCGGCCGCACCGTGGGGCTGGTGTACCTCTACAAGCAGGGCACCTTCTATCCTTTCGCTCCGTCCGGCGCGAGCCGTGACAACCTGCTCGAGCTCCAGGTCCGCGACCACCTTGCCGGTGAGCTGCCCATGGAGCCAGACCTGCAACGCTGGATGGCCGTATGGGGAGCTCCGGGACTGTGACCGAACATCGTGACGACGCCGCCGTCCGGGTGGCGGCCCTCGAGCGCTACCAGGTACTGGACCGGGCCCCACGCAGCGAGCTCCTCGCCCTGGTCGACCTGGCCGCCCGGGTGGCCGGCGTCCCGATGGCGAGCATCAACCTGCTCACCGATGCCGAGCAGCACATGGTCGCGACGTACGGCTTCGACGGCGGCGTCTGCTCCTACGACGACGCGATGTGCACCGCGGTCGTCGAGGACTCCACCCCGATCGTGACGTACGACGCCCGCGACGACGAGCGCTTCAGCTCCAGCCCGTTCGTGACCGGCGACCTCGGCAACGTGCGCTTCTACGCCTCCCACCCGCTGGTCAGCCCCGACGGGGTCACCATCGGCACGCTGTGCGTGTTCGACGAGGAGCCGCGGCACCTGGGCATCGACCAGGCGGGGATGATCTCGACGCTGGCGAGCCGGGTGATGGACGTGCTGGAGCTCGAGCTGCGCAGCCGGCAGCTCGAGGGCACCGTCGGGGAGCTGCAGGCGGCGCGGGCCCGGCTGGAGACCTCCAACGAGCGGCTCGCCGCGTTCGCCGGTCAGGTGAGCCACGACCTCAAGAACCCCCTCACGGCCCTCGAGCTCTCACTGGGGCTGATGGAGGAGGAGGCGGAGGACCTCGGCGTCCTCGACAGCGCCCTCGGTCAGCTCCTCGGTCGTGCCGTCCGCGGGGCGAACCGGATGGAGGCGATGATCAACGAGCTCCTCGACTTCGCCAGGCTCGGCGGCAGCCCCCAGCTCGTGGACGTCGACCTCCACCCCGTGGTGGCTCAGGCGGTGGCCGACGTGGACGGCGCTCTCTCCGGCGGCTCGGTCACGATCCACGACCTGCCGACCGTGCCCGGTGACGCCACGCAGCTGCGCGTGGTGGTTCAGAACCTCCTCGCCAACGCCGCCAAGTTCACGGTCAAGGGGGAGCAGCCGGAGGTCGAGGTGTCCGGTGGCCGGCTGGGTGACCAGTGGCGGATCGAGGTCGCCGACCGTGGGCGCGGCGTACCCGATGAGCACCGTGAGCGGGTCTTCGAGCCCCTGGTGCGCGTCGACAAGTCCGAGCCCGGCAACGGGATCGGACTGGCCACCTGCCGGCGGGTGATCGCCGCGCACGGCGGCACCATCGGGCTGGACCCGAGGCCGGGCGGCGGCACGATCGCCTGGTTCGAGCTCCCGGTCGCGGACTGAGGTCAGGTCCCGGTCAGTCGCGGTGCGACTTGCCCGGGAGGTCGAGCATCCGCTGCAGCGCGACCTGGGCGTGCTGCTCGGTGTCGGGGTCGACGCTGATCACGTTGACCTCGTTGCCGGCCACCAGGGACTCCAGGGCCCAGACCAGGTGCGGGAGGTCGATCCGGTTCATCGTGGAGCAGTAGCACACCGTCTTGTCGAGGAACGTGATCTGCTTGTCCGGGTGGGCGGCTGCCAGCCGCTTGACCAGGTTGAGCTCGGTGCCGATCGCCCAGCTTGAGCCTGCCGGCGCGGCCTCGACGGTCTTGATGATGAACTCCGTCGAGCCCACCAGGTCGGCCGCGAGCACCACGTCGTGCGTGCACTCGGGGTGCACCAGGATGGTGACCCCGGGGATGCTCGCGCGGAGCTCGTCGACGACGTCGGCGCGGAAGCGCCCGTGGACGGAGCAGTGGCCCTTCCAGAGGATCATCCGGGCCGCCCGCAGCTCCTCGACGGTGTTGCCGCCGTTGGGCTGCCGGGGGTCCCACACGACGCAGTCGTCCAGCGTCAGGCCCATCTGCAGCACCGCCGTGTTGCGCCCGAGGTGCTGGTCGGGGAAGAAGAAGACCTTGGCGTCGGGCTTCTGGTCGAAGGCCCACTCCAGGGCCGCCTCGGCGTTGCTCGACGTGCACACCGTGCCGCCGTTGCGACCGCAGAACGCCTTGATGTCGGCGCTGGAGTTCATGTAGGTCACCGGCACCACGCTGTCGGCGATGCCGGCGTCGGTCAGCGCGTCCCAGGCGTCCTCCACCTGGCCGAGCCGGGCCATGTCGGCCATCGAGCAGCCCGCGGCCAGGTCCGGCAGCACCACCTTCTGCTCGGGCGCGGTGAGGATGTCGGCGGACTCGGCCATGAAGTGCACGCCGCAGAACACGATGTACTCGGCGTCCGGGCGGGCGGCGGCGTCGCGGGCCAGCTTGAACGAGTCACCCGTGACGTCGGCGAACTGGATGACCTCGTCGCGCTGGTAGTGGTGGCCGAGGATGAACACCCGCTCGCCCAGCGCCGCCTTCGCGGCCCGGGCGCGCTCGACCAGGTCCGGGTCGGAGGCCGCGGGCAGGTCACCGGGACACTCGACGCCGCGTTCGGACGAGAGGTCCTGGCCCCGGCCGAGGGGGAGCAGCGGCAGCTCGACGGTGGTCATGCGGCCATCCTAGGTCCGCGGCCGCGGGGGTCAGCACCCCCCTCGATTGGTCACAAACTGCAGGTCTGTGGCCGGTTTTGTTGCCGTTGGGGACCAAACGGCAACAAATCAGAGCAGCGCCCCGTGGTGCACGTACGGCGCCGGCGGCCGCATCCCGCGCAGCGCCAGGTAGCCGCTGGTGTGCAGCTCCATCCGGGCGGCCATGCCGACGTCGACGGCCCAGGAGTTCGCCGCGGTGACGTGCGAGATGTCGACGTTGACCAGCGGGTCGGAGGCGGCGAGCGCCTCCCACAGCAGCCGGGTGGCGGTACGCCGGTTGGTGGCGGCCAGCAGCTGCGGCGAGCCGAGGCCGTCGACGTACACGTAGCCGGAGCCGGTGGAGGTGTCGGAGACGACGAGGCGGTACTGCCTGAGCAGCAGCTCGTGGTCACCGAGGTGGGCGGCGCCGCGGGTCTGGCGGTCGACGGAGTTCATCAGGTCGATGTCGCCCGCGCTGCCCTCGCGAGTCTTCTCGAGCACCGGGAGGACGGACCGGTCGACCTTCCCGGCGAGGTACATCTGCGGGTGGAGGGTGAACCCGGCCTGGTGGTAGCGGCGGACCGCCAGCGGGTCGCGGGACGCCGAGAGCATGGCGCGCAGGCAGCCGCGCCCGTGGTAAGTGGCGGCTTCCAGCAGCTGGCGGCCGATGCCGCGGCCCTGGAGGCCGGGTCGGACGCCGTAGCTCGACAGCACCCACATCAGCTCACGGGTCTGGGACGTCGCGAAGCCGACGATCTCGGCGCCGTCGTCGGTCGCCAGCTCGGCCACCCAGCAGCCGCCCGCGTCGCTGACCAGCTGGCGGCGGGTTCGCTCGACCCATTTCTCGGCCCGGCCGGGGGAGCGGCCCTCGGGCTCGGGCCAGGACCGGGGGACGGTGCGCAGGTCCAGCTCGAGGTAGGTGGTGGAGCTGAGCCGTTCGACGACCGGCACGTCCTCGTCGCGCATCGGCCGGATCAGGACGTCATCCGCTGCGTTCGTCATGGGAGCCCGATCGTAGGACGTCCCGCTGGCCCCGGCGGAAGCCGAGCGGGCTCACGCCGTGGTGCCGCTTGAACGCGGAGCTGAAGGTGAACGGACTGGTGTAGCCGACCTCGCGGGCGACGCGGGCGACCGGGGCGTCACCGCCGGTCAGCAGGTCGGCCGCCAGCGCCATCCGCCAGCCGGTGAGGTACCCCATCGGCGGCTCGCCCACGGCCGCGACGAAGCGTCGGGCCAGTCCGGCCCGCGAGACTCCGACCTGGCGGGCCAGGGTCGCCACCGTCCACGGCCTCGCCGGCTGGTCGTGGAGCAGCGCGAGGGCCTCCGCGGCCACCGGGTCGTCGGTGCCGTGCAGCCAGGCCGGCGTGGGGGCGTCGGTGGTGGCGCTCCAGTGCTGGACGACGGCGACGACGAGCGCGTCGAGCAGCCGGTCGAGCAGACTGGCCTGTCCCGCTCCCTCCCCGTGGATCTCCGCGGCGAGCAGGCCGACCAGAGGGGAGCGCCAGTCGGCCGCCCGGGTGACGACGTACGCCGGCAGCGCCGAGAGGAGGCGGCCACCCACCTGGCCCACGCTCTCGTAGGTCCCGATCAGCATCGCCGCGGTGCCGTCGGAGGCGTTGCCCCACGTGCGGATGCCCTGGCGCATCGGCAGCTCGAGGCTCTCCCCGGCGGGTGTCTCGCAACGCTGGCCGGGGTGGATCACGGCCTGGGGCGCGCGGTCGACGCGGTCCGCCACGACGTACGGGTCGGGGCCGCGGACCAGGAGCACGTCACCCGCGGCCAGCGGGACCGGTTCGCCGTCGTCGGGGACGAACCAGGCGGTGCCGGCGGTGAGGGCGACGACCGTCAGCGGCGCCCGGTCCTGCACCCGGACCGACCAGGGCGGCGTCATCGTGACCCGGAGCAGGAACGCGCTGCGCGCCCGCGGTGCGTCCAGCAGGTCGGTGAGCGGGTCCACCCGCCTACTTTAGACGAATTCGCATGGAACTGAGCAGATCGGCCATGGATTGTGACGCTTCGAGGCGGTGAAATCGACGTCATGACCACCACCACACCCTCCGTCACCGTCCTCGGCGGCACCGGTCACGCCGGTCGCCGCGTCGTACGCCGCCTCCGCCACCGCGGCACGCCCGTCCGCGTCGGCTCCCGCACGGGCGTCCCCGGTTTCCACTGGGAGCGGCCCGAGACCTGGGCACCGTGGCTCGACGGCGCCGACGCGGCGTTCGTCGCCTACACGCCCGACCTCGCCCTCCCCGGAGCGGACGAGACCATGGCCGCGCTCGGCGCCGAGGCCCGTCGCCACCGACTCGGGCGGCTGGTGCTGCTCTCGGGCCGCGGCGAACCCCGGGCGGCGCGCAGCGAGCTGGCCCTGCGGTCGGGCGGCGTCCCGGTGACCGTGCTGCGCTCCAGCTGGTTCGCCCAGGACTTCAGCGAGCACTTCCTGCTCGACCCCGTGCTCGCGGGGATCCTCGCGCTGCCGACCGCGGACGTCCCGGAACCGTTCATCGACCTCGAGGACCTGGCGGACGTCGCCGTCGAGATGCTCTGCCGCCCCCAGCCCGCCGACACCACCTTGGAGCTGACCGGGCCGCGGCTGCTCAGCTTCGCGGACGCCGCCGCCGAGCTGTCGCAGGTCACCGGCCGGCGGATCGAGGTGGTGTCGGTGCCGCCGGCGGAGTTCGTGGCCGGCGCCGTCGCGGCCGGCGTACCCCCCGGGGAGGCCGCCGCCCTCGCGGAACTGTTCGCCGAGGTCCTGGACGGCCGCAACGCCTCCGTGAGCGAGGACGTGGCGCGGGTGCTCGGCCGACCGGCCACGGACTTCGCGGCCTTCGCGCGGAGGACGGCCGACACGGGGGCCTGGGACCTGCCCCCGCTCACCGATCGGGTGGGCGCATGAGCGCCGGGCTGTGGTCCGTGTCCGTCACTGCCGCCGCCCTCGGGTCCGGTGTCGTCGGCGGCGTGCTCTACGGCTTCTCCGCCTTCGTGATGCGCGGGCTCGACGAGACCCGGCCGGGCAGCGCCGTCGCAGCCATGCAGGAGATCAACCGGGCCGCGCCGCGGGCGCCGCTGACCGTCCCGTTGCTCGGCACCGCCCTGCTCTGTGTGCTGCTCGCGGTGCACGCGGTGCGCGACCTGCTCCGCGACGGCGACAGCACCCCGTCCTGGTGGGTGCTGGCCGGTTGCGCGCTGTACCTCGTCGCCTTCGTGATCACCGCGGCGTACCACGTGCCTCGGAACGACGCCCTGATGGCGGTCGACGCCGCCGGCGCCGACGCGGCTGCCGCCTGGCGTGACTACGCCGGTCCGTGGGTTCGCATGAACCACGTCCGGGCCGCCGCGGCGATCGCGTCCTCGGCGTCCTTCATGGTCGCCCTCCTGCACTGACCACGACCGGGTCGGCGAGGATGACCGCATGCGTGTCCTCATCGCCCCTGACGCCTTCGCCGGCACCCTGACCGCCGTCCAGGCCGCGGAGGCGATCGCGACCGGCTGGCAGCGACGCTCCCCGGAGAGCGAGGTCGACCTGTGTCCGATGTCCGACGGCGGCCCCGGTTTCGTGGACGTGCTGCACGCGTCGCTGGGCGGTGAGCTGCTGGCCGTGACCGTGACCGGGCCGTTCGGCGAGACGGTGCCCGCGTCCGTGCTCCTGGTCGGTGACGTGGCGTACGTCGAGAGCGCCCAGGCCTGCGGCCGGCACCTGGTCGGCGACCGCGACGTCGAGTCCGCCACCACCGCCGGGGTGGGGCAGCTGCTGCTCGCCGCGGCCGCCGCGGGCGCCACCCGGATCGTGGTCGGCCTCGGCGGCAGCGGCACCAACGACGGGGGTGCCGGGCTCCTGGCCGCTCTCGGGGCCACCGCCTCGGCGCGGCTGGACGCGGGCCCGCGCCGGCTGGGCGTGCTGACGTCCGTCGACGTCGCCCCGGCCCGCGCCGCGCTGGCCGGGGTCGAGGTGGTGGCCGCGTCCGACGTGGACAACCCGCTGACCGGCCTGTTCGGCGCCACCAAGACCTACGGGCCCCAGAAGGGGCTCCCGGAGGACCGCCTCCTCGCCGTGGACGCCACCCTGGAGCACTTCGCCGGGCTGGTGGACCGGCGTACCGCCCTCGAGAAGGGCGCCGGTGCCGCGGGCGGCCTCGGCTACGCACTGCTGGTGCTCGGAGCCTCCCGGGTGGCCGGCATCGGCCTGGTCGCGGACGCCGTCGGGCTGCCCGAGCGGGCCCGCAACGCGGACGTGGTGCTCACCGGCGAGGGCGCCTTCGACTTCTCCAGCCGCTCCGGCAAGGTGCCGTACGGCGTCGCCGCGGTCGCCGCCGAGGCCCTGCGCCCCTGTGTGGCCCTCGCCGGCCAGGTGCTGGTCGGCTCCCGTGAGATGCGCGCCCTGGGCGTGGAGGCGGCGTACTCGATCGTCGACCTGGTGGGTGAGGAGCGCGCCTTCGGCGACCCGGCCGGGGCGCTCGCGGACCTGGCGGAGCGCGTCGCCCGGACCTGGGCCCGCTGACTCGTTCATTTGCCCGTGACACGAAGGCGGGGAATAACCGAGCGTGTGCGACCATTGGAGCGGTAAAGGACGTACGAACGAGCATGGGGAGTCACACATGACCGAGCAGGCCTTCGAGACCCGCACGGACCAGATCAACCTGAGCCCGGTTGCCGCTGCCAAGGTGAAGAGCCTCCTCGAGCAGGAGGGCCGC
>JBEVFC010000167.1:0-7009 GCA_040512455.1 Nocardioides sp.
ACGGTGTAGACCGCGAGCGTGATCAGGAACAGCTTCTTCCGGCCGAACCGGTCGGTGAGCTGACCGAAGAACAAGGCTCCGACACAGGCCCCGGCGACGTAGATGGCACCGGCCATTCCGATGTCGGAGCTGGTGAGACCGAGACCGGTGCCCTCAGGCTTCAGCGCCTCCGACATCGAGCCCACGATGGTGACCTCGAGGCCGTCGAGGATCCAGACGGTGCCGAGCCCGATCACCACCATCCAGTGCCAGCGTGCCCACGGCAACCGGTCCAACCGGGCCGGAATGTCCGTGGTGATGCGTCCTGTCTCTACCTTCGCCATCGTGCTTCCCCTGCCTCGGCGCCCAGGCGCCTTCGAGCTCAGCGCCGGAGGGCGCGTTCGAGCTGAGCCTTGGTCATCCGTGAACGACCCTGGATGTTCTGCTTCCGCGCCTCGGCGTAGAGCTGCGCCCTGGTGCGGCCTTGCGACCCGGAGTGGGACCGCAGTCCCCCACGGCGCGACGACGAGATGTCCTCGGTGGAGGTTCGGCTGGCCTGCTCCGACTCGCCGGCCCGGGCCCGCTCCTTGTTGACGGTGCGGGCCGCGATCTCCTCGGCCACCGCCTCGGGGCGGCCGTGGTCGGTCAGGCCGTCCTTGATGTGCTCGTACTGCCGTTCGCGCTTCTTGCTCCAGCCCTGCTGAGGCATCCGGACCCACCTCGCTCCCCGGTCTCGTCTGCCTCCGGAGCGCCGCTCCGGAGGAGGTCCACCGAGTTGCGTACCCCCACGCTTCTGGGCTCATGCATGGCACCGCGACGCCCGACGAGCGTCGGCGCCACCGACGTACGACGGGGTCAGGCGCCGCCGGACCGGTAGACGAGCGCCCTGGCCACGTCGGCGAGCCGGACGTTGGAGTCGTTGGACATCCGGACCAGCAGCCGGAACGCCGCCTCCGGGTCGACCCCGCGCTGGGCCATCAGGATGCCCTTGGCCTGGTCGATGGTCGCCCGGGAGTCGAGTGCCTCCCGGAGCTGCTGGTTCTCACGGTGCAGCGCCCCGAGCTGGTGGATGCCCCAGACCAGCGCCTCGGCCAGGCCGACGGCCGGCTCGTCCTCGCCGCCCGTCTCCGCCAGCTCCGCACGCCACCGGTCGAGCAGCTCCAGCGCCGCCCCCTCCGGCGCCGACACCGCCACCACCCGGCTGACGACCCCGACCACCGTCTCGCCGTCCAGCAGCGGCTCCTGGCGAGGGCTCCAGTACCGCGGCACGTAGCGCCCCGCCTCGCGCTGGTCCACGACGTCGTACCGCTGGACGAGCAGGTGCCCGGGACGACCGGTGCTCAGCACCCGCTCGAAGGCTTCGTGGAAGACCGCCTCGGTGTTGCCGTCCCCGCCGTCGGGGTTGCCCGGGTAGGCCTCGAACACCGGCAGGTCGAGCACGTCTGCGGCGACCCGCCCGGTCGCGTCGAGGACCGCGTCGTTGGCCGCGCGGATGACGAGATCGCGGTCGAGGACGACCATGCCGGACGGATCCGCGCGGAACTCAGGATCGTCGTGGAGACGGGCGAAAGGGGTGCGAGGGGTCAACGAACCGGTCCTGGTGCGCGCAGGGCGGCGCTCACCCCCGAACGCCTCGGGGTATTCCTACCACCGAGCTCTTTAGGAGCGTGGGAACCGGGGCCTCCCGGCTGTCTGCTCAACCGGGGGCCCCGGTGGCGCGGCGAACCGCGCTGCCCCGACCGTGCCCGATCGAGCGGTGGTGATGCCTGCGTCCGGCGCCGTGACCGACCGTGGCGTCGCTCGCTCAGTCGGGCAGGCGCCCGCTCTGGATCAGGCGTTCGGCCACCACGTTGAGCTTCAGGTTGCGGTCCTGCGAGTAGCGGCGCAGCACGGTGAACGCCTGGTCGGCGTCGATGGAGAAGCGCTCCATCAGGATGCCCTGCGCCTGGCCGATCAGCTGCCGGGCGTCGATGGCCTTCCAGAGGTTGCTCTGCTCCCGGGTGGCCGCCATCGCCACGGCGGCGTGCCGGGCCAGGATGTGCGCGACGTCCCGGTCCTCGCCGGTGAAGGCACCCGGCCGGACGTCGTACAGGTTGAGGCTGCCGATGGTGCTCTCGCTGGTGTGCAGGCGGGTGCCGAGCATGCTGCGGACCCCCGCGTCCGCGACCTGCCTGCTCCAGGCCGGCCACCGACCGTCGGCCTCGGTGTCGTGGACGATGATGCCGCGATGGTCCTCAATGATCTCGATGTCCGGGCCCTCGCCGACCTCGAACTGGACCTTGTCGAGGTGCTCGACCAGCGGGTCGGTGGCGGCGAAGGTCTCCACCCGCGTCTCTCGATGGACGAAGATGATCCCCGCGTAGCTGCAGCCGACCGCCTTGAGAGCGAACTCCAGCACCCGGTCGACCGTCTGCTCGAGGGTGGGCTCGTCGTGGAGGCTCACCGCCATCTGGGCGAACTCTTCGGCCACACGCGAGTCGGTCACGCGGACGATTCTCCCACTCGTGCCCGACCTGCCCGAGCCCGGGCGTCGGCACCGACGCACGGGCCATGGGCGCCGCGGTGGACCGGGAACCCGGAGCTGCGTGAGACGCGTCGCCGGTCCCCCGCGGACGGCTGGCCGGGCCGCGGTACCTGCCGACTGCCGGAATGGTCAGTTGCCGGTCCCGGGCCCGTAGGGAGCGTCGTACCCCGGTATAGACCATTCATGCGCGCATGTCGGACGGGGTCGTTCAGAATCCGATCTTGTGCCGGCTCTCGCCGCGCACCGCCTTGCCCTTCTCCTGGGCCTGGTCGCGCAGCCTCTCCTGGAACTCGGTGACCTTCGCGCGCAGCTCGGGGTCGGTGGCGGCGAGGATGCGCACGGCCAGCAGCCCGGCGTTGCGGGCGTTGCCGATGGAGACGCAGGCGACCGGCACGCCGGCCGGCATCTGCACGATCGAGAGCAGCGAGTCCATGCCGTCGAGGTACTTCAGCGGCACCGGTACGCCGATCACGGGCAGCGGTGTGACCGCGGCCAGCATGCCCGGCAGGTGGGCGGCACCGCCCGCACCGGCGATGATCACCTGGACTCCGCGGTCGGCGGCCTCGCGGCCGTAGGCCAGCATCTCCTCGGGCATCCGGTGCGCGGAGACCACGTCGGCCTCGTGCGTGATGCCGAACTCGCCGAGCGCCTCCGCCGCGGCCTTCATCACCGGCCAGTCGGAGTCGGAACCCATCACGATGCCCACGCGTGCTTCGGTCATCTGCATTACTCGCTCTCGTTGCCCAGGTCGCCCCGGAACCACGCGGCCGCGTGCCGCGCTCGCTCCAGACAATCATCGAGGTCGTCCCCGTAGGCGTTGACGTGGCCGACCTTTCGCCCAGGGCGTAGTTCCTTGCCGTAGAGGTGCACCCGCAGGTGCGGGTCGCGGGCCAGGGCGTGCGGGTAGCCGTCGTACAGCCGGCCGGTCCCGGCGTTGTCGCCGCCGAGGATGTTGACCATCACGGTCCAGCGGGCGCGGGGCGCCGGCGACCCGAGCGGCAGGTCCATCACCGCCCGGAGATGGTTCTCGAACTGGCTGGTGACCGCGCCGTCCTGGGTCCAGTGACCGGTGTTGTGCGGCCGCATCGCCAGCTCGTTGACGAGCACCCGCCCGTCCGTGGTCTCGAACAGCTCGACGGCGAGGATGCCGGTGACGTCGAGGGCCCCGGCGACGGTGAGCGCCAGCTGCTGGGCACGCGCGGCCAGGTCGGGGTCGAGGTCGGGCGCCGGGGCGATCACCTCGGCGCAGACGCCGTCGCGCTGCGTGGACTCGACGACCGGGTACGCCGCGGCCTGCCCGCTGGGCGACCGGGCCACCAGGGCGGACAGCTCGCGCCGGAACTCCACGAGCTCCTCCGCGAGGATGCGGACGCCGCTCGCCCCGGCGGTGGTGAACGCCTCCGCACAGTCGTCGGTGGAGCGGACCACCCACACGCCCTTGCCGTCGTACCCGCCCCGGGTGGTCTTGAGGACCGCCGGGAAGCCGAACGCGGCGACCTCCTCGGGCGTGGTGACCAGCGCGTGCCGGGGGCACGGGACGCCGAGGGCGGTGAGCCGCTCGCGCATCACCCCCTTGTCCTGGGCGTGCACCAGCGCGTCCGGGCCGGGACGCACCGCGACCCCGGCCTCCTCGAGCGCGTGCAGGTGCTCGGTCGGCACGTGCTCGTGGTCGAAGGTGACCACGGCACAGCCGTCGGTGACCTTGCGGAGCGTGTCGAGGTCGCGGTAGTCGCCGACGGTGTGGTCGGGGATCACCTGCGCCGCCGACACGCCCTCGGCCTCGGCGAGCAGGCGGAGCGGCAGGGCCAGCGCGATCGCCGGCTGGGCCATCATCCGGGCGAGCTGGCCGCCGCCGATGACGGCGAGGGTGGGGGCCTCGGGGCCGGGCCCGGAAGGAGTGAGCGTCACGTTCGAAGAGCCTACTGGCGGCGTACGGCGATGGGTTCCACGAGTCCGAACCCGCGGACCGGCCGGGCCGGCAGCCGCCGGATCTCGAACTCGTCGGAGGGCAGCAGCTCGGCGGTGTGCTCGTCGATGATCACCCGGTTGCGGCGGGCCACCGCGGTCAGCCGGGCGGCCATGTTGACCGGCGGACCGAACACGTCGCCGAGGCGCATCACCACCGGGCCACTGGCCAGGCCGACGCGCACGTCGGGCATCCGCGGGTCCCGGCCGATCACGGCGATGATCCCGGCCGCGATGTCATAGGCCCGGACCGCGTCATCCGCGATGAACAGCACCGAGTCGCCGAGGCTCTTGATGATCCGGCCCCGGTGGGCGGCGACGACGTCGGAGCAGCGCGACTCGAACACCTCCACCAGATCGCCGATCCGCTCCTCGCCGATCTCGTTGGAGAGCGCGGTGAACTGGACGATGTCGGCGAAACCGACGGTGACCTCGGTGGTCTTCAGCTCGTCGTCGTCCGGGCCGAGCGCCTCGACCCGGGCGACGGCGGCGGCCAGGTGCCGCCGCCAGGCGTAGACGAGCAGCGCCTCGAACGGCTCGTTGACCTGCTCGACCAGCCTGATTGCGGCGCCCAGCCGGCTGCCGGTGCCGTCCGGGCCGGCCTCCGCCTGGTCCAGCTTCGGCACCAGGGTGGCCACCTCCCAGTCGGCCAGCCTCGACATCGTCTGGCCGACCGCACGGGTGAGGTTGAGTGCGGTGTCGAAGTCGATGACACCGCTGTCGATCGCCGCGCGCAGGGTGGCCAGGGCACCGGCGTCACCCCGGGTGAAGGCGACCTCCTCCCCGGCGTACTCCGGGAAGCCCAGCGCCCGCCAGAGCCGTCGCGACTCCTCCAGCGCGGTCTCGTCGCCACCCGCCACCTGGGAGGCGGTGTAGCGCGGGGACTCCTTGAGGATGGCTCGCTCGAGGTCCTCGCGGGTCAGCCGCGGAGCCTCCTCCGGCTGCTCAGGTTCCGTCATCGTTGCGGCGGGGCTCGGAGAGGCGGTGCAGCTCGTCGGAGACCTGCAGCTGGACCTGCTCCACCCGAGGGATGTCCTTCAGCTCGACGCGGCCCTGCTCGCTGGCGTCGCTCACGATGAGCGTGCCGCAGCCGAAGATCCGATCGATGACACCGATCTCGAAGTCGACACCGCTGATCCGGTTGAGCGGGATGGTGCGGCCGGTCTTGGCGATCAGGCCGCCCCGCTTCATGAAGCGACGGTTGGTGAAGGTGTAGGACGTGGTGGCCCAGAGCACCACGGGGCGCAGCACCCACCAGAACAGCACCGCGGCGGTGACCACCCACACCACGATCGTGGGGACCCCCGCCAGGCGGCCGTCGATGGCCTGCTGGGACCACACCGCGGCGGCCAGCATCACCAGGAGCACGATCAGCGGGAGCAGCAGCACCTTCGGGTGGGTGCGGGTCGTGACGACGACGTGCTCACCGTCATTGAGGAGCTTCGGGGAGATGGCCACCCCCCGATCATGTCAAAGTCTCGGCCGCACGTGCACCACATCGCCCGCGCCGACCGCGACGGTCCCGTCCGGCCCGGCCACCACCAGCCGGCCCTCGTCGTCGATGTCCTCCGCGCGGCCGGTCAGCTGCTCCCCCGCCGGCAGGTCGACCCGGACGTCGCGGCCCAGCGTCGAGCACGCGTCGGCGTACGCCGCCCGCAGCGCGACGGTGTCCTCGAGCAGCGGCAGCAGGCCGTCGATCGAGCCGAGCACCTGGGCGAGCACGTCGGTCCGGTCCGGCGCCTCCGGCAGCTCGAGCGCCAGCGAGGTGGCCAGCGCGACCGGCAGCTCGTCGAGGGTCTGGGAGACGTTGATGCCGATGCCGACCACGGCGGCCGGCCCGTGCGGGGTGTCCACGCGCTCCACGAGGATGCCGCCGATCTTGCGCTCCTCGACCAGCACGTCGTTGGGCCACTTCAGCGCGATCGCCGGCAGCCGGTCGGCCAGCGCCGCCTGCACGGCGTACCCCACCAGCAGCGGGATCCACGGCCACGAGCTCGCCGGCAGGTTCGGGCGCAGCAGCACCGAGAACGTGAGCGCCGAGCGGGCCGGCGTCTCCCAGGTGCGGTCGAGCCGACCGCGGCCGGCGGTCTGGTGCTCGGCGACCACGACGGCGCCCTCGAGGGCACCCGCCCGGGCGCGCTCGGCGAGGACGGCGTTGGTGGAGGGTGCCTCGGGGAGGATCTCGACGCCCGCAGGCAGTCGGTCGGCGTCGAGGGGTGGGCGCGGGCTTGGTTCCATGGGCACTAGATTGGCGCATGCCACACAGAGGAGGCCACCACCCGTGAGTGCACAGCGAGAGCCCGGCGAGGGCACCGAGGTCCCCGAGGACATCGACATCCACACGACGGCGGGCAAGCTCGCCGACCTGGAGCGTCGGCTGGACGAGGCCGTGCACGCCGGTTCCGCGAAGGCGGTGGAGAAGCAGCACGCCAAGGGCCGCAAGACCGCCCGGGAACGGATCGAGCTGCTCTTCGACGAGGGGTCCTTCGTGGAGCTCGACGAGCTGGCTAGGCACCGGTCGACGGCGTTCGGGCTGGAGAA
>JBEVFC010000178.1:0-6055 GCA_040512455.1 Nocardioides sp.
CAAACTTGCTCTCGACGCCGAATTCCTTGGCGAGTTCATGGACTCGGGGCTTGGCCACGCTTCTCCTTCTGGCCCGAGCCCCGGAGTCCCTGGTCTGCAGGGAGGGGTGAATCGGACCGCTAGTGGTTGTGCACGCTCATCGGGAGTTACTCATCGAGTGCTCATGAGCTGCTGCTCCAGTTTCTTGTCGGTCGATCACTGTCATGACTGAACGAGGTAGTCCCCCACCGGCGTGCTGGGCAGGCCGTGCTCGAGCCGGAGGGCTCGGGCGAAGGCCCGCCTGCGCACCGCGAGGTCGTAGCACGCGGACGTCGGGTGCAGGTGCGCTCCACGTCCGGGGGCCGTGCCTGTGGGATCGGGGACGACGGCAGCACCATCAGCCCCCGAGCCGGCAACGACCCGTAGCAACTCGCTCTTCGCGGCCCGTTCCCGGCAACCGATGCAGGTCCTGACCGGTCCCGCGAGCGGGGCTGAGTCGGGGCAGGCGTCGGTGCCGTGTGTGCGAACCACTGGCATCAACTCTATCGGTAAAGCCCTCGGAATCCGAACCGGGTTCCCCGCTACCGTGACGGCATGGACCGTGTGGTCGCCTCCTCCGGCCCGTCCGCCGGCCGCTGGTACGACGACTTCGACGCGCCCGACCTCGACACCGGGGTCTGGCTCCCGCACTACCTGCCCGCCTGGAGCTCGCGCGCGGCGAGCGCCGCATCGTGGCGGATCGCTGGCTCCTGCCTGACCCTGGAGATCCCCGTCGAGCACCCGTTGTGGTGCCCCGGCGACCACACTCCCCCGCTCCGCGTCTCCGGTTGTCAGTCCGGCAGCTTCTCCGGGCCCGTGGGCAGCACCGTGGGGCAGCAGCCCTTCCGGGACGGGCAGACCGTCCGCGAGGAGCAGCCCCGCTTCGAGGGCCTGCTCGTCGACGGAGGTCATCTGGAGGTCCGCTGCCGGATGCGTCTCTCGCGGCGCTCGATGGCGTCGCTGTGGCTGGTCGGCTTCGAGGACCAGCCGGAGCGGTGCGGGGAGATCTGCGTCGTCGAGGTGTTCGGGAGCTCGGTGCACGACGGTTCGGCCGAGGTGGGCAGCGGCTTCAAGGCCTTCCGGGACCCCGACCTCGCCCAGGACTTCGCCGCGCCCCGGCTCGACCTCGACGTCGCGGACTACCACACCTACGCCGTCGACTGGGACCGCACCCGGGCGGTCTTCACCGTCGACGACCGGGAGGTACGCCGCTGCGACACGCCGCCGGCGTACCCGCTGCAGGTCATGGTCGCGGTGTTCGACTTCCCGGAGTGGTCGGACGGCGACGACGGCCACCTGGTGCCGGCCCTGGACGTGGACCTGGTCCGCGTCGGGCCGGCTCCGGCGCACGCCTAGGTGTGCGTCAGGCCGGCGCCTCGTCGGAGCGGATGTCGATCCGCCAGCCGGTCAGCCGGGCGGCGAGACGGGCGTTCTGGCCCTCCTTGCCGATGGCCAGCGACAGCTGGAAGTCGGGCACCACGACGCGCGCGGAGCGCTGCTCGAGGGAGATGATCTCCACCGACGACACCCGCGCGGGCGACAGTGCGTGCGCCACCATCTCGGCCGGGTCCTCGGAGAAGTCCACGATGTCGATCTTCTCGCCGTGCAGCTCGGCCATCACCGCACGGACCCGCGAGCCCATCGGCCCGATGCAGGAGCCCTTGGCGTTGACGCCGGGGACCTTGGTGTGGACCGCGAGCTTGGTGCGGTGACCGGCCTCGCGGGCGATCGCCGCGATCTCGACGGTGCCGTCGGCGATCTCGGGGACCTCGAGCGCGAACAGCTTCTTCACCAGGTTGGGGTGGGTGCGCGACAGCGTGATCTGCGGGCCGCGCATGCCCTTGCGGACCGAGACGACCATGCACTTGATGCGCTCGCCGTGCTCGTAGCTCTCGCCCGGCACCCGCTCACCCAGCGGGAGGATCGCCTCGAGCTTGCCGAGGTCGACCATGACGTCATCGGGGTTGCGGCCCTGCTGGATGACGCCGGAGATGATGTCGCCCTCCTTGCCGGAGAACTCCCCGAAGCGCAGCTCGTCCTCGGCGTCGCGCAGCCGCTGCAGCATGATCTGCTTCGCGGTGGTCGCGGCGATCCGGCCGAAGCCGTCGGGGGTGTCGTCGAACTCGCCGACCTTGTTGCCCTCGTCGTCGAGCTCGGCCGCGAAGACCGTGACGTGGCCATTGCGCTGGTCGAGGACGACGCGAGCCTGGTCCCGGGCACCGGGGGTCCGGTGGTACGCCGTGAGGAGGGCCTGCTCGATGGCCTCCACCAGCACGCTGAACTTGATCTCCTTCTCCTGCTCGAGCATCCGGAGAATGTTGAGGTCGATGTCCATCACGCCTCCTTCGACGTCGGTCGGTTGAACTCGATCTGGACGCGCGCCTTGGCGATGTCCGCGTAGGCGACCTCACGGTCGCTGCCGTCCACGTCGAGGGTGACGGTCTCGTCGGTGCTGGAGCCGATCCGGCCCTCGACCTCGCCGCCTTCGACGAGGGAGATCTTGACCAGACGGGTCGCGTTGCGGCGCCAGTGGCGCGGCAGAGTGAGGGGACGGTCGACCCCTCGGGAGGTGACCTCGAGGGTGTAGGGGTGCTCGCCCATCACGTCGGAGGCGTCCAGGGTGCTGGAGACCTCGCGGGTCGCCTCGGCGATGTCGTCGAGGTTGACGCCACCGTCCTTGTCGACGGCGACACGGAGCACGCGACGCTTGCCTGCGGGAGTGATCTCCACGGCTTCGACGTCGAGCCCGAGGGCTGACAGGGGGTCGATGAGTTCCGCTTCGATGCGATCCCTGGTGGCGTCCGACTTGGGGCTGCTCACGGGTTCCGACCTCCTTGTGCTGTTGTCGGGTCCACCCTAGCGGCTGTCCGGTGCTGCTCCGACCGGGCGTTAGAGTTCCCGCGTGCCGCTGACCTCCCGCCCCGTGCTGCGTCGTACGACGCTCGCGGCGGCGCCCCTGGTCGCCCTCTCCGCCGGCCTGGCCGGCTGCCGCTGGGGGCCCGACGAGGACACCACGCCGCAGCCGACCGGGAGCACCGGCCCGGCGTCGGTCGACGACGACACCGAGGTGGCCGCGACGGCGTTGGCCGCCACCACCCGCGTGGCGGACCTGGTCGCCCGGGTGGCCGCTCGACACCGGGGCCTGGCCGGCGTCCTGGCCGACGTCACGCTCATGCACCAGGCGCACGCCGACCTGCTCGCGGAGGCCGGCGAGGCGTCCGAGGAGGCCGCCCCGCGGCCGGTGCCGGGTCGCAGCGCGACGGCGCTGGCGTTGGTGCTCACCGAGGAGCGTGGGCTCCAGCAGACGCTCGCGGAGTCGGCCGGCGGTGCCGCCAGCGGCAGCTTCGCCCGGGCCCTGGCGTCGATGTCCGCCGCGGTCGCCCAGCAGCGCACGCGGCTGGGCGCCGTCGACGTGGGAGCAACCCCGTGAGCGCCCCCACGACGGGCGTGGACCCGAGTGAGATCCAGGCGCTGCAGACGGCGCTCGCCGGCGAGCACGCGGCCCTGTGGGTGTACGGGGTGCTGGGCGGTCAGACGTCGCGGTCCGCGACCCCTGCCCTGTTCCGGGAGGTGACGGCCGGCTACCAGGCCCACCGCGGCCGGCGGGACCAGCTGGTCCGCCTCGTCCGTGACCTCGACACCGAGCCGATCGCCGCCGAGGTGGCCTACGCCCTGCCGAACCCGGTCGCGAACCCGCGCCAGGTGGAGCAGGCCGCGCTGGTCACCGAGCAGCGGTGCGCCGCGACGTACGCCGACACGGTGGCGCGGACCACGGGGCGTCGGCGGGAGCTCGCGATCGAGGCGCTGACCGAAGCAGCGGTGCCCCCGCGCGGGGGGCGGGGGGGCCCCCCCACCCATCCCCGCGCCGCCGAGCGGGGGGACCCCCGAGCCGTCCCCCGGCGCCGCCCAGCTGGCGGACCGCTGACTTCCGGAACCCGGCCATCTTCGGGTCCGGGAGGGGCCCTCCCGCCCGGTCAGCAGCGGACGGGGGGCACCCGGTTCAGCGGGCCCGATCCCGCTGACCAGAATCATCCACTACACAGTCCTGCAATGCCCAGCCATCAGCGCTGCGAGTTCTCGCGTTGCATAAACATGCAAAAGTGGAGGGTCAGGACCAGCCTCGGACGAGGTGGTGGATCTCGGCCAGCGCGTGCGCCACGGCGTCGGGCACGCCCTCGGTGTGGCCGACCTGACTCACCGGAATCGTGCTGTGGGGGACGTGGATCGCGCGCAGCCCGGCGTTCTTCGCGCCCCAGACGTCGTCATACAGCCGGTCCCCCACGTAGACGCAGCGGGCCGGGTCGCTGACCCCGACCGCCGCCATCGCCGCCGCGAACGCGTGCTCGCTGGGCTTCGTCCACGGGATCTCGCTGGTGTAGACATCCCCGTCGATCAGGTGGTCGACACCATCGCGCCGGAAGAACTCCTCGTGCCAGTCCCGCGGCCAGATCGTGTTGGAGAGCACGCCGACCCTGAGTCCGTCCGCGCGCAGCGCCTCCCACAGCGGGCCGACCTGCGGGTCGGTCTCCGTGTGCGGCAGCCAGAACTCGTAGTAGGCGTCGAGGAGCTGCGGGTCGTGGTCGAGCCCGGCCTCGGCGAACAGGTCGGCGACCGTGGAGCTCTGCTGGTGGTCCCGGCTCCTCCCCCAGATGACGTCGCCGGCGGCGTGCAGCTTCCGGGCGTTGGCGTCGTGGTCGTTCTCGGGGGCGTTCGCCACCGCCTGCGCCAGCGCCAGCGACTCCGCGTGGAAGTCGATGTCGTGCCAGCGGGTCAGGGTGCCGCCCCAGTCGAAGATGACGGCGTCGATGCTCACGCTGGGCCCCCGCGGCGTTGTCCGGCGGAGGAGCGCAGCGGACGAGCAGGAGAACGGCGTGGCGTGTTCACGACCGGACGACTCCGAGCAGGTGGCCGGCGGCCTCGGCCACACGGACCTCCTCGCGCTCGCCGGTACGGCGGTCCTTGACCTCGACGGTTCCGTCGGCGAGCCCGCGGCCGACCGTGACGATCGTCGGTACGCCGATCAGCTCGGCGTCCTTGAACTTCACTCCCGGGCTGACCTTCGGACGGTCGTCGTACATCACGTGGAGGCCGGAGGCGGTGAGCTCCTCGGCCAGTGCGTCGGCGGCCTCGAAGATCGCCGGGTCCTTGCCGGTCGCGACGATGTGGACGTCGGCCGGGGTGATCTCGCGCGGCCAGATCAGTCCGAGCTCGTCGTTGTTGCCCTCGGCGATCGCCGCCACCGCCCGGGAGACCCCGATGCCGTAGGAGCCCATCGTGACCGTGACCAGCTTGCCGTTCTCGTCGAGGACCTGCAGGCCCAGGGCCTCGGCGTACATGCGGCCGAGCTGGAAGATGTGGCCCATCTCGATGCCGCGCGCGGACCGCAGGGTGCCCTCGTCGCAGTTGGGGCAGGCGTCACCGTCACGGACGTCCGCGGCCTCGATGGTGCCGTCCGGGGTGAAGTCACGCCCGACGACCAGGTCGAGGACGTGGCTGCCGGGGACGTTCGCGCCGGTGACCCAGCGAGTGCCCTCGACGACCCGGGGGTCGACGACGTAGCGGATCTTCGACGCCGACTCCTCCCCCAGCACCTCGGGGCCGATGTAGCCCTTGACCAGCGCCTCGTGCTTCTTCATCTCGGCCTCGTCCATCGCCTCGACCTCGATCGGCTCCAGCTGCCCCTCGAGGCGCTTCTGGTCGACCTCGCGGTCTCCGGGCACACCGATGGCGAGCGGCTCGCGGGTGCCGTCGGGGTGCTTGAGCACCACCAGCACGTTCTTGAGTGTGTCGCCGGCCGCCCAGGGCCGGTCGTCACGGGGGAACTTCTCGTTGAGGTGGTCGACGAGGGTCTCGATGGTCGGGGTGTCCGGCGTCTGCTCGGCGTGCGCGGCGGGGGCGTCGTCGTACGGCACGGACGCGGGCGCGGGGACCGTGACGGCCTCGACGTTGGCGGCGTAGTCGCAGTTGGTGCAGCGGACGTAGGTGTCCTCGCCCACCGCGGCCTTGGCGAGGAACTCCTCGGACTTGGAGCCGCCCA
>JBEVFC010000208.1:0-3096 GCA_040512455.1 Nocardioides sp.
AAGCTTCCCGGAGGTCGTCGCCGGCCTCTTCGACGCCGAGGCCGACCCGGTCGAGGGGGTCCTCAGCCCCGTCCAGGACGTCATGGAGATGACCGTCGGCGACGTCGCGGTCCAGGTCCGCCGCACCGCGCAGTTCACCTCCACCGAACATGCCCGCGCCACGGCCATGGCCGACCTGGTCAGCGACGTCCTCGCCCGCAGCCGCGCCGTGTCTGCGCCGCAGCCGCCGCCGCCCGGGCGCCGGGTCGGCAGCGGGTCCGCGCCGACGTACGCCGCCTCCGACGGCCGGGTGGCCGCGCTCGTCGAGGGCACCGTGGTCGGGGTGGCCCGGCTGGCCGAGCACGCCACCGAGGAGGGCGTCCTCACCGTCACGCTGGAGGTCGACCCCGCCTGGCGGCGCCGCGGGATCGGCACCCGGCTGCTGGTGGAGGCGGGCCGTCTGGCGGCCGGGCAGCGCGCCGAGGAGATCCTGCTCAGCACCGAGGCGGACAACCAGGCGGTGCTCCCGATCGTGCTGGCCGCGGGCCTCCGCGGCCGGATCCGGATGGCCAGCGACCGGCTCACCGTGCGGATCCCGGTTCGGGACCTGAGGCCGCTGCCGGTCTGAGGGCCGGGCGGCGCTCGGGACCGCCCGGGCCGCCCGTAGAATGGGGGGCGTGGAGCTCCCTGACAAGTTCGCTGCCCTCGGCCTCACCTACGACGACGTGCTGCTTCTGCCGGGGGAGAGCGATCTCGCCCCGAGCGACATCGACACCACGGCCCGGCTGACCCGTGAGATCACGCTGAAGGTGCCGTTGATCTCGGCCGCCATGGACACGGTCACCGAGTCCCGGATGGCGATCGCGATGGCCCGCCAGGGCGGCCTCGGGGTGCTGCACCGCAACCTCTCGATCGAGGACCAGGCCTACCAGGTCGACCTGGTGAAGCGGACCCAGACGGGGATCATCTCCAACCCGGTCACCATCGGCCCGGACGCGACGCTGGAGCAGCTCGACGCGATCTGCGGCGAGTACCGCGTCTCCGGCCTCCCGGTCGTCGACACCGACAACCGGCTGCTCGGGATCATCACCAACCGCGACCTGCGTTTCACCCCGGTCGCGGAGTGGGCCACGACGAAGGTCGACGAGGTGATGACGCCGATGCCGCTGGTCACCGGCCCGGTCGGCATCAGCCGCGAGGACGCGACCCTGCTGCTGCGCAAGCACAAGCGCGAGCGGCTGCCGCTGGTCGACGACCAGGGCCGCCTCGCGGGCCTGATCACGGTCAAGGACTTCGTCAAGAACGAGCAGTTCCCGAACACCTCGCAGGACGCCGACGGCCGGCTGATGGTCGGCGCCGCGATCGGCTACTTCGGTGACGCCTGGGAACGCGCCACCACCCTGGTCGAGGCCGGCGCCGACGTGCTCGTCGCCGACACCGCGCACGGCCACGTGCGGATGCTGCTCGAGATGGTGCACCGCCTCAAGACCGACCCGGCCACCCGGCACGTGCAGGTCATCGGCGGCAACGTCGCCACCCGGGCGGGCGCGCAGGCGTTCGTCGACGCGGGCGCGGACGCGGTCAAGGTGGGCGTCGGTCCCGGCTCGATCTGCACGACCCGAGTGGTCACCGGAGTCGGCGTGCCCCAGGTCTCGGCGGTCTACGAGGCCGCGCTGGCCTGCAAGCCGGCCGGTATCCCGGTCATCGCGGACGGCGGCCTGAAGTACTCCGGCGAGATCGGCAAGGCGATCGTGGCCGGTGCCGACACGGTGATGGTGGGCTCGCTGCTCGCCGGCTGCGAGGAGTCGCCGGGCGAGCTGGTGTTCGTCAACGGCAAGCAGTTCAAGGCCTACCGCGGCATGGGCTCGCTGGGCGCGATGTCGAGCCGCGGCAAGAAGTCCTACTCCAAGGACCGGTACTTCCAGGCCGAGGTCACCAGCGACGACAAGATCGTGCCGGAGGGCGTCGAGGGCCAGGTCGCCTTCCGCGGCCCGCTGTCCATGGTCGCGCACCAGCTCATCGGCGGCCTCAACCAGTCGATGTTCTACTGCGGTGCCCGGACCATCGCGGAGCTGCAGGAGAAGGGACGCTTCGTCCGGATCACCTCCGCCTCGCTCAAGGAGAGCCACCCGCACGACGTCCAGATGACCGTGGAGGCGCCGAACTACTCCGGCTCCTGACCCGCCGATAGGGTGGGCCGGTGACTGAGATCGAGATCGGCAAGGCCAAGCGCGCTCGTCGGGCCTATTCCTTCGACGACATCGCGATCGTCCCCTCCCGCCGCACCCGCGACCCCGAAGAGGTGAGCGTCGACTGGCAGATCGACGCATACCGCTTCGAGCTGCCGGTGCTGGCCGCGCCGATGGACTCGGTGATGTCGCCCGAGACCGCGATCGCCCTCGGCAAGGTCGGCGGCCTCGGGGTGCTCAACCTCGAGGGCCTCTGGACCCGGTACGACGACCCGTCGCCGCTGCTGGAGCAGGTCGCCGGCCTCCGCGGGGCCGCGGCCACCGCGCGGCTGCAGGAGATCTACGCCGCCCCGATCCAGGGCGAGCTGATCACCCGCCGGCTGCACGAGATCCGCGAGTCCGGGGTCACCGTGGCCGGCGCGCTGTCACCCCAGCACACCAAGGAGTTCGCCAAGGTGGTCGTCGACGCCGGTGTCGACATGTTCGTCATCCGCGGGACGACGGTCTCCGCGGAGCACGTCTCCAGCCAGGCCGAACCGCTGAACCTCAAGGAGTTCATCTACGAGCTCGACGTCCCGGTGATCGTCGGCGGCTGCGCGACGTACCAGGCGGCCCTGCACCTGATGCGCACCGGCGCGGCCGGCGTGCTGGTCGGTTTCGGCGGCGGCGCGGCGCACACCACCCGCACCGTCCTCGGCGTCGCGGTGCCGATGGCCTCCGCGGTGGCCGACGTGGCCGCCGCCCGGCGCGACTACATGGACGAGTCCGGCGGCCGCTACGTGCACGTCATCGCCGACGGCTCGATCGGCCGCTCCGGTGACGTCGCCAAGGCGATCGCGTGCGGAGCGGACGCGGTGATGATCGGCTCGCCGTTCGCGCGCGCCACCGACGCCCCCGGACGCGGCTTCCACTGGGGCGCCGAGGCGCA
>JBEVFC010000219.1:0-3599 GCA_040512455.1 Nocardioides sp.
CGGGGACCAGGGCTCCGGGGCGTCGTGGTGGTCGAGCCGCGAGCCGACCCCGGCCGCGGCCTCGAGCAGCGGCGTGGCTCCGACCGCCGACGCCGCCTGACGCACCGCCTCGACGAGCGTGGCCGCCTCGGTACGGCGGTTCGAGGCGATCGCGCACCGGGCGAGGTCGAGGGCACCCCACTGCGCCTCCCACCACCGGCCGCGCTCCGACCAACCGGCATGCGCGCGCTCGAGCAGCTCGCGCGCCTTGCCGGTGCGTCCCGACGCCAGGTGGACCAGTCCCGCCGCGTGGTCGACGGCGGGCAGCATCCCGGGCACCGCCCGGGCGAGCAGGTCGGCGGACACCCGGTCCACCCAGTCGCCGGCGCCGGACACGTCGTGCTGGGCCAGCCGCGCTCGGGTCCCGGTGACCAGGAACGGGAACAGGTTGGCGGCCTCCCGGACCTCGTGCGACGCGACGTACCCCGCCTCGGTCAGCGCGACCGCCGCGGCGCTGTCCCCGGTCAGCAGCGCGCACTCGGCCAGTCCCCAGAGCGCCGGCGAGAACCGCTGCAGCTCCCGCATCTCCTCGCCCGAGGCGCGTGCCTCACCCAGGACCTCGGCGGCGGCGTCGAAGCGGCCGCGGCCCAGGGAGACGAAGCCGAGCGCGTGCAGGGCGATGATCCGGGTGGTGATGCCGCCCTCGTCCTCGGTGAGCAGCTGCTGCGCGGTCTGTGACGACGCGTCCCAGAGCCCGTTGCACCACCAGACGTGTGCCTGGTGGCTGACCATGTACTGCCGGTGGTTCCACTGCTCGGTGCGGGCGGCGTACTCGACACCCTCGCGCAGCCACCGCTCGGCGCGGTCGTACTCCACCAGCGTCGACGCCGACGACCCGATCATCCGGTAGCCGCGGGCCGCCTCCGCCTCCAGGCCGAGCTCACGCGCCCGGCGGGTGGCGTCCTCGAGCCGTCGCCAGGCCTCGTCGTGGCGGCCGGCGAACACCTCCACGGTCCCCACCGTGACCACGGTGTTGAGGCGGGTCTGCTCGTCCTGGGCGCCGGCGGCCGTCAGCGCCTCCTCGGCGACCTCGACGGCGGCGTCCAGGCAGTCGGCGACGAGGTACGCCGCGGCCTTCCCGGCCAGGAGGTCGGCCCGCACCCGCTGCGCCTGCCCGGTCAGCCCGTCGACCTCGGCCAGTCCGCGGTCCAGCACCGCGATGCGGGCCGGCAGGGGGTCGCCCAGCAGGTGCCGGACCGCCACCAGGCCCGGCAGCAGCGCGGCCGCGGTCACCGGGTCCTCGCCCTCGAGGAGGTCGTACGCAGCCTCGTAGTCCGCCGCCGCCTGGGTGTTGTCGTCCGTGGCGGCCGCCTCGACCGCCCGGCGGACGAGCAGGTCGCTGCGCCGCTCGTCGCCCGCGCGCAGGCACCGCACCGCCCGGTGCAGCAGGTCGAGCGCCTCCTGGTGGGCGGACAGCGAGCTGGCCCGGAGCGCCGCGGCCGACGCCGCGTCCACGGCCTCGTCGTGCTGCCCGGCGGCCTCGTGGTGCGCCGACCGGTAGGCGTCTCCTCCCAGCTCGGGGCGGTGTCGCGCCACGTCGGCGACCCGGGCGTGGAGCGCCCGGCGGGTGGCCAGCGGGGCGTTCGCCTCGACGGCATCGCGGATCAGGGCGTGCCGGAAGCCGAACCACCCCGGGGACTCCTCGTGCACGAAGTGACGGTCGACGAGCTCGTCGAGGCTGGTGGCCGCGGCCTGGTCGGTGATGTCGGCGACCGCGGCGAGCAGGTCGACGTCGAAGCTGCGGCGTACGACGGCAGCCGCCACCGCGGTGTCCCGGGCCGGCTCCGACAGGGTCTCGAAGCGTTGCTGCACCGCCTCGGCCAGCGTCTCGGGGACGTAGTCCGAGGACGGGCTCAGGTGCCCCTGCGCGGCGGCGCTGACCAGCTCCTCGACATGCAGCGGAACCCCGCCCGACCGCTGGTGGACCAGCTCGACCAGGCGCCGGGAGGTACGGCGCCCCCGAGCAGGTCGCGCACCATCGCCTCGCACTGCTCGCGGTCCAGGGGTGACAGGCGGAGCTCCACCGCGAGCCGCTGCAGCAGCATCCGGGCCCGCCAGGACCGGGCCGGCGCCTCCTGGTGCAGCTCGTCGGTGCGCAGCGTGCCCACCACGCACAGGGACAGGGAGGGGAGCCGCCGGGCCAGCTGCCCGACGATCTCCAGGCTGAGCTCGTCGCACCAGTGCAGGTCCTCGAGTGCCAGGAGCGCCGGTCCCTGCTCGGCCAGCGACGCCAGGCGCTCGACCGCGTCGAGCACCACGAGCCGGCGCCGCCGGTGCGCGTCCCCGGAGGGCGCCGAGTGGCCGGTCACGTCCAGGAGGTCGGCCAGCAGGGCGGTGCCGCGGTCGGCCACGTCCGTGTCGGTCGACCGCGCCATCGCGTGGCCGAGGTCCAGGAGCAGCCCGCCGGAGAGCTCCAGGTCCTGGGGGGAGGCGGCGGCGGACCACCGGGCGAACCCCTGGGCCGCGGCCTCCTCCTGTACGGCGCGCAGCAGCCGGGTCTTGCCGATCCCGGCCTCGCCGGCCAGGAGCACGAGCCGGCCCCGCCCCGCGAGCGCCTCGCTGAGCGGGCGCTGGGCGCGGGCGAGGGTCTCGTCCCTGCCGTACATCGCCGGGGTGCGCTCGTCGTCCACCACTGCCGTCCGTCTCACCGACATCGGTGCCCGGGGCCCGCCCACCTTGTCGGGCAAACGACCGATGACCGTTGGTTCGCGCTCCCGGAGGCTGGTCCACATCGAACAGAAACGTCAAGGAGCCCTCATGGCAAGGTACATCGACAGGAACCCCGTCCCCACTGGTTTGCCCGCGCAGTCCTTCGGTCGCCCGCGTCGCAGTCATCACGACGTCGTGGTCGTCGGGGCCCGCTGCGCGGGGGCCGCGGCCGCCCGCCTGCTGGCCCTGGCCGGTCACGACGTGGTGATGGTCGACCGGTCGCACCCGGCACGGGACACCAGCTCGACCCACTCGCTGTCCCGCGGCGGCATGGTCCAGCTCGACCGCTGGGGACTGCTCGACGACGTGGTCGCGACCGGGGCGCCGGAGATCCGGTCCGTCTCGTTCCACCACGACGGCGAGACGGTCCGGCACACCATCAAGGACCGGGCCGGGGTCGACTTCGTGATCGCGCCGCGCCGCTACGTGCTCGACGCCCTGCTCGCCGACGCCGCGGTGGCGGCCGGTGCCCGGATGATCACCGACACGACGGTCACCGGGGTCCTGCGCGACGCCGACGGCCGGGTCACCGGGATCACCGCGCGGGACGCCGACGGCACCCCGCGGGAGCTGACCGCGTCACTGGTCATCGGGGCCGACGGGGTCCGCTCGTCCCTGGCCCGGTACGTCGGCGCCGAGGTCACCGAGCAGCACGACCCCACCGGCGCCTGCTTCTACACCTACGTCGGCGGCGTCGACTGGGACGGCATCCAGCTGCACGTGGAGGACAACGCCTTCGCCGGGGTCTTCCCCACCCACAACGGGGAGGCCTGCGTCTGGCTGATCCGCCCGGTCACCGACCTCGCTCCGGTCATCGGAGCAGGGGCGGACCGTGCCGCCGCCTGGCTGGC
>JBEVFC010000228.1:0-5149 GCA_040512455.1 Nocardioides sp.
CCGCAGCAGGTCATCGAGCGCACCCTCGGCTTCCGGGAGTACGTCGGGGACTACCAGCGCCAGCTGTTCCTGATGGACCACGCCGGCCTGCCGCTGAAGACCGTGCTCGAGCAGCTCGATCTGCTCGGCGAGGAGGTCGTGCCGGTCCTGCGTCGCGAGTTCGCGGCACTGAAGCCCGCGCACGTGCCCGACGGTCCGACCCACGCCGCCCGGGTGGCCGCCGCCGTGGCCGTCCCCGCCGAGGAGAGCCTGCGATGACCCGCCGGATCGCCCTGATCAGCGCCGGGCTGGGCCTGCCGTCCAGTACCCGGCTGCTCGGCGACCAGCTCGCCTCGGCCACGGTGCGCTCGCTCGCCGCGCGCGGGGAGACCGCCGAGGTCGACGTCATCGAGCTCCGGGCGCTGGCGCACCCTCTCGCCGACCACCTGCTCACCGGGTTCCCGTCCGGTGAGCTGGCCGACGCGATCGAGACCGTACGACGGGCCGACGCGCTGGTGGTCGTCTCGCCGGTGTTCCAGGCGTCCTACAGCGGACTGTTCAAGATGTTCTTCGACGTGCTCGAGACCGGCCTGGTGGCCGGCAAGCCGGTGCTCCTCGGGGCGACGGCCGGCAGCGCCCGGCACTCGCTGGTGCTGGAGCACGCGCTGCGGCCGCTGTTCGCCTACCTGAAGGCGATCATCGTCCCCACCGCGGTGTTCGCCGCCAGCGAGGACTTCGGGGCCACCGCGGATGGCCGGCTCGGGGAGCGCGTCGACCGCGCCGCCGCCGAGCTCGCCGACCTGGTGGCCGGGCGGATGTCGCCGCGCGAGGTCGCCGGTGGCTTCGACGACCCCACGCCGTTCGAGGACCTGCTCCGCGGCTGACTAGCGGGCCAGCTCGACGCGCTCGTGCGTGACGCCGGCGATGTCCTCGGCGGCGGCGTGCAGGAGGAGGTGCGCGAGTTCCGAGAGAGCCCGCGCCACCGCGAGCTCGTCGCCGATCTCGGGGACGTCGCTGTCGGTCGGGTTCAACCGCGACGTGCCGATGCCGATCAGGTTCGTCGGATCGTCGGTGTGCAGCCGGGCCTCGGCGCGGGTCTTCCCCTCGTGCTCACCGATGAAGACCTCGACGCTCCAGTGCTTCGCGGTGCGGAAGTCGGTGTCGACGTGCGTGCCCGTGTCCATGGAGTCCTCCTCGACCGATGTGTGACTCCATCACAGTGAGGACGGAGCCGGCACACCAGAGGCGAAGGTCCGGAACGGGCGGGACCGGGGCTCAGTGCTGGTAGGTCCCGTGCAGGATCGCCCGACCGAGGGTCTTGAAGGCCAGGTTGAAGGACACCACCGCGGGAGAGGCGCTCTCGTCGACGCCGAGGGAGTCCTCGCCGACCGCGTGCACCACGAAGAAGTAGCGATGCACCTGGTCGCCCTCCGGCGGCGCAGCGCCCATGAAGCCCTGCTGGCCGCCGTCGTTGCGCACGTGGAACGCCTTGCCCGGCAGGTGACGCGCCGCCGCGCCGGTGTCGAGAGAGGTCACGTCCCCCGGCACGTCCACCAGCACCCAGTGCCAGAAGCCGCTCGGCGTGGGGGCATCGGGGTCGTAGCAGGTGACGACGTACGACTTCGTGCCATCGGGCGCCCCCTCCCAGGAGAGCTGCGGCGAGGTGTTGCCGAGGGCGGCGACCTGATCGTCCTTGAGGGGCTGGCCGTCGGCGACGTCGGCCGAGGTGACCGTGAAGGTCGCGGTGGCGGGCAGCAGGTCGTAGGGATTCGGGCTCACAGGGCGTTCGAGGCTCATGCCCCCGAACCTAGTCCGACAGGTGAACCGCTTCCAGCCCCTGACCCGACGCCGCAGGTGAACCGACACAATGGGGCGGTGACTCCCGAGCAGCTGATCAGCGAGACCGTGTCCGCCATCGAGCCCCTCGACGGGAGGGCGATGGACGCTGCGCGCGCACGTCAGGCCTCCCTGACCAAGCCCCCCGGCTCGCTCGGCGTCCTCGAGGACGTGTCGGTGCGGCTGGCGGGTATCGCCCGCACCAGCCCGCCCCCGGTCCCCGGCCGAGCCGTCGTCGCTGTCTTCGCCGCCGACCATGGTGTGGTCGCGAGCGGGGTGACGCCCTGGCCCCAGGAGGTCACCACGGTGATGGTGGAGAACTTCCGTGCGGGCGGTGCCGCGGTCAACGTGCTCGCCGCGCAGGCCGCCGCCGAGGTGGTCGTCGTCGACATCGGCGTCGCGTCCGACGTCAAGGACGACGCGGTCGTCTGGTCGCGGAAGGTCCGCCCCGGGACCGACGACCTCGCCGTGGGCCCGGCGATGTCGCGCCACGAGGCCGCCGTTGCCGTCCTCACCGGCATCCGGGTGGCCGACGAGCTGGTGGCTGCCGGGTACGACGTGGTGGCCACCGGTGACATGGGCATCGGCAACACCACCGCGTCGGCCTGCCTGATCGCGCAGCTCACCGGCTCGGCGGCCGAGGCGATCACCGGACGAGGCACCGGCATCGACGACGCGACGCTGGCCCACAAGACAGAGATCGTCGCCGCGGCCGTGGCCCGCGTCCCCGACGATGCCGACGTGCTCGACGTGCTCGCCGAGGTCGGCGGCCTGGAGCACGCGGGGCTGGCCGGCCTGATCCTGGGCTGTGCCGCGCACCGCGTCCCCGTGGTGCTGGACGGCGTCATCGCCGGCGCCGCCGCCCTGGTCGCGCAGGCCCTGTCGCCGGAGGCCGTCGACCACTGCGTCGCCGGGCACCGCAGCGTCGAACCCGGCCACGCCGCCGCGCTCGGGGCCCTGGGCCTCCGTCCTCTGGTCGACCTCGACCTGCGGCTGGGCGAGGGGAGTGGCGCCGTGCTGGCCCTGCCCCTGGTCCGGTCCGCTGCGGCAGTCCTTCGCGACATGGCCACGTTCGAGTCCGCGGGGATTCCCACATGAGCCACCACCCGCCGTACCCCTCGGGCCTGCGGCTCGCGGGCCGTCGGGTGGTGGTCGTCGGTGGCGGGCACGTCGCGCAGCGCCGGGTGCCGGTGCTGATCGGTGCCGGCGCCGACGTGGTGGTGGTAGCGCCCGAGGTGACCCCCGCGATCGAGGGCCTGAAGCAGGAGATCACCATCCACCTGCGCGGTTTCGAGGACCAGGACCTCGAGGAGGCGTGGTACGTCATCGCCGCCACCGACGACGCCGAGGTCAACGCGGCCGTGGCCGCGTCGGCCGAGCGGCGGCGGATCTTCTGCGTCCGGGCCGACGACGCGCGTGACGCCACCGCGTGGACGCCGGCCGTCGGGCGGCACGAGGGCGTCACGGTCGCGGTCCTCGGCAACCGCGAGCCGCGCAAGTCGTCGGCGATCCGCGACGAGATCCTGCACGCGCTCCGGGAGGGCGTGATCAGCGCCGTCCACGACCACACCCCCGGCGTGGTCCTGGTCGGCGGCGGCCCCGGTGACCCGGAGCTGGTCACCATCGCCGCCCGCAATGCGCTGGCCTCCGCCGACGTGGTGGTCGCCGACCGGCTGGCGCCACGGGAGCTGCTCGACGAGCTGGCGCCGGAGGTGGAGCTGGTGGACGTGGCCAAGCTGCCGCGCGGTCGTTCCGCCTCGCAGGACGAGATCAACCGGGTCATCGTCGACCGGGCCCTGGCGGGCAAGCGGGTGGTGCGGTTCAAGGGCGGTGACAACTTCGTCTTCGGCCGCGGCTACGAGGAGCTTCAGGCCTGTGCCGCGGCGGGCGTCCCGGTCACCATCGTGCCCGGTCTGTCCTCGGCGATCTCGGTGCCGGCCCGCGCCGGCATCCCGGTCACCCATCGCGGCGTCGCCCACGAGTTCACCGTCATCTCCGGGCACCTGCCGCCGGGACACCCCGACTCGTTGGTCGAGTGGTCGGCGCTGGCCCGGCTGCGCGGCACCCTGGTGCTGCTGATGGCCGTCCAGAACGCCGGTGCGATCGCGGAGGCGCTGGTGGCCGGTGGCCGTGACGCGTTCACGCCGGTGGCGGTGGTGGTCGACGGCACGATGCCCGAGGAGCGCACCGTGCTGTCCACGCTCGGCACGATCGGCGTGGACATCGAGGCCCAGGGCGTCGTACCCCCGGCGATCATCGTCATCGGCAACGTGGTGGCGGTCGCGCACCCGGAGCGCTATGGCTGAGCTGCTGGCGATCGACGACCCGGAGGACCCGCGGCTCGCGGACTACCGCGACCTGCGCGACGTACAGCTCCGCAAGAACCTCGAGGCCGAGCACGGGTTGTTCGTGGCCGAGGGCGAGAAGGTCGTACGGCGTGCGGTGGAGGCCGGCTTCCGGCCCCGCTCGTTCCTGATGGCCGAGCGCTGGCTGGAGGGGCTCGAGGACGTGCTGGCGGGCACCGAGGCGCCGTGCTTCGTGATGAGCGAGAAGCTGGCCGAGCTGGTGACCGGCTTCCACGTGCACCGGGGCGCGCTGGCGTCGCTGGAGCGGAAGCCGCTGCCGTCACTGTGGTCGGTGCTGGAGGACGCCCGCTCGATCCTGGTGCTCGAGGACGTCGTCGACCACACGAACGTCGGAGCCATCTTCCGGTGCGGCGCGGCGCTCGGGTTCGACGCCGTACTCCTGGCGCCGCGTTGTGCGGACCCGCTGTACCGCCGCTCGATCAAGGTCGGCATGGGAGCGGTGTTCACGATGCCGTGGACCCGGCTCGACGACTGGTTCGAGGCGCTGCCGTCGCTCTCGGCGCTGGGCTTCACCACGGTGGCGCTGACCCTGGCCGAGGACGCCGTCGACATCGCCGAGGCAGTGGCCGGACTCGACAAGGTGGCCCTGGTGCTCGGCTCCGAGGGCCACGGGCTGTCCCTGCGCTGGCAGTCGATGGCCGACCGGCGCGCGGTCATCCCGATGGCCCCCGGCATCGACTCCCTCAACGTCGCCGCCGCCACCGCCGTCGCCTGCTACGTCACCTCCCACCGCTGACCCCACCGCCCAGGTGCGTGTTCTTGTCCGCCGAGGTGTCGATTCTTGCGCGTCGAGGTGCGTGTTCTTGTCCGACGAGGTGTCGATTCTTGCGGTCGTCACCTCGCAAGAAGTCACACTTCGACCCGCAATTTCGCGCACTTCGGCGCGCAAGAGCTGACACCTCGACGCGCGAAAACTGACACGTCGGCGGGGGAGGGGGATCGGGTCAGGGGGTGGCGGGCCAGGCGTC
>JBEVFC010000236.1:0-16212 GCA_040512455.1 Nocardioides sp.
GAGTGCGACGACATCGTCGAGCTGGTCACCCACGACAAGGCGGGGGAGCGGGTCCTCGAGGGGCTGCTCGTCGACGCCGAGCGCCGCCTGCACGACGAGGGCATCTCCGGTGACATCTACCTGTTCAAGAACAACACCGACTCCGCCGGCAACTCCTACGGGTGCCACGAGAACTACCTGGTCGGCCGGCAGGGCGAGTTCAGCAAGCTCGCGGACGTGCTCATCCCGTTCCTGGTGACCCGGCAGATCATCGTCGGTGCCGGCAAGATCATCCAGACGCCGCGGGGTGCGTCGTACTCCGTGTCCCAGCGCGCCGAGCACATCTGGGAGGGCGTCAGCAGCGCCACGACCCGCAGCAGGCCGATCATCAACACCCGGGACGAGCCGCACGCGGACGCCGAGAAGTACCGCCGCCTGCACGTGATCGTCGGCGACTCCAACATGAGCGAGACGACCACCCTGCTCAAGGTGGCCAGCTGCGACCTGGTGCTGCGGATGATCGAGGAGGGCGTGGTGATGCGCGACCTCACCATGGAGAACCCCATCCGCGCGATCCGCGAGATCTCCCACGACATGACCGGCCGCCGCAAGATCCGGCTGGCCAACGGCCGCGAGGCCAGCGCCCTGGACATCCAGATGGAGTACCTCACCCGGGCCCGCGACTTCGTCGACCGTCGCGAGCTGCGGACGCCGGTCATCGACCAGGCGCTGGACCTCTGGGAGCGCGGCCTCAAGGCCATCGAGTCCGACGACCTGTCGCTGGTCGAGCGCGAGATCGACTGGGTCATCAAGTGGAAGCTGATCGAGCGCTACCGGGCCAAGCACGGCATCCCCCTGGGGCACCCGCGGGTCGCCCAGCTCGACCTCGCCTACCACGACATCCACCGCGGCCGCGGGCTCTACTACCTGCTCGAGAAGCGCGGCGCCGTCGCCCGGGTGACCACCGACCTCAAGGTCTACGAGGCCAAGTCGAAGCCCCCGCAGACGACCCGCGCGCGGCTTCGGGGCGAGTTCATCAAGAAGGCCCAGGAGCGTCGACGCGACTTCACCGTCGACTGGGTGCACCTCAAGCTCAACGACCAGGCCCAGCGGACCGTCCTGTGCAAGGACCCCTTCCGCGCGACGGACGAACGCGTCCAGCGACTCATAGACGGCATGTAAGTACTTCTCAGGGTCGCCGGTTACGCTGTCCGCGCTCATCCCCGTTTTCCCCGATCGTTAGGTAGAAGCGTGCGTCGCGTCGTAGTACTCCTCGGATCCCTCGCCCTGCTGCTCGTCGGCCTCACCGCCTGCGGTGACGACGACGGCAGCACCGAGAACACCGGCAAGGTGACGGTGTCCGGCGACTTCGGCTCGCAGCCGAAGGTCACCTACGACGGCGAGGTCAACCGGGCCACCACCTCGACGAAGGTGCTGACCGAGGGCACCGGCGCCACTGTCGAGGAGGGAGACCACGCGTTGGTGCACCTCTACATCGGCAACGGCTTCACCGGTGAGAAGTCGCTGAGCACCTACGACCAGAAGACCCCGCAGGTCGTGCCCGTCACCAAGGACGCCCTGCCCGCGTTGCGCAAGGCGATGGTCGGGAAGAAGGCCGGCTCGCGCATCGAGGTCCTCTCCTCGCCCAAGGACGCGTTCGGCGAGAGCGGCAACCCGGACCTCTACATCGGCAACGGCGACTCGGTCGTGTTCGTCGTCGACATCCTGGACACCGTCCTCGACGCCCCAGAGGGCACCGAGCAGAAGGCCCCGTCCAGCGCCCCGACCGTGGTGGAGAAGGACGGCAAGGTCACCGGCTTGGACTTCTCGAAGGCCGGCAAGCCGTCCAAGAAGCTCAAGGTCATCACCCTCACCGAGGGTGAGGGTGCCCCGATCAAGAAGAAGTCGTACGCCGTGGTCCGCTACCTCGGCCAGACCTACGACGGCAAGAAGCCCTTCGACGAGTCGTTCAGCTCCGAGACCCTGGAGGCCCGCCAGGTCGGCGTGGGCGGCTACATCAAGGGCTGGGACAAGGGCCTGATCGGCGTCAAGGCCGGCAGCCGCGTGATGCTGCTGGTCCCGCCGTCGGAGGGCTACGGCAAGGCCGGCCAGGGCAAGGACATCCAGGGCGACGACACCATGGCCTTCGTCATCGACGTCCTTGCCGTCAGCTGACCACCCGACCGTCCGACGGACCGACTGAGCAGGGGGAGCGGTGACGAAGAGCGAACGGCTGCTCAACCTGCTGATCCTGCTGCTGGTCCAGCGCCACTACATCTCCAAGCAGAAGATCCGCGAGACGGTCCCGCCGTACGCCGAGGCGAACGACGAGGCCTTCGAGCGGATGTTCGAGCGCGACAAGGACGAGCTGCGCGCCCTCGGCGTACCGGTCGAGGTGGACTCGATGGACGCGTTCTTCGACGAGCCCGGCTACCGGATCCGGCCCGACGAGTTCGCGCTGCCGGGCATCGACCTGACCGCCGACGAGGCCGCGGTGATCGGCCTGGCCACCCGGGTCTGGCAGCACGCCGGCCTGGCCGCCCACACCAGCGACGCGTTGGCCAAGCTCAGCGCCGCCGGGGTGGAGGTGGACCGCAGCCGTCTGGACATCGCCGGGCCCGTGGTGACCGTGGAGGACCCGTACTTCGACGTGTTCTGGCACGCCTCGCTCGACCGCATCCGGGTGCGCTTCGACTACCAGCGCAGCGGCGTCGGCGAGGTCGGCACCCGCACCCTCGAGCCGTGGGGCGTCGTGTCGTTCTCCGGCCGGTGGTACGTCGTGGGCCGCGACGTCGACCGCGGCGAGGAGCGGATGTTCCGCCTCTCCCGTGTCCGCAGCGAGGTCCGCCGCATCGGCAAGGGCGGCGCCTACGAGATCCCCCCGGGCACCGACCTGCGGGAGCTCACCCGCACCCTCGGCCCCGCCCCGGCGACCCAGCAGGGCAGCGTGCTGGTCCGCGGCGGCACCTGCCTGGGCATGCGCCGACACGCCACCGTCGAAGAGGTCGGCGTCGCCGGCCCCGACGACGCCGGCTCCTGGGACCGCCTCACGGTCACCTTCTCCACGCCACACTCGCTCGCCGAGGAGGTGCTCTCGTACGGCGCCGACGCCTGCGTCGAGGAGCCCGCCGCGGTCCGCGACATCGTCGTACGCCGACTCCGACAGGTCACCGGTCCCAGCACGGAGGGTGCCGCATGAGCGGGGGAGCGAAGGAGCAGGTCGGCCGTCTGCTGGCCCTGGTGCCGCTGATCCAGCGGCGCGGCGCCATGAGCCTGGAGGAGGCCGCCACCACCCTCGGCGTGCCCTCCGAGCAGCTCGTCAAGGACCTGCGGGTGCTGATCTACTGCGGGTGGCCGGGCTGGATGCCCGGTGACCTCATCGAGGTCGACCTCGACGCCCTCGACGGCGACGGCGTCATTCGGATCACCAACGCCGACTACCTCAGCGCCCCGCTCCGACTCTCGTCGGCCGAGGCCTCCGCGATGATCGTGGCGCTGCGCACCCTGCGCGAGTCCGCCGACGGCGACACCCTGGCCAGCCTGGACAGCGCCCTGGCCAAGCTGGAGGGCGCGGCGGAGGACGGCCGGGTCCCCGCCGGGCAGGTCGACGTGCACGTCCCGCAGGGGCAGCGCGAGGCGGCCGCACTCCGCGCCCGGCTGACCCGGGCGATCGACGCCGGGCGCCAGGTCCGGCTCACCTACTACGTGCCCTCCCGTGACGAGGAGACCGAGCGCACCGTCGACCCGCTCCGGCTCGTCGACGCGCAGGGCGCGGCGTACCTCCAGGCGTGGTGCCACGTGGCGAACAACCGCCGCCTGTTCCGGATGGACCGGGTCCGCGCCGCCGAGGTCCTCGACACGCCCGCCGAGGCGCACCCGGAAGTGCCGGCGCTCGACCTCGGCGACACCCTCTTCCAGCCCGCCGCGGACAACGCGCTGGTCACGCTCCGGCTGTCCCGGGAGGCGCGCTGGGTGGCGGAGTACTACCCCGTCGAAGCCGCCCGTGAGCTGGGGGACGGGGCTCTCGAGGTGGACCTGTTCGTCGCGGACCCCCGCTGGCTGACCCGGCTGCTGCTGCGCCTGGCTCCAGCCGCCGAGGTGGTCAGGCCCCAGGAGTTCGCCGACGCGTTCACACGCGCCGCACAGGACGCCCTCAGGCTTTACGTGTGACGCGGCGTACGATGGATGACGTTCGTTCGACCAAGGTGAGGAACCCATGATGCTCCCGCTCATCGCAATGCCCGGCGCCAGCGAGATCCTGCTGATCCTGCTGATCGTCGTGCTGCTGTTCGGCGCGAAGAAGCTCCCGGAGCTGGCCCGCGGCAGCGGTCGTGCCCTGCGCATCTTCAAGGCCGAGACCAAGGGCCTGATGGACGACGACGACGAGGACGCCGACGCCTCCAAGAAGACCCCCGAGCAGCTGGAGATCGACGCCGCCGCGGTCCGTGAGGCCGAGCAGCGCCGCGCTCGCGAGGAGCACAACGGCCCCACGGCCGGCTGACCCGAGGACCCTCACAGACCCATGGCACTGACGGGAGTCGTCGAGCTCTTCCGCGGCCGGCCACACCACGAGCTGGGCAGCGACGGCCGGATGGCGCTGTCGGACCACCTGCGCGAGCTCAGGGCGCGCATCCTCAAGAGCGTCACCGTGGTGCTGATCGCCACCATCGTGGCGCTGTTCTTCTTCGACCAGATCTTCGAGCTGATCCTCAAGCCCTACGAGGACGCCCAGCAGGCCCTCGTCGGCACCGACGTGACCACCACGGCCACCATCAACGGCGCCGGTGGACCCCTGATGCTGCACCTCAAGCTCTGCGGCGTCGCCGCGGTGGTGCTGACCAGCCCGTACTGGCTCTACCAGATCTGGGCGTTCATCCTGCCGGGGCTGCACCCCCGGGAGCGGAAGTGGTCGCGGGTCTTCGCCGCGGTCGCCGGTCCGCTGTTCCTGATCGGTGCCGCGGTCGGGTACCTCACCCTGCCCAAGGGCCTCGAGGTGCTGATCGGCTTCACCCCCGCCGACCTCACGAACCTGATCGAGTTCGGTGACTACCTCACCTTCCTGACCCGGACGATGCTGGTCTTCGGCATCGCCTTCGAGATCCCGGTGTTCGTCATCCTGCTCAACCTCGCCGGCGTGGTCTCGGGCAAGTCGCTCGGTGCGCACCGGCCGTGGATCGTCATCGGGGTCTTCGTGTTCGCGGCCGTCGCCACCCCGTCGACCGACCCGTTCTCGATGTTGTTCCTCGCGATCCCGATGGTGATCCTGTTCGGCGTCTCCGAGATCATCTGCCGGGTCCTCGACCGGCGCCGCAAGCAGCGCAACGTGCTGGCCCAGCTCGACGACGACGAGCTGTCACCCCTTGACTGAGCTCCCCGTGCTCGACGCCTTCGACCTGCCCGACTGGCTCGGCACCGGGTCCGTCACCTGGCACGCCCACGAGGCCGATCGGACCGGCTTCCACGTCCGCGGCGCCCTGGTCGGCGAGGCCGGCCAGCAGCAGCCCTGCGACCTGGTCGCCGTCGACCAGGCGTTCCCGGTGCCGGTCGCGGGGGAGCGCACCCGGCAGCTCGCCCACCAGCTGTGGACGAACGGCCAGGTGCTCCTGGTGACGTACGACGAGCGGCCGGCGCTCGCCGTACCCGGCACCGGGTTCGGTGCCGGCCGGGTCGTGGAGGTGCTAGGCCGGCTGGCCCGGGCGGTGGGCGCGAAGCCCGAGAACTTCGTCGTCGCGCTGCGCCTCGGTGTCGTGCGCGGCGACCGGGGGACCGACGGCTAGTCTCGGGCCGTGGCCAGCTCCGGGCGCAGCATCGCCCTCCTCATCAACCCCACCGCCGGCAAGGGCCGGGGCGCCCGCGCGGCCGCGGTCGTCCTGCCCCGACTGCGGGCGGCAGGATTCACGGTGCACGAACTGGTCGGCCGCGACGCCGACGAGGGCCGGGCTCTCGCCGAGGCCGCCGTGTCCGACGGGGCCGAGGCCCTGGTCGTGGTCGGCGGCGACGGCATGGTGCACCTCGGCGTCCAGGTGGTGGCCGGCACGGACACCCCGCTCGGCATCATCCCGGCCGGCACCGGCAACGACGTGGCCCGGTACCTCGACCTGCCGCGCACCGACGCCGCCGCGGCCGCCGACGTCGTCATCGGGTCCCGACGGCGGCGCATCGACCTGGCCCGGTCGGGTGACCGATACTTCGTCACCGTGCTGGCCGCCGGCTTCGACGCGGTCGTCAACGAGCGCGCCAACCGGATGAGCTGGCCCAAGGGCCAGATGCGCTACAACCTGGCCACCCTCGCCGAGCTGCGGACCTTCGAACCGATCCCGTACACGCTCGAGCTGGACGGGGCGACCCGCCGTCTCGACGCGATGCTCGTCGCGGTCGGCAACGGGCCGTCCTTCGGCGGCGGGCTCCGGATCACCGAGGGCGCCTTGATCGACGACGGCATGCTGGACGTGGTGATCATCAAGCCGATGACCAAGCCGGACCTGATCCGCACCTACCCGAAGCTCTTCAAGGGGACCCACATCCATCACCCCCAGTACGAACACCACCGCGTCCACGAGGTCACCGTCGCCGCGCCCGGCATCGTGACGTACGCCGACGGCGAGCGCTTCGGCGCCCTCCCGCTCACCATCTCCTGCGCGCCCGGCGCCCTCACGGTGATCGCATGAGCACCCCCAGCGAGCAGTACGCCGACTTCCGCCGCGGGCAGCAGCACCCGGTGTTCACCGGGTTCGCGGGGCTCTACGACTTCGAGCTGGACGACTTCCAGGTCCGGGCCTGCCACGAGGTGGAGGAGGGCCGCGGCGTGCTCGTCGCGGCGCCCACCGGCTCCGGCAAGACCATCGTCGGCGAGTTCGCCGTACACCTGGCCATGGAGACCGGCCGCAAGTGCTTCTACACCACCCCGATCAAGGCGCTCAGCAACCAGAAGTTCCAGGACCTGGTCAAGCGCTACGGCCCGGAGAACGTCGGCCTGCTCACCGGTGACAACAGCATCAACGGCGAGGCGCCGATCGTGGTGATGACCACCGAGGTGCTCCGCAACATGCTGTACGCCGGGTCGCGCACGCTGATCGGCCTCGGCTACGTGGTGATGGACGAGGTGCACTACCTCGCCGACCGGATGCGGGGCGCGGTGTGGGAGGAGGTGATCATCCACCTCCCCGAGAGCGTGTCGGTGATCTCCCTCAGCGCGACCGTCTCCAACGCCGAGGAGTTCGGCGAGTGGCTGGCCGAGGTCCGCGGTGACACCACCACGATCGTGGAGGAGGTCCGCCCGGTCCCGCTGTTCCAGCACGTGATGGTGGGCAAGAGCCTGCACGACCTCTTCGACGACGAGGAGGACCTTGCCCAGGCCGGCTTCGCCCAGGAGGGCGCAAAGGTCAACCCGCACCTGCTCAAGGTGGCCCGGGACGACTTCGCCACCAGCCGGCTCAAGGACCGCCGCGACAAGAAGGGCCAGCGCGGCCGGGGCCAGCGTCCCCAGGGCCGCCGGATGTACCTCCCGAGCCGCTACGACGTGGTCTCCCGCCTCGACGCCGAGGGGCTGCTGCCGGCGATCGTCTTCATCTTCAGCCGGGTCGGCTGCGACGCCGCGGTCACCCAGTGCCTCCAGGCGAACCTGCGGCTGACCACGCCCGCGGAGCGCGACGAGATCTACGCGTTCGTAGAGGAGCGGTGCAAGCACCTGCCCGACGACGACCTGCACGTGCTCGGCTACCACGAGTTCCTCGACGGCCTCACCCGCGGTGTCGCCGCGCACCACGCCGGCATGCTGCCGACGTTCAAGGAGTGCGTCGAGGAGCTCTACCTCCGCGGCCTGTGCCGGGTGGTCTTCGCCACCGAGACGCTGGCGCTGGGCATCAACATGCCCGCCCGCACGGTCGTGCTCGAGAAGCTCAGCAAGTGGAACGGCGAGGCGCACGTCGACCTGACACCGGGGGAGTACACCCAGCTCACCGGCCGCGCCGGCCGCCGCGGCCTCGACGTCGAGGGCCACGGGGTGGTGCTGTGGGAGCCCGGGATGAACCCCAAGGAGGTCGCCGGCCTCGCCTCGACCCGCACCTATCCGCTCCGCTCCTCGTTCCGGCCGTCCTACAACATGGCCGTCAACCTGGTCACCCAGTTCGGCCGCGACCGCGCCCGTGAGCTGCTGGAGTCGTCGTTCGCGCAGTTCCAGGCCGACAAGGCCGTGGTCGGCCTGGCCCGGCAGCTCCGCAAGAGCGAGGACGCCCTCGACGGCTACCGCGAGGCCGCCCAGTGCCATCTCGGTGACTTCATGGAGTACGCCGCGCTGCGGCGCCGGCTCTCCGACGCCGAGAAGGGTGCCGCCCGGGCCCGCAAGACCGACCGCCGCGACGAGGTCGTCGAGTCGCTGTCGCGGCTCAAGCCGGGCGACGTGATCGACGTACCGGCCGGCAAGTTCGCCGGGATGGCCGTGGTCATCGACCCGGGTGCCGGGGACGACGGCCCGCGCCCCTACGTGGTCACCGCCAGCCGGCAGGCGCGGCGGCTGAGCCTGATCGACTTCCCCACGCCCGTCGCCGCCATCACGCGGATGCGGGTGCCGAAGAACTTCAGCGGACGCAACCCGCAGCAACGCCGCGACCTCGCCTCCGCGATCAAGGACCGCACCCACGGGCTTACCCCGCCACCGCCCTCGAAGCGGCCGCGTGGCGACGGCCGGCCCGGCAGCGTGCCGAGCGGGTCCGAGATCGAGATCGACCGGCTCCGGGCCGCGATCAAGGCGCATCCCTGCCACTCCTGCCCGGACCGCGAGGAGCACGCCCGCTGGGGCGAGCGCTGGTTCAAGCTGGACCGCGACGCGAACACGCTCAAGCGCCGGGTCGAACAGCGCACCAACACCATCGCCCGGCAGTTCGACAAGGTCTGCGAGGTGCTCACCGCGCTGGAGTACCTCGACGGTGACATCGTCACCGAGCGCGGCCGGCACCTGCGCCGGATCTACTCCGACATGGACCTGGTGGCCGCCGAGGCGATCCGCCAGGGGCTGTGGGCGGACCTGGACGCCTCCGAGCTGGCGGCGGTGCTGTCGTCGCTGGTCTACGAGACCCGGCGGGCCGACGACTCACGGCCGCCGCGGCTGCCCGGGGGACGGGCCAAGGACGCGCTGCGGGACGTCGTACACCTGTGGGCCGAGCTGGACGCGCTGGAGCGCGACCACAAGGTGGACTACCTGCGGGAGCCGGACGCCGGCTTCGCGTGGGCGGCGTACCGCTGGGCGGAGGGGGACGCGCTCGACGACGTCCTGGGGGTCATCGACCTGGCTGCCGGTGACTTCGTGCGCTGGATGAAGCAGCTCCTCGACCTGGCGCTGCAGGTGGCGGACGCCAGCGCCGGTACGCCGCTGCGCGACGTGGCGCGGGAATGCGCAGACCGGCTGCGCCGTGGTGTTGTTGCCTATTCATCGGTCAGCTAGCCCCCCGACCAGCTGACAGAGCACCCACGGCACAGCCGGTCTGAGTCAGCTGGCGAAGGCTCCGAGGAGCGCCGCGCCGGTGGCCGGGATCCGCATCGGGTCGTCGAGGTGCGCGACCTGGCGGCCCATGGCCTTGATATCGGGAAGCAGCATCTGCATCCACACGTGGGCGTCGGCCGGCGGAGTGTCACCGAGCATCCTCCGCATGTCGTCGTAGCCGACGAGGCGGGCGACGGCCTCCGCGTCGAGGCCGATGGTGGCGGCGATGACGCCGACGGCGACGGGCATCGGGCAGGGGCGGACCTCGGCCTCGAGCTCGGGGTACGTCTCGGCGGCCCGGGCCAGCAGCGCGCGGCCCTCCTCGCGGGAGTGCATCCGGGCCTGCGGGTCCATCGTGCGGACCTTCCAGGCGTCCGCGACCGGGTACCGGTCGGCGCCGGTGGCGACGGCGTGCAGGGTGACGACCGCGGTGGCGGCCTCCACCGTGGTGACCGTCAGCAGCCGGACACGGCAGTGGTGGACGGTCGAGGTGATGCCGGTCGCCTCCACGCCGCCCTCGCGGCGGTTGCGGCGCTCAGCGAGCAGATTCAGTAGCCAGGTCTCGTTCATGTCAGTGGTACCCCCTTGGCGTCCTATGCCATCAGAGAGTGCCGCTTTCGGGAATGGTCTTTACCGACTTGTGGAAATACTGGGGTAGTGCTGTGGTCCTGGTCTAGACCATGGATCTCAGAGGGTGAATCCGGCGCTCAGCGAGCCAGGGTCTCGACCAGCCGGTCCACGGAGCCGCCGAGGCCGAACCTCTCGCTGAGGGCGGCCAGCATCTCCGGGTCCGCCGGCTCGCGAGGCAGGGTCAGGTCGGGGGAGCCGAGGTCGATGTCGCGGGCCACCGCGACCACCGTCGGCGCCACCGCCAGGTAGTCCAGCGCGGCCTTGATCCTGCCCCGGGGGCCCGGTCCCATGTCGCCGTCGGGGTCCTGGGCGGCCGCGACGATCGCGTCGATGTCCCCGAAGCGCTGCAGCAGCGTCGCGGCGGTCTTGTCGCCGATCCCGGCCACCCCCGGCAGGCCGTCGCTGCTGTCCCCGCGCAGGGTGGCGAAGTCGGCGTACTGGCTGGCGTGCACGGCGTACTTCTCCAGGACCCACGCGTCGTCGACCCGGTCGTGCCGGCCGACCCCGCGGGCGGTGTAGAGGACCCGGACCTCGGCGTCGTCGTCGACCAGCTGGAACAGGTCGCGGTCGCCGGTGACGATGTCGACGGGCATCCCGGCGCCGGTCGCCAGGGTGCCGATCACGTCGTCGGCCTCGTAGCTGTCGGCGCCGACGATCGCGATGCCGAGTGCCTCGAGGGTCGCCACGATGATCGGGATCTGCTGCTCCAGCGGGTCGGGGACCTCCTCGACGTCCGGGGTGGGGCCGGGCCGGGCGGCGACCACCCGGTGCGCCTTGTCCGTCGGCAGCAGGTCGACGCGCCACTGCGGACGCCAGTCGTTGTCCCAGCAGCAGGCCAGGTGCGTCGGCTGGTAGTCACCGACCAGCCGGGTGATGAAGTCCAGCAGCCCACGCACCGCGTTGACCGGGTGCCCGTCCGGCGACCTCATGCTGTCCGGCACCCCGAAGAAGGCGCGGAAGTAGAGCGAGGCGGTGTCGAGCAGCATCAGGCGCTGAGGTTCCGAGGTCATGCCCGGAGCATAGAAGCCTGGGCGCACGACGTAGCCTGCTGGGATGTTCCGTGCTCTCCTGCTCGTCGTCGCCGTCGTCTCCGGACTGGCGGCGGGGCTGCTGCTCACGCTGAGCCCGCACATCGACTACGGCTCCTTCGCCACCTCGTGCCCGGGCATCATCGTCGCCAGCGAGACCGACGTGACCGAGGCCCCGGGCACCGGCGGCGACGTCCCCGCCGGCATCGAGATCGTCCGCGGACGGGACGCGTTCGACCGCCAGGAGGCCACCGAGCGGAACACCGGCGTCCAGGGCGACGACCGGGTCGGCCGGCGGCTCGCCTCCGACTGCGCCGACCGCCGCTTCACCTGGTCCCTCGGTGCCGGCGCCGCGGGGCTGCTGTGCGTCGCCGCCGGGTCGGGGCTGCTGATGCACACCCGCGAGCGGCGGGAGTCCCGGGAGCTCGAGCTGTCGGCGCGGTAGATCGCAGTCAGCCGATGACCGCGATCTACCGCGCAATGAACGCTGGGTTCGCGGGATGGATCGGGTCCGCACTGCTCTGTACCTGGATTTCGACAACGTCTTCGGCTGACTCGCACCAAGAATGCCGCCGCCGACGGCTGCGGAGGTCGGGAACGCGTTCGTCGAGAACCTGCTCAGTCGCGCGCACGCGGCGGACATGGCACTCTCACCCGAGGCGGCGATGACGGTCCGGGACTACCTCGGAGCGCCGCTGGACGCTCGCCAGCCGGGGTCACATCTTCGCTAGGGTGCCGCGTGTGGAAGACACCGATCGTCAGATCCTGAGGCTGCTGGCCGCCGACGGCCGCATGTCCTACACCGACCTCGGCAAGGCGACCGGTCTGTCGACCTCGGCGGTCCACCAGCGGGTCAAGCGGCTGGAGAGCCGCGGGCTGATCCAGGGGTACGGCGCCACCGTCGACCACGAGCAGATCGGGCTCCCGCTGACCGCGTTCATCTCGATCCGGCCGATCGACCCGTCGCAGCCGGACGACTCCCCGGACCGCCTGCGCGGGATCACCGAGATCGAGTCCTGCTGGTCGGTCGCCGGCGACGAGTCCTACATCCTCAAGGTCCGGGTGCCGACGCCCACGCACCTCGAGGACCTGCTGGCCCGGATCCGGGCCGCGGCGAACGTCTCGACGCGCACCACGATCGTGCTCTCGACGCCGTACGAGAACCGCCCGGTCACGGGCTAGGCCACGGCGGCGGACAGCCGCTGCACCGCCAGCGTGGTCCGCTCGGGGGTGGTGGCCACGTTGAGCCGCACGTGGCCCCTCAGGTCGGGCTGGTAGTCGCCGCCCGGAGCCACCCTCACCCCGTGGGCGAGCGCGTCGACCGCCGGTTCGTCGGCGCCGTACGCCCGCAGGTCCAGCCAGGCGAGGTACGTCGCCTCCAGCGGCCGCATCCGGGCCTTCGGCAGGTGATCGGGGAGCAGGGTGCCCAGCAGCTCGCGCTGGTCGTCGAGTCGCCGTACCAGTGACGCCAGCCAGGCGTCGCAGTCCCGCCAGGCGACGGCGGCGGCGATCATCCCGAGCGGTGAGTAGGCGTGGTTCTGCGGGCCTGGCAGGCCCCGCAGCCGGGCCTGCTCCCCACGGCTGAGCGTCACCACCTGGGCGCAGTGCAGGCCGGCGGTGTTGAACGCCTTGGAGGCGCTGGTCACCAGCACCGCGCCCGGGTCGACGGTGAGGTACGGCGTGAACGCGACGCCCGGCAGCGCGAGCGGCCCGTGGATCTCGTCCGCGACCACCCGGACGCCGTACCCCGCGGCGAGGTCACGGAGCTGCTCGAGCTCGGCACGCCGCGCTACCCGCCCGAGGGGGTTGTGCGGGTTGCAGAGCAGCAGTGTGCGCCCGCCCGCCCGGAAGGCGTCCTCGACGGCCGTCAGGTCGAGCGAGGCGTCGTCGGAGTCGGGGTCGGTGGTGACCGGGATCAGCTCGCGGCCGGCCAGCCGCACGACGTCGCGGAACGGCGGGTAGCAGGGGAGCGGGACCACCACGGGCCCGGGCGGGCAGAGCACGTCCAGGACGATCCGGATCCCGGCGATCACGTCGCCGACCACCACCGCGGCATCCGGCGGCAGGTCCTGGTCCCAGTGCCGCCCGGCGAACCCGGCCAGTGCCTCGCCCACCCCGGCGTCGCCGTACGGCGGGTATCCCGCGGTCCCGGCCCGCACGGCATCGCTCACGGCGTCCGCGATCGCCGGCGCCAGCGCGATGTCCATCTCGGCCACCCAGGCCGGCACCGTCCCCACCGGCACCGCCCCCCACTTCAACGGCAGCGCCACCCGAGCCTCGTCGTCGGTCAGGTCCCGGATCACGTCGCGACTCATGCCCGCCACGGTACGCGGGCGACGTTGGTTTCCCCGGCCAGCCGGGGAAACCCGTGGTTGTCAGGGGTTGCAGTGCCCATCAACCGTAGGAAGTGCCCGTCAGAATGCGACGCGGGATGCCTGCTGGGACGCGAAGGCCGCCCTGACTCGTGCTGCGAGGCGACGCGGGTCTGCCAGTTCCGCCCAGGTGACCCGGACACAGATCCACCCGGTCCGCTCTCGGATCCGCTCCTCGCGCCGCTTCTCACGGAGTACGGCGTCGGTTACGGTCTCACCCTCCTTGAGGTACCGGGTGTACTTCTCCCGACCGTCGAACTCGACCCACACGCCGAGCTCGGGCCACGCGAAGTCCAGCCGCGCCATGAGACGGCCGTAGTCGTCGAAGAGCTCGTACTGGGGATCGGGCGTCGGCACGCCCTCTCGCCACAGGGCATAGGCGGTGCGCGTCTCGCCCGCGGACTCCATGCGGGCGTCGGCCAGTCGGATGACGAGGTCCGTCGCCAGGGTGTACGGCCAATACGTCATCGCGTCGTACCGCTCCCGCAGGTCCTCCGCCGTGAACAGGCCGGCGTGCAGCATCGCATTGACCGTCACGAGGGCCTGCTCCGTCCCCGCCACGGTGGTGAGCTCCAACGCCGCTCGTACCGGGGTGGTCGTGGGTGGAGACGTGGTGAGCCAGACGTCCTCCGGCAGCACCAGCCCCCGGTGCTGGCGTACGCCGGCCTCGGCGCGGCCCGCCCTCCCGTCCAGGCGGGTCACGTGCACGTCGGACAGGTCGATGCCCCAGTACGTCGGGACGTGCTCGAGCGCCGCTGTCGTGTGCGAGAGCACCACGTCGGTCTTCGCTGCTCGTGTAACGGCGCGGGCCCTGATCCCATGGCGCATCCTGTCGTCGGCGGACGCCCAGACGTCAGCGAAGGTGTAGGCGCCCCGTCGAACGCGGTGCCACTGCCTGGTCCTGACTGCCTGGGCGATGGTGCGGTCGTCGTACCCGAGGGCCATCGCCTCCGAGCGCAGGAACACACCACACGTCAGGCAGATGGCCCGGAGTCGTTCGTCCATGTGCTCACCGTGCCCGGCCAGGACGCAGGACCAGGGGCGGACGACACGAGCCTGTTGACAACCGAGCGCTGAGCTCGTCCTGTGCATGAAAACCGGTTCACATCGGCCAGACAGGGCCGTCCAGCGAGCGGTTGATGGGCACTTCTGCTGGTTGTCAGGGGTTGCAGTGCCCGTCAACCACTGGTTTCCCCGGCTGACCGGGGAAACCAGCAGCAACCAGCAACAGTCACCCGTCAGTGGGCCTGGAGCGCAGCCGTACGTCGCGAAGCCTCGGCCATCTCGGCGGCGGTGAGGGCGGCGTCGTCGAGGTCGGCGTGCTCGGCCCACCACTGCTGGCCCTCGGGCGGCAGGGTGTGGATCGGGTCGTAGTAGTGGTAGGTCCGGTTCAGCGCCTCGGGGTCGTCGGCCTCGATCGAGGTCCGGTAGTTCTTGGTCCACCCGGAGATGCCGCGCACCTCGTCGTACTCGGCGAGCTGGTGCACCCAGCGCTTGCCGACGAACGGGACGTCACACACGATGCGCGGCGTCGCGAACCCCGGCAGGTAGCCCATGATGTGGTGCTGCAGCCGCTGGGCGTCGGCGACCGAGACCCGCCAGTGCTCCGAGAACGGGATCATGTCGCACATGTAGAAGTAGTACGGCATGATCTGCGCGCCATCGAGCAGGTTGAAGCACAGGTCGAGCAGCGCGTGCGGGTCGGCGTTCACGCCGTTCAGCAGCACGCCCTGGTTGCGGACGTCCCGGACCCCGGCCTCGAGCATCGCCTTCGACGCCTCGGCGACGATCTGGGTGATCGAGTTCGCGTGGTTGGCGTGGGTGTGGATGGCCAGCCCCACGCCGCGGTCGCGGGCGATCCGGGCGACCCGCTCCACACCGGCGCGGACGTCGTCCTGGAGCCAGTGCTGGGGCAACCCGATCAGGGCCTTGGTGGCCAGCCGGATGTCACGGATGTTGTCGATCTCGAGCAGCCGGGTGAGGAAGTCCTCCAGCCGCGGCCACGGCATGTTGGCCACGTCGCCGCCGGAGACCACCACGTCGCGCACGGACGGCGTACGGTGCAGGTAGTCCATCATGTCGCCGAGCCGGTCGGCCGGCTTCGCGGTGAACTTGAGCTTCTCGATGACCGGCGTCGAGTTGCCGACCAGGTCCATGCGGGTGCAGTGGCCGCAGTACTGCGGGCAGGTCGGCAGCAGCTCGGCCAGCACCTTGGTCGGGTAGCGGTGGGTCAGCCCCTCGGCCACCCACATGTCGTGCTCGTGCAGCGAGTCCCGCGACGCGTGCGGGTGCGAGGACCAGTCCGTGCGGCGATCGCTGAAGACCGGCAGCATGTAGTGGCGCACCGGGTCGGCGTAGAAGTCGTCGGTGAGCGACCCGGGGCCGTTCGGGACGGCGTACGGCGCCATCGTGTTCATCATCTGCGGCGGCACCAGCATGGACATGGTGGCGCGTTCGTTCTGGTCGCGCTCCAGGTCGGCGTAGAAGCGCTCGTCGACCAGGTCGCCCAGCAGCTCGCGGAGCTGGCGGAGGTTCTTGACGCAGTGGGCGCGCTGCCACTGCACGGAGGCCCAGTCCTCGGCGCTCACGTCGGCCCAGCCGGGGAAGCGCGTCCAGTCCGGCTCGACGAGCGCCACCCGCCGGTAGGGGTAGGGCTGGCCGGTCTCCAGGCCGATCGAGGTCTCGATGCTCATGGTCGCTCCCGGGGCGGGTGAGGGCGGGTGGT
>JBEVFC010000263.1:0-4146 GCA_040512455.1 Nocardioides sp.
ACCGTCACCCTGTCCAGCGCGGGCAAGATGTTCTCCTTCACCGGTTGGAAGATCGGTTGGGCGACCGGCCCGGCGGACCTGGTCGGCGCGGTCCTGGCCGCGAAGCAGTGGCTGTCGTTCAGCAGCGGCACGCCCCTCCAGGCCGCGGTCGCGCACGCGCTGGAGCACGAGCACGGCTTCTACGGCGAGCTGGCCGCCTCGCTGCAGAAGCGGCGCGATCTGCTCTGCACCGGCCTGGCCGCCCTCGACGTGGACGTGCGGGTGCCCCAGGGCACCTACTTCGCGACGACCGACGTGCGCCGTCTCGGCTGGGCGGACGGGATGGAGTTCTGCCTCGCGCTGCCCGAGCGGGCCGCCGTGGTGGCGATCCCCGCGCAGGCGTTCTACGACGACCTCGACGAGGGCCGGCACCTGGTCCGCTGGGCGTTCTGCAAGGAGCCCGACGTCATCGAGGACGGGCTGCGGCGGCTGCAGGCCGCCGACCTGCACGCCTGAACCCGCGGGAAGCCGTCAGGACGGCAGGTGCGTCCACCACTTGGTGCGACCGACCATCAGCAGCGACAGCACCGCCAGTCCGGCGACCAGCCAGGCAAGGGGCAGCATCGCGAAGGCGACGATCAGTGACGCGACGCAGGTGACCAACGACAGGATCATCAGCAGGATCCGCGCGAGGTTCGACTTGCGGAACACGCCGTACGCCAGCCCGATGGCCAGCAGCGAGAGCACCGCCAGCACCGACCCGCCGACGGTGAAGATCCGCGCCAGCTCGCTGGCGGTGATGCCGAGGGCTTCGAGGTCGTTCTGGCGGGCGACCTCGCGCTCGAAGGCGGCCCGGTCCACGTTGACGGCGACCAGCATCCACGCCGCCACGACCAGGGCGAGGCCCGAGAACACCCAGGTGATCACCGCGGCGGCCGTGACGGAGCCCGGTCGCTGGGGCGGCCCCTCGTCGACGTGCTCGCGCTCCTCCGGCGGCGGTGCCGGAACGCCGTACGGGAGCATGCCGTAGTTCTCCGGCGTGCGCGGCGTGGACGGCTGGTCGGTCATGGGGCCTCGTTCGGTCAGGGGGTGGGACCGGTCCGCTGCGCGAACCAGGCACCGACAGCAGGACGGGTCAGCAGTACGGCGGTCGCCACGCCGGCGGCCGTGACCAGCAGCAGCACCGGGGCGGCCACCACCATCACCAGGGTCAGCAGGCTGGCCATCACGGACGACGCGATGAGCACGTAGCGCGCCCACCGCCGACCGAGGAACACCAGCACCGCGATCGCGGCGGCGGCGAGCGCCCACAGCCCGAAGACCAGGGCCAGGCCCAGCGAGTAGGACCGGATCTGGTCGGCGGTCAGCCCGCTCTCGGCGAAGCGGCTGTCCGAGGAGTACACGTCGTCGATCAGCGACGGGTCCGCGGCGAAGCTGACGAGCACCAGCGCCATCGCCAGCACGACCACGCCGGAGAACACCCAGGTGATCACGCAGGCCTGGAGGACCTCGCGTGGCCGGGAGGTGACGAACGGGACGCCTGCCTGCTGCTGGGCGGGCGGCTGCTGGGCCGCCGGCCAGCCGCCGGGGGCGGGCGGGTACGTCGGGCCGGCGGGCTGGTCCTGCGGGTTCGGTTGGGTGCCGGTCGGGGTGCCGGTCGGGGCGCCGCCCTGGCTGCCGAAGCCCCGGTAGGGGGTCGGCGTGGACGGCGGCGGCGGTGGGGCCGACTGGTCGGGGTCCTGGCGTTCCCGAAGACCGCCGTCCAGGGCCGGGGACGGCGCGCGGCCGTCGAACCAGTCACGGGCCGGACGGGTCCACAGCATCACCACGGCCACCGCGACCATCGACGAGAGGAAGCCGCCCGTCACCAGGCCGGCGAAGAACAGCGGCACGGCGAGCACCGTGAGCCACAGCCGCGCCTGCTTGTTGCGGCGCAGCACGTGCCAGCCCAGGATCGCGGCCGCGGTCGCGCATCCGGCGGCGACCATCGCCAGCACGTGCATGACGGACAGCACCTGCTGCGTGTCGATGCCCATTCCGTCGAGCGGCGGCTCCGACAGCGCCTTCTGCACCCGCTCACGGGTGTCGAGGGAGCGCAGGTTGGCGATCAGGTCGAAGACGGTGAGCACGACCGCCGCGGAGCCCAGGATCGTCACCCAACCGGCCATGGTGACCTGGGGTGGGCGGGCTGGAGCAGAGTCGGTCATGCCGTCATTGTTCCAGCCTCGCCCGAATCCGGTGCAGGGACGGGGTCAGGAACCCGGGGTCAGCGTCAGGCCGTCCTCGCCGACATCCACCGTGACCGCGCCCCCGTCGACGATCTGGCCGCCGATCAGCAGCCGCGCCAGCGTGTCGCCGATGGCGGTCTGGATCAGCCGCCGGAGCGGCCGGGCGCCGTACGCCGGGTCGTAGCCTGTCTCGGCCAGCCAGGTCTGCGCCGCCTCGGTGACGGTGATGGTGATCCGCCGGACCGCCAGCCGCTTCTCCAGCAACGCGAGCTGCAGGTCGACGATGTGGGTCAGGTCGTCCTTGCTGAGGGCGTCGAAGATGACCACCTCGTCGAGCCGGTTGAGGAACTCCGGCTTGAAGTGGCCGCGCACCACGCCCATCACCGACTCCTTCTTGGTCTCCGGCGCCAGCGACGGGTCGACCAGGAAGTTCGAGCCCAGGTTGCTGGTGAGGATCAGCAGGGTGTTGCGGAAGTCGACGGTGCGGCCCTGCCCGTCGGTGAGCCGGCCGTCGTCGAGGACCTGGAGAAGGATGTCGAAGACCTCGGGGTGCGCCTTCTCGACCTCGTCGAGCAGCACCACGGAGTAGGGCCGGCGGCGGACCGCCTCGGTCAGCTGACCGCCCTCGTCGTAGCCGACGTACCCCGGAGGCGCGCCCACGAGACGGGCGACCGAGTGCTTCTCGGAGTACTCGCTCATGTCGATGCGGACGATCGCCCGGTCGTCGTCGAACAGGAAGTCCGCGAGGGCCTTCGCGAGCTCGGTCTTGCCGGTGCCGGTGGGGCCGAGGAACAGGAAGCTTCCGGTCGGCCGGTTGGGGTCGGCGATGCCGGCGCGCGAGCGGCGTACGGCGTCGCTCACGGCGTTGACCGCGGCCCCCTGGCCGATCAGCCGCTTGCCGATCACCGACTCCATCTCGAGCAGCTTGGCGGTCTCGCCCTGCAGCATCCGCCCGGTGGGGATGCCGGTCCACGCCTCGACCACCTCGGCGATCTGCTCGGCGCCGACCTCCTCGCCGACCAGCGGCTCGGCCTCGCTCTTCTCGGCGTCCTCGACCGCGGCGATCTGCTTCTCCAGCGCGGGAATGGACTCGTAGTTGATCTTGCTCGCGGCCTCGAGGTTCCCCTCGCGCAGCAGCCGGTCGGCCTCGCCGCGGAGCTGGTCGAGCTGGCGGCGCAGCTCGCCCTCGCCCTCGAGGGAGGACTTCTCCTGCTCCCACCGGGACTCGAGGGCGCGCAGCTGCTCCTCGGCGTCGGCGAGGTCCTGGCGGAGCTTGCCGAGCCGCTCGACGGAGGCCTCGTCGGTCTCCTTGGCGAGCGCGAACTCCTCCATCTTGAGCCGGTCCACCTGGCGACGGAGCTGGTCGATCTCCTCCGGGGAGGACTCGATCTCCATGCGCAGCCGGGAGGCCGCCTCGTCGATGAGGTCGATCGCCTTGTCCGGGAGCTGACGGCCGGAGATGTAGCGGTCGGACAGCGTGGCGGCGGCGACCAGGGCGGCGTCGGTGATCCGGACGCCGTGGTGGGCCTCGTACTTCTCCTGGATGCCGCGCAGGATCTGGATGGTGTCCTCGACGCTGGGCTCGCCGACGAACACCTGCTGGAAGCGCCGCTCGAGCGCGGGGTCCTTCTCGATGCGCTCGCGGTACTCGTCGAGCGTGGTCGCGCCGATCATGTGCAGCTCGCCGCGGGCCAGCATCGGCTTGAGCATGTTGCCGGCGTCCATCGCGGAGTCGCCGCCGGCCCCCGCCCCGACGACCGTGTGCAGCTCGTCGATGAACGTGACGATCTGGCCGCCGGCGTCCTTGATCTCCTCGAGCACGGCCTTGAGCCGCTCCTCGAACTCGCCGCGGTACTTCGCTCCGGCGACCAGCGACCCGATGTCGAGTGAGATCACACGCTTGTTGCGCAGCCCCTCAGGCACGTCGCCTTCGACGATG
>JBEVFC010000339.1:0-4100 GCA_040512455.1 Nocardioides sp.
GCGCACTCGCGGAAGCGGCTGGCGAACAGCGCCGATCCGCCCACCTCGGCGGTGACGATCTGCTCGATCTCCTCGGCCTCGAAGACCACCACCTCGCCGCCGGGCGGGTCCAGGTCGGCGTCGGGGATGCGCAGCACGATGCCGTCGTCCGAGGCGACCGCGCTCGCCTCCACGCCGTACCGCTCGCGCAGGCGGGTGTTGATCGCCAGCGCCCACGGCGCGTGCACCGGGGTGCCGTAGGGGGAGTGCACGACCAGCCGCCAGTCCCCGAGCTCGTCATGGAAGCGCTCGACGACGATGGTGCGGTCGCTGGGCAGGATGTCGGTGGCCTCACGCTGCTCGGTGAGGTAGCTGACCAGGTTGTCCGCGGCCCACGCGTCGAGGCCGTTGGCGCGGGCCCGCGCGATCGCGGCCTCCGGCTTCATCGCGCCCAGCTCGCGGGTGAACGCCCCGACCGCCTCGCCCAGCTCCGCCGGGCGGCCGAGGGTGTCGCCCTTCCAGAACGGCAGCCGCCCCGGCACCCCGGGCGCCGGCGTCACCAGCACCCGGTCGTGGGTGATGTCCTGGATCCGCCAGCTGGTGGCCCCGAGGGCGAACACGTCGCCGACCCGGGACTCGTAGACCATCTCCTCGTCGAGCTCACCGACCCGTTTGCCCGGCCCGTCGCCTCCCACGAGGAACACCCCGAACAACCCCCGGTCGGGGATGGTGCCGCCGCTGGTGACCGCCAGCCGCTGGGCACCCGGACGCCCGGTGAGCTGCCCGGTCACGCGGTCCCACACCAGTCGCGGCCGCAGTTCGGCGAACTCGTCGGAGGGGTAGCGGCCGCTGAGCAGGTCCAGCGTCGCGTCGTACGCCGATCGTGGCAGCGAGGCGAACGGCGCGCTGCGGCGGACCACGTCGAAGAGGGCCTCGACGTCCCACGCGTCGAGGGCGGTGGCCGCCACGACCTGCTGCGCGAGCACGTCGAGGGGGTTGGCCGGGACCGACAGCGACTCGATGGCACCGGAGCGCATCCGCTCGACGGCGACCGCGGTCTGGGCGAGGTCGCCCCGGTGCTTGGGGAACAGCACGCCCCGGGACACCTCGCCGACCTGGTGCCCGGCCCGGCCCACCCGCTGGAGGGCGCTGGCGACGCTGGGCGGCGACTCGATCTGGATGACCAGGTCGACGGCGCCCATGTCGATGCCGAGCTCCAGGCTGCTGGTCGCCACGACACAGGGGAGTCGACCACGTTTGAGGTCGTCCTCGATCAACGCCCGCTGCTCCTTGCTGACCGAGCCGTGGTGGGCCCGGGCGATCACCGGGGGAGCGCCCCCGGACTGACCGGACTGCGCCATGATCTCCGCAGGCGAGCCCAGCCCCGGCTGGGCGCCGCTGAAGGAGACAGCGCCGGCGAGCGTCTCGACGCCCTCGGCCGGGTCCGGGTCCGCCCGCTCGGCGGCGATCTCGTTGAGCCGCGCGGTCAGCCGCTCGGCCAGCCGGCGCGAGTTCGCGAAGACGATGGTGGACCGGTGCTGGGAGACCAGGTCGACGACCCGCTCCTCGACGTGCGGCCAGATCGAGACCCGCCGCGGACCCGTCGACGCCGGCCCCTCGAGGTCGTCCTCGATCGGCTGCCCCAGGTCGGACATGTCCTCGACCGGCACCACCACGGTGAGGTCCCAGCGCTTCTCCGACGGCGGCGCGACCACCTCGACCGGCGCCTGGCCGCCCAGGAACCGGGCCACCTCGTCGAGCGGCCGCACGGTGGCGGACAGCCCGATCCGCTGCGCCGGACGGGTCAGCAGCTCGTCGAGGCGCTCCAGCGAGACCGCCAGGTGGGCGCCGCGCTTGGTGCCCGCGACCGCGTGCACCTCGTCCAGGATCACCGTCTCGACCCCGCGCAGCGCCTCGCGCGCCTGCGAGGTCAGCATCAGGAACAGCGACTCCGGCGTGGTGATCATGATGTCCGGCGGCGAGGTGGCCAGCCTGCGCCGCTCGGCGGCCGGGGTGTCGCCGGAACGGACGCCGACCGTCACCGACGGGACCGGGACGCCGAGCCGGTCGGCGGTGTGGCCGATGCCGGCGAGGGGGGCCCGCAGGTTGCGCTCGACGTCGACGGCGAGGGCCTTGAGCGGCGAGACGTAGAGGACCCGGCACCGACGCTTGCGGTCCTCGGGCGGGGGCGTGGTGAGCAGCCGGTCGATCGACCAGAGGAACGCCGAGAGGGTCTTGCCGGAACCGGTCGGCGCGACGACCAGCGCGTGCCGCCCGGCGGCGATCGCGTCCCAGGCGCCGGCCTGGGCGGGTGTCGGCTCCGCGAACGCAGCGGCGAACCACGCACGCGTGGGTTCGCTGAACTGGGCGAGGGCATCGGGCACCCGATCATCTTCCCCCACGCCACCGACAACCTCCGGGTTTGGCGACGATGACCGTGGGGCATCTGTGGGGTGACCCTCAGGAAGGACGTTGTTCGCCATGGGCATCGAGGTAGTGATCGAAAACCTGGAGAGCGCTGCGAAGTCGCTGCGCACCGTGGTCGAGCCACTGGCCGACTACGACTTCAACGCGACCAATGTCACCGGCGAGGCGTTCGGCCACGTCGAGGTGGCCGAGTGGTTCGGGGTTGCGACCGACCACTGCGACAGCGAGGGCCAGTCCCTCCACGACATGGGCGAGACCCTTGCCGACAAGCTGCAGGCCGCCGCCACGCTCTACCGCACCACCGACCAGGAGCTCGCCGACCGGCAGCTCCTCGAGCTCGACTGGGACGTCCCGCAGTGACCGCCCCCTCCTCGAAGGCCCTCGGCGAGACCGAGGACCCCAAGGAGCTGGTGCCCGGCAACGTCGAGCAGATCGAGGCCAACGTCACCAGGCTGACCAGCGAGCACACGAAGATCAGCGGCCGGTTCGACTCCCTCAAGGCCGTTCGGGTCCCCGACTGGAGCGGCGTCGCCCAGGAGTCGTGGGAGGTGTCGTTCGACGCCGAGGCCGAGCGCTGGAAGAAGTACCTCAAGCACATCGAGGAGACCCGCGACGCCATCAAGGCGTACTCCGGCTCCGTCACGGCAGCGCAGGCGAAGGCCCAGCAGGCCATCGACAAGTGGAAGCAGGGCGAGGCGGCCACCCAGAAGGCGGTCACCGAGTACAACAACGCCGTCGACAACTACAACAAGCACGCCTGCGACCCGATCCCGGCCAACGGACCTCCGGTGATCCGGCAGGCCCACCCAGGTGTCTTCGTGGACCCCGGCGAGTCGATACGGGACGAGGCGCAGGAGATCCTCGACGGCGCCCGGGACGACCTCGAGACCGCGGGTGACGACGCCGTCGGCAAGCTCCAGAACGTCGACGGAGCCAAGACCGAGGCGCAGTACGACTTCTGGGGTGTCGGCTCGGAGTTCGAGGGCCCCCGGGTGAAGTGGCCCTGGTCCAAGGAGACCGAGGACGACAAGGAGTTCGGGGACAAGCCGGGCGACAGCCCGTGGGAGATCAGCCTCGGGTCCGGGTCGCTCAGTGCCTGGATCTTCAACTCCGACGCGTCCTGGGAGGACCACTACGGCCCGCTCGGTGCGAACGCCGAGTACAGCGCGCTGGTCGGCGTGAAGGGCGACTACTCGGCCAAGATCGACGACACCGGCGGCCACGCCGGTGGCGAGCTCTTCGGTGGTGCCAAGCTGACCGGCGGCGGCGGTGTGGAACTGGGTCCCCTCGGCGGCAACGTCGACGTGGAGGGCTGGGCCGGCGCCGGCATCGCCGGCGACGTGGACCTCGGCTGGGACAACGGCAAGATCACCATCGGAGGCCACGGTGGCATCGGCTGGGGCCTCGGTGGCAAGGTCGGTGGCGACTTCACCGTCGACGTGCCCGAGCTGATCGACACCGGCGGCGACATCGTCTCATCCATCGGAGGATTCCTGCCGTGAACGCGACCCTGCCCATCCCGGTCCAGTTCGAGCTGCCCGGGCCCGACTGGGCGCCGGTCGACCCGGCGACCGCTGGCATCGAGAACGCCGCGTTCGTCGCGGCCCGGACGCCGCTCAGCCCCGGCTACACGCCGACCCTGGTGATCAGCGGGGACGAGCGGTTCGACGACGCCTCGCTGCGGGACATCGCCG
>JBEVFC010000014.1:0-13154 GCA_040512455.1 Nocardioides sp.
TGTACGTCGTGCCGTCGGTGAGCTCGACCTCGCGGAACGACCGCCGGATCGGCAGCTGCCAGCACACGTCCGGCTTGGTCTCGAGCGGGTGTCGGCCCTGCTGGATCGCCAGTGCGTGCAGGGCGCAGCCCGCACCGCTGTGGAAGTCGGTGCGGTTGTGGAAGATGCACGCCTCCTGGCCGTTGACCTCGACGGTGAGCGTCTTGCGGGCGCCCTCGTCGTCGGTCTCGACCCAGTCCCTGCGGCGGACCTTGCCGGCCGGCCGGAGCTGCCAGAGGTCGTCGTCGAGCTGCTTCACGAACCCGGCAACCCGCTTCTCGTCGTCCTTGTCCGCGAAGTGCGCGCCGAGCGTGCAGCAGCCGGTGTCCGGCGACGTCTTGTAGATGCCGTGGCAGCCCTGGCCGAAGATGCAGGTGTACGCCGACGTGAGCCAGGTCAGGTCGCAGCGGAAGACCTGGTCGGGGTCGGCGGGGTCCTGGAACTCGATCCAGGCGCGGGGGAAGTCAAGGTCCACTTCGGGCACCGGACCACCCTACGACCCACCGGGCGATACCGTGTCTCCATGAGGTTGGGCGTGCTCGACATCGGTTCCAACACCGGTCACCTGCTGGTGTTCGACGCACACGGCGGCGCCGCACCCAGCCCTGCCTTCTCCCACAAGGAGCCGCTGCGCCTCGCCGAGCACCTCGACGGCGACGGCTCGGTGAGCCAGGTCGGCGTGGACAGGCTGACCGCCTTCGTGGCGGACGCCGTGGTGGTGGCCGAGGACAAGGGCTGCGAGGAGATGGTGGGCTTCGCGACCTCCGCGGTCCGCGACGCGGTCAACTCCGACGAGGTGCTCGCCCACGTGCGCCGGGAGACCGGCGTCGACATCGAGGTCCTCTCCGGCGAGGACGAGGCGCGGCTCACCTTCCTCGCCGTACGCCGCTGGTTCGGCTGGTCGGCCGGCCGGCTGGCCATCTTCGACATCGGCGGCGGCTCGCTGGAGATCGCCGGCGGCCAGAACGAGGCGCCCGACGTGGCCTGGTCGGTGCCGCTGGGTGCGGCCCGGCTGGCCCGTGAGTTCTTCGCGAACGGCGTGCCGACCGAGGACGACGTCCGTGGGCTCCGTCGGCGGATCCGGGCCGAGATCGCCCGCGACGCCGGCAAGCTGCTCCGCGGTGGCCCGCCTGACCGTGCCGCCGCGACCTCCAAGACGTTCCGCTCGCTGGCCCGGGTCTGCGGCGCGGCGCCGGCCGGCGACGGCCCGCTGGTCCCTCGCACCCTCGAGCTCGCCGATCTCACCAAGCGGATCCCCGAGCTGGTCGCGATGAGCGACGCCGAGCTGGTCGAGCTGCCGGGCGTCTCCGTCGACCGGTCGCACCAGATCGTCCCCGGCGCGCTGGTCGCCGAGGCGTGCATGGACATCTTCGACCTGCCGGAGCTGGAGATCTGCCCGTGGGCCCTGCGTGAGGGCGTCATCCTCGAGCGCTTCGACCACCTGGGTTTCCTCGGCGACTGATGGCACCCCTGATCGGACTCTCGACCGCCTCGGTGTACCCCGAGTCGACCGCCCACGCGTTCACGTACGCCGCGCAGCTCGGCTACGACGCCGTCGAGGTGATGGTCGGCATCGACGCGCTGAGCCAGCAGGTCGCCGCCGTGAAGCAGCTCTCCGAGCACCACGGGATCCCGGTGTGTGCCATCCACGCGCCCTGCCTGCTGATCACCCAGCGGGTCTGGGGCACCGACCCCTGGGGCAAGCTCGAACGGTCCGCCGAGATGGCCGGGCTGCTCGGCGCCGACGTGGTGGTGGTGCATCCGCCGTTCCGCTGGCAGCGCGACTACGCCCGGGAGTTCGTGCAGGGGATCGAGGGCCTCGAGCAGTCGACGGGCATCGCGTTCGCCGTCGAGAACATGTATCCCTGGCGGGCCTCCCAGAAGCGCGGGATGGAGGTCTACCTCCCGGGTTGGGACCCGTCCGACGAGGACTACGCCAACGCCACCATCGACCTGTCCCATGCCGCGGTCGCGCACTCCGACCCGGTGGCGATGGCGCGCCGGCTGGGCGACCGGCTGCGGCACATCCACCTGACCGACGGCACCGGCTCGGCCAAGGACGAGCACCTGGTCCCCGGCCGCGGCACCCAGCCCGCCGCCGAGCTGCTCGGACACCTCGCGGACGCCGACTTCCAGGGGCACATCGTGCTCGAGATCAACACCCGCAAGGCCGGCACCCCCGAGCAGCGCAGCGCGGACCTGGCCGAGTCCCTGGCCTTCGTGCGCGAGCACTTCGTGGCCCGGAGCCCCGCATGATCAAGAGCCAGCACGTCGCCGTCACCCGGGGCCCGGGCCGACGGCCGGGCTCCCCGGACACCCGGGCCGCGATCCTTGCCGCCGCGCGGGAGCTGTTCGCCGCCCACGGTTTCGCCGGTACGACGATCCGGGCGGTCGGCGCGCAGGCCAAGGTCGACCCGGCGATGGTGCACCACTACTTCGGCACCAAGGACGATCTTTTCCTGGCCGCCCTCGAGCTGCAGATCGACCCGCGCGAGGTGATGGCTCCGGTGATCGCCGGCGGACCCGACGGGGCGGGGGAGCGGCTGATGCGCGTGTTCCTGTCCGTCTGGGACGACCCCGAGGCGCGGCTGCCGCTGATCGGCGTGATGCGCGGGATCTTCGACGCCTCCGGGCAGCGCCTGGTCCGCGACGGCTTCCTCCGGATGGTGCTCGGACCCGTCGGCGCCGGCCTCGGTATCGACGAGCCCGAGCGCCGGATGCCGCTGGTGGCCTCGCAGCTGGTCGGCCTGGTGATGATCCGCTACGTCCTCGCCGTGGAGCCGCTCGCCTCGCTGCCCGCCGAGCAGGTGGTCGCGACGTACGCCCCCACCCTGCAGCGGTACCTCACCGCCCCCCTCCCCCCGACCTGACCCGTCCCGCCCCACCCACCACGCCCGTGCTCCCTTCCCCGCCGAAGGCGCAAGAACACGCACGTCGGCGGGGAAGGACTCACACCTCGTCGGGGGAGGGGAACGTGGGTTGCCTGGGAGCAGGAGACGGGAGCATAATTCAACGAATGATGAATAAGGTGGGGGAGAGCAGGAGGGGCAGACGGTGAGCGTGGTGAGTGCGGTCGAGGTGCGGGAGCTGGTGGTGGTGCGCGGGGCGACCACGGTGCTGCCGGGGATCTCCTTCACGATCCCGACCGGCCAGGTCACCGGGCTGCTCGGCCCGTCCGGGTGCGGCAAGACCACGCTGATGCGGTCGATCGTCGGAGTGCAGAAGGTGCGCTCGGGGAGCGTCACCGTCCTCGGTGAACCCGCCGGCAGCCGGCCGCTGCGGGACCGGGTCGGCTACGTCACCCAGGCCGCCAGTGTGTACGACGACCTGAGCGTCGCGGAGAACCTCCGGTTCTTCGCCCGGGTCCTGGGCGCCGGCCCCGACGACGTCGAGCGCAGCATCGCCGCGGTCGACCTGCACGAGTCCGGCAACCGGGTGGTCGGCACCCTCAGCGGCGGCCAGCGCTCCCGGGTCAGCCTCGCGGTCGCCCTCCTCGGCCGGCCCGACATCCTCGTCCTCGACGAGCCCACCGTCGGCCTCGACCCGGTGCTGCGCCGCGACCTCTGGGCGATGTTCCACCGGCTGGCCGAGGCCGGCACCACCGTGATCGTCTCCAGCCACGTGATGGACGAGGCCGAGCGCTGCGACCGGCTGCTGCTGATGCGCGAGGGTCGGGTGATCGCCGACGACACCCCCGCCCGGGTGCTCGCCGACGCCGGCGCGAGTGACATCGAGCAGGCCTTCCTCACCCTGGTCGAGGCGCACCGGACGGAGGGCGTCGCATGAGCACCCGGATCACCCTCGCCGTCGCCGGCCGGGTGCTGACCCAGATCCGCCGCGACCACCGCACCCTCGCGATGCTGCTGGTGCTGCCCTGCCTGCTGATGACGCTGCTCTGGTGGATGTTCGACGAGCTGCCCGGCCAGAGCTTCGACCGCTTCGGCCCCGCGCTGCTGGCGATGTTCCCGTTCATCATCATGTTCCTGGTGACCAGCGTGACCACGCTGCGGGAGCGCAGCAGCGGCACCCTCGAGCGGCTGCTGTCGATGCCGATGGGCAAGGGCGACTTCCTCGGCGGCTACGCCCTCGCCTTCGGCCTGGTCGCCGCGGTGCAGTCCGTCCTCGCGGTCGGCCTGAGCGTCGGCCTGCTCGGCCTCGACGTGCAGGGCCCGATCTGGCTGCTCACCGTGGTCGCGGTCGCGGACGCGGTCCTCGGCACCGCCCTCGGGCTCTTCGTCAGCGCGTTCGCGCAGACCGAGTTCCAGGCGGTGCAGTTCATGCCGCTGCTGGTGATCCCGCAGATCCTGCTGTGCGGCCTGTTCGTGCCTCGGGCCGCCCTGCCCGCCGTACTCGAGGCGATCAGCAACGTGCTGCCCCTGTCCTACGCCGTGGACGCGATGAAGACCCTGACCCGCACGGACCTGACCGGCGACGTCTGGAACGACGTCGCGGTCGTCGTCGGGTTCGCGGTGGCGGCCCTGGCCCTCGGCGCTGCCACGTTGCGGCGCCGTACGGCGTAACCTGTGCGTGCCCCGCGCGGGAGAGCGCGGGGGGATCGGAAATGCGTCCAGGGAGAACCATGTCTTTGCTCCGCCAGCCGCTGCTGCTCCTCGCGAGGAGCGAGCGGGTGAAGCAGCTCGTCAGCACGATGCCCGTCTCCGCGGGGATCGTGTCCAGCTACGTCCCCGGTGAGGACACCGCCTCCGCGGTGCGGGCGACCTCCGAGCTGGTCGCCGACGGGCTCACCGTCACCCTCGACTTCCTCGGCGAGGACACCCTGGACGTCGCGCAGGCCGACGCCACCGTGCACGCCTACCTCGACGTGCTGCAGCAGCTGTCCGCGCAGGGCCTGGCCCGCAACGCCGAGGTCTCGGTGAAGCTCAGCGCCGTCGGCCAGGCGCTCCCCGACGGCGGTCACAAGATCGCCCTCGACAACGCCCGCACGATCTGCCGGGCGGCCCGCAACGCCGGCACCACGGTGACCCTCGACATGGAGGACCACACCACCACCGATTCGACGCTGCAGATCCTCGGCGAGCTCCGCAAGGACTTCCCCGAGACCGGCGCCGTAGTGCAGGCCTACCTGCGCCGCACCGAGGACGACTGCCGCCGGCTCGCCCACGAGGGCTCCCGGGTCCGGCTTTGCAAGGGCGCCTACCACGAGCCCGAGTCGGTCGCCTTCCAGGACAAGCTCGACGTCGACAAGTCCTACGTGCGCTGCATGAAGGTGCTGCTCTCCGGCAACGGCTACCCGATGCTGGCCACCCACGACCCGCGGATGATCGCCATCGGCGCCTCGATCGCGGGCGACTGCGGCCGGGCCAAGGGGTCCTACGAGTTCCAGATGCTCTACGGCATCCGCCCCGAGGAGCAGAAGCGTCTCGTCGCCGACGGCGAGTCGATGCGGGTCTACGTGCCCTACGGCTCCGAGTGGTACGGCTACCTCATGAGACGTCTCGCCGAGCGTCCGCAGAACCTGTCATTCTTCCTGAAGTCCCTGATCTCCAAGAAGTAGGGAGTCCACCATGGCGACGCAGACCGCCATCCTCGGCGCCGGCGTCATGGGTGAGACGCTGCTCTCCGGCCTGGTCCGCGCCGGCCGCCGGGTCGACCACCTCCTGGTCGGCGAGAAGCGCGAGGCCCGCGCCCGCGAGCTCGAGGACCGGTACGGCGTGGCCGTGGTCGGCAACGTCGAGGCCGCGCAGAAGGCGGACACCCTCGCCCTGGTCGTCAAGCCCCAGGACATGGGCGCGCTGCTGGAGGAGATCGCCCCGCACCTGCGCCCCGGTCAGCTCGTGGTCAGCCTGGCCGCCGGCATCACCACCGCGTTCATCGAATCCCGGGTGCCCGACGGCGTCGCCGTGGTCCGGGTCATGCCGAACACCCCGGCCCTGGTCGACGAGGGGATGGCCGCGATCGCGCCCGGCTCGCACTGCGACGAGAAGCACCTCGCCGAGGCGGAGTCGCTGCTGTCCTCGACCGGCAAGGTGATGCGGATCCCCGAGCGTCAGATGGATGCGGTCACCGCGATCTCCGGCTCCGGCCCGGCCTACATCTTCTACGTCGTCGAGTCGATGATCGAGGCCGGCGTCCACCTGGGCCTGCCCCGGGCGACCGCCACCGAGCTCGTCGTCCAGACCCTCGTCGGCTCCGGCCGGATGCTCCAGGAGACCGGCACCCACCCGACCGTGCTCCGCGAGCAGGTCACCTCTCCGGCCGGCACCACCGCCGCCGCGGTCCGCAAGCTCGAGGAGAACCGGGTCCGGGCCGCGTTCCTCTCGGCCATGGAGGCCGCGCGGGACCGCTCACGCGAGCTCGCCGAGGGTTCCTGACCCGTCAGGCCAGCAGGGCCGCGACCACGGCGGCCGCCGCGGACACCGTGCGCGCCAGGTCCACCCGGCGCAGCCTGACGAGCAGCGTGGCCCGCCCCCGGGCCGAGGCCAACCGCCCGTGCAGCGGCGCCGCCACCGTCGCGGTGAGCAGCGCGGCCAACGCGTTGCCGCCGACCGCCGCCAGGGCCCACGCGTCCGGGGAGGACAGCAGCGCCCACAGGCAGGCGGCTGCGACGACCGCGTAGAGGGGCCCGATCACCGCGGCGATCCGGCGCGAGTGCCGCTCGTGCGCGGCCGCCCACCGGCCGCCGGGCACCTCCGCCAGCGCTGGGTACACCACCGCCGTCACCACCACCTGGAAGCCGAGATGGGCCGCACTTGCGGCCAGCAGCGCCTCCTCCGGGCTCATCGTCCGTCCCCCTCACCGTCACCCCTGCTGAAGAGCATGGCCCGACGGTACGGCGTGCCCGCCCTGTCGGCAGGGAACTCGGTCAGGTCAGTCCGATGGCCGCCCTGGCGGCGGCCAGCACCGGGGCGGTGACCTCCCGCGCGGTGGCCGCCCCCTCGGCGTACACCTGGTGCACGTGGGCGGGGTCCGCCGCCAGCTCGGCGTACGCCTGCTGCACCGGGTCCAGCACCGCGACGACCGCATCGGTGACCGCGGCCTTGAGCGCGCCGTACGTCGTCAGCGCGGCCGGGTCGCCGCCGCACGCCACCAGCACCTCGAGCAGGTTGGTGACCCCGGGCTTGGCCTCCCGGTCCGGGCGTACGGCGTCCGGGCCGGTGTCGGAGTCCGTCACCGCCCGGGCGACCTTGCGGCGCACGACGTCGGGCGGGTCGAGCAGGTAGACGATGCCGCGTCCGTCCTCGTGGGACTTCCCCATCTTGGTCGTCGGGGTGGCCAGGTCCATCACCCGCGCACCGGCCGGCGGGGTGACGATCTCCGGGACCGTGAACACCGGGCCGTAGTCGCGGTTGAAGCGCTGGGCGAGGTCGCGGGTGAGCTCGACGTGCTGGCGCTGGTCGTCGCCGACCGGCACCTGCTCGGGCCGGTAGAGCAGGATGTCGGCGGCCATCAGCGCCGGGTAGGTGAACAGCGAGGCCCGGGTGGTCGGCCGGCCGCGGCCCTTCTCCTTGAACTGGATCATCCGGCTGAGCTCGCCGGTCGAGGCGACCGACTCGAGCAGGTAGGACAGCTCGGTGTGCGCCGGCACGTGGCTCTGGACGAACAGGGTGCTGCGGTCCAGCCCGGCGGCCAGCAGCAGCGTCGCGGTCTCGGTGGTGAGGCTCCGCAGCCGCGCCGGGTCGTGCGGGACGGTCAGCGCGTGCAGGTCCGCGATGCCGTAGAAGCACCGGGCGGTGTCCTGCCGGGCGCGCATCGGCACCAGCGCGCCGAGCAGGTTGCCGAGGGTGAGGTGCCCGGTGGGCTTGATCAGGGACAGGACATGCATGGGGATCTCCTGGGGTCGTGCGCCCGGAGAGGCCGCCCCGGACCCGGGTGGGATGGGTCCGGAAATGCGCGACGGCCGCCCGCGGGCGGCCGTGTCGATGGGTGTGCTCGATCGTGGTCCGCCGGTCAGGCGGGCCACCACGCGGAGGTGTACGTCGTCAGCACGGATCCAGGGTACTAGCGTCAGGCCCATGGAGTCAGCCTGCGGACCGGCATCGGTCGTGTTCGACGGCACGCTCGGGGAGTACGACTTCGGCCCCGAGCACCCGATGTCCCCGCTGCGGGTCGCGCTGACGATGCGACTGGCCGGTGACCTGGGCGTGCTCGACGGGCTCCGGGTGGTGCCGGCGCCGGTGGCCTCCGACGACCTGCTGGCCACCGTGCATTCGCCCGGGCTGATCGAGGCGGTGCGGCGGGCCGGACGTCACCCGGACACCTACGACGCGACGCACGGCCTCGGCAGCGACGACAACCCGGTCTTCCGGCACATGCACGAAGCGGCCGCCCACGTCTGCGGCGCGACCGTCGAGGCGATGCGGCAGGTCTGGTCGGGGGAGAGCGTGCACAGCGCCAACATCACCGGTGGCCTGCACCACGCGATGCCGGATCGGGTCAGCGGCTTCTGCGTCTACAACGACGTCGCGGTCGGCATCCGCTGGCTGCTCGACCAGGGTGCCGAGCGGGTGGCGTACGTCGACGTGGACGCCCACCACGGCGACGGCGTCGAGCGGATCTTCTGGGACGACCCGCGGGTGCTGACGATCTCCCTGCACGAGTCCGGGGAGGTGCTGTTCCCGGGCACCGGCTTCCCGCGGGACCTGGGCGGCCCCGACGCGATCGGCACGGCCGTCAACGTCGCCCTCCCGCCGGGCACCGCGGACGCCGGCTGGCTGCGGGCCTTCCACGCGGTGGTGCCCGACGTGCTCCGCGAGTGGCGGCCGGACTTCCTGGTCACCCAGCACGGCTGCGACTCCCACCTCGACGACCCGCTGGCCCACCTGATGCTCACCGTCGACGGCCAGCGGGCGGCGTACCTCGCCCTGCACGACCTGGCGCACGAGCTCACCGGCGGGCGCTGGGTGGCCACCGGCGGCGGCGGGTACGCCGTCGTTGACGTGGTGCCGCGGGCCTGGAGCCACCTGCTCGCGATCGTCGCCGGCCGGCCGCTGGACCCGGCCACCGAGACGCCGGGGGACTGGCGCGAGCACGTCCGGACGTCGCTGCAGCGCACCCCGCCGTACCGGCTCACCGACGGGCGGAACCCGGCCTGGCGGCGCTGGGAGGAGGGCTTCAACCCCGAGGCCGAGCTCGACCGGGCCATCCACGCGACCCGCACCGAGGTGTTCCCGCTGCATGGTCTGGACCCTTGGCCCTGACCGGTGGCGGGGCTCGCGGGACAGATCGACATAGATCGGACAATCCCGTGCGCGCAATCCGACACGCCGAACAACATTGACGACTTTTCTTAAACTCTTCCCCACGAGTCACTTCAGGCCCTATTCTCACGTCAGCGAGGCACGTGGGTCATCGGTGGGGAAGCTGATGGCGTGCCGCACGGAAGATGTGGTGTGCCATGAATCAGACCGGAGACATCTCCGAGGTCAAGTTCCTCACGATCGCTGAGGTCGCCTCGATGATGCGAGTATCCAAGATGACCGTCTATCGACTCGTCCACAACGGCGAGCTGCCCGCAGTGCGGGTGGGACGTTCCTTCCGCGTGACCGAGCAGGACGCGAACGCGTACCTCCAGCGGAGCTACTTCGACGCCGGCTGAGCGACAGGTCAGGCGAATCTTTCTCGGGTCAGGGAATGCTTTCCCTGACCCGAGACGATTTCCCCGGGCGGCCGGGGAAATCCTGCGGTGCCAGACTGGATTCGGACGCCCGCGCGTGTCCCGATAGGCTGTCGGAGTTGCCTGGACCCGAATGTCCAGCGCGACGCACAGCACTGGAAAGGTGAACCGTGGGTTCTGTCATCAAGAAGCGTCGCAAGCGTATGGCGAAGAAGAAGCACCGCAAGCTGCTCAAGAAGACGCGCGTGCAGCGACGCAAGCTCGGCAAGTAAGCCGTCGGGTCCATGGGCAGGGTGGTGCTCGTCACCGGGGTCTCGCGTGACCTCGGGCGGCGCTTCGCGCGGATAGCCGCGAACGACCCTGCCGTGGACCGTGTCATCGGTGTGGACGTGGTCCCGCCGCGCGGTGACATCGGCGAGATGACCTTCATCCGCGCCGACATCCGCAACCCGGTGATCGCCAAGATCATCGTCAAGGAGGACGTCGACACCGTCGTCCACATGAGCGTGATCGCCACCCCCGGCAGTGCCGGGGGTCGCACGTCGATGAAGGAGTTCAACGTCATCGGCACCATGCAGCTGCTCGCTGCCTGTCAGAAGGCCCCGGGCCTGCGGCACATGGTGATCAAGTCGACGACGACGGTGTACGGCGCGAGCAGTCGCGACCCCGCGATGTTCACCGAGGACATGAACCCGAAGCGGCAGCCGCGCTCCGGCTATGCCAAGGACGCCTTCGAGGTCGAGTCCTACGTGCGCGGGTTCGCGCGCCGGCGTCCCGACGTACGTGTCGCGATGCTGCGCACCGCCAACGTCATCGGGCCGCAGACGCAGAGCCCGATCGTGCAGTACTTCCACCTCCCGGTGATCCCGACCGTGCTCGGTTTCGACCCGCGCATGCAGTTCCTGCACGAGACCGACCTGCTCGAGGTGCTCCGGCACGCGTCGCTCAGCGACGCCTACGGCACGTTCAACGTGGCCGGCGACGGCATCATCATGCTGTCCCAGGCGATCCGCCGGCTCGGCCGCCCGTCGGTGCCGCTGCCGGGCTTCGCGGTCTCCGGCTTCGGCTCGGTGCTGCGCCGCGGTGGGCTTGCCGACTTCTCTCCCGAGCAGGTCGAGTTCCTGACCTATGGTCGTGGGGTGGACACCACCCGGATGCGCACGGAGCTCGGCTTCGCGCCGGCGTACACCACGGCCGAGGCGTTCGCCGACTTCGGCGCCTCGCTCGGCCCCGGTCTGCACTCCCCGGGCCGCCTCGCCTCGCCCGACCGGGTGCTCGCCGGCATCGCCAACAGTCTCCCGGGAGGTCAGCGCCATGGGTGACGCCGAGATCATCCCGATCGGCACCCGCGGCCGCCCCGGCCGGGGCACGAACCAGTCGAAGCCGTCGTCGGCGGCCCGCAGCCTGGCCGGCCCCGCCGCCAAGAAGGTCGCGCCGCCGCGCAAGAGGCCCGGGGTCGAGTCCGAGCCGGTCGTCCCGCCCGTGGACGCCGACGTCGAGACCGACATCAAGATCGTCCTCGAGGAGCCGGTCACCGAGCTCCCCGTTGCGGGCACCTCGTCCACCACCGCCGTGGAGCGCACCCCCGGCATCCCGGTCTCCGACTGGCTGGCCGCGATCACCCACGCCTCCCGCGAGGTCTTCGGGGACAACTGGGAGCCGCGGCTCGCGGAGTTCCTGGCGTTCCTCCGCCGCCGGGTCACCGGCGACTACGTCATCGACGAGTACGGCTTCGACGCCGAGGTCACCGAGCGCTTCCTCATCGCCGCGCTCCGCCCGATCGCGGAGAAGTGGTTCCGCATCGAGGTCCGCGGCATCGAGAACATCCCGACCGAGGGCGGTGCCCTGGTCGTCTCCAACCACTCCGGCACCGTCCCGATGGACGGTCTGATGACGATGACCACCATCCACGACCGGACCGGCCGCTTCCTGCGCCCGCTCGGCGCGGACCTGGTGTTCAAGCTGCCCGTGGTCAGCGGCATGGCCCGGCGATCGGGCGCCACGCTGGCCTGCAACGACGACGCCGAGCGCATGCTGCGCGGCGGCGAGCTGGTCGGCGTCTGGCCCGAGGGCTTCAAGGGCATCGGCAAGCCGTACTCCGAGCGCTACAAGCTGCAGCGCTTCGGCCGCGGCGGCTTCGTCAGCGCCGCGATGCGCACCGGCGTACCCATCGTGCCGCTGTCCGTGGTCGGTGCCGAGGAGATCTACCCGCTGGTCGGCAACGTGCCGTCCCTGGCGCGGCTGCTCGGGGTCCCGTACATCCCGATCACCCCGTTCTTCCCGGCGCTGGGGCCGCTCGGCCTGGTGCCGCTTCCGTCGAAGTGGATCCTGGAGTTCGGCGAGCCGATCCGGACCGACGAGTACGACGAGCACGCCGCCGACGACCCGATGCTGGTCTTCAACGTGACCGACCAGGTCCGCGAGACCATCCAGCAGACGCTCTACACCCTGCTCATGCAGCGGCGGTCGGTCTTCTACTGACCGAGCTCGTCGAGGCCGAGCGGGTCCGGCAGGACCGTCTCCACGACGCCCGAGAGACCGTCGGTGATCTGACCGACCGTGTCGTCCACGGCCTTCTTGACGTCCTTGTCGCCCCTCGCCACGTCGGTCTCGCCGGGGAGGAGCGTGCTGGACGATGCATCGTCGGACGGCGCCGGGGCAGCCGGGGCCGACTCCGTGGTGTCGGTGTCGGTGGTCGACGACAACGTCGTACCCGCCTGCTGCGCGCCCCGCTTGTCGACGATGAAGGGATGGCTGTTGTCGAGCTCGAGGAAGCGGCTGCCGACCGCCGCCAGGGCACGGTCGACCTCGGCCGAGGCCAGGAAGATCCCGGGGACCTGCAGCTCGGGAAGGTCGCCGGCACAGCTCTCGCACAGCGCGCTGGCCTCACGGTCGATCTCGCCGAGGGTCTGGGCAGCGGCCGCGAGCTCGTCCTGCGCCTCCGGCGGGGCGGTGCGGGCGAGGTCCTGCAGGAGCGTGATGCCGTTGGCGGCGAACTCGCGCACCGAGACGATGGTCTGGGGGTCGCGGGTCTCCTCGAAGGAGGCCATCAACAGCCCCGAGCCCTCGCGGGCCTGCTCGGTGAAGTCCTCGAGCGTGCCCGGGACCTGCGGCGTCGCGGTCAGGGAGCCGGTCGCGAGCAGGGTCTCGACCTCGCCGAGGCGGTCGTTGGCCTGCTGGAGCAGGTCCTGGCCCTTGCCGGCGGGGCTGACCGAGAGCCCGGCCTCGGCCTGCTCGAGGCCACGCTTGATCGGGTAGAGCGCCTCACCGGGCAGCGCCTGCTGCGCCGCGGCGGCCATGCCGGCCGTGCCACCGAACAGGACCACGACCGAGGCGGCCGCGACCAGTCGACGCTCGCGCGGCCCGCGCTGGCGAACCGGGAGCGTGAGCGGAGCGCCGCTGGGGACCAGCACCTCGGCGGCCTCGGCCATCAGCCGGGCCCGGAGGTCGCTGGCGAAGTCCTCCCGGGGCCGGGCGGACGCCAACGAGTCGTGGGTGCGCAGCACGGTGGCGACGCCGACCAGCTCGCGGAGCTCCTCGG
>JBEVFC010000016.1:0-5363 GCA_040512455.1 Nocardioides sp.
AGGTCCGGCGTCGTCACCAGCACCTGCCCGTCGAGCTCGGCGATCAGGTGCTCGTTCTGGAAGCGCAGGACCAGCCTGCTGCCGGCGGCGTCGTCCAGCCCGGTCACGACGGCCTCGCCGCGGGCGAAGCCGGTCACGGTACGCCGGGTGACGTCGACGACCTTGCCGGTGTGCACGAGCCTGCCGCCCAGGGCGGCGACCAGCGCGCCGACCGGGTCCTGGTTGGAGGCCCGGGCGGTCTCGATCGCGGAGCCGATCCGCAGGCACAGGCCGAGGGTGCCGGGCACGAAGCAGTCGCGCACCTCGGCGCCGGACATCGCGTAGAGCGAGACGATCGGGGCGCAACCCATGTCGATGGTCGCGGACCGGGCCAGGCGCTCCGCCCAGCCGTTGTCGATGGTGTCGAAGACGCCCTTGTTGCCCTTGTCGTCGACGATCGACATGGGGGTCGCCGAGACGCCGGACAGCGTGGGCAGCACCATCTGGAGCTCGGGGAAGGCGCGCCCCATCGCGTCCCCATCGATCAGCGGCAGGCCCAGGTGCGCGGCGGCCACGAACGGAACCATGGAGTTGACGCCACCCGCCTCCATGCAGGCGACGTGGGTGGGGGTGCGGCCCAGGTAGCGGGCGAGGGTCTCCAGCGCCAACGAGATCTGGCCGGCGGAGGGGATCTTCTCCACCATCACCGTCGGGGCGCCCATCATCGCGATGGGCAGCACGCAGGCGTCCGCCGGCACCGCGTCGGGGGCGACGATCTCGACCGGGCCGAACTCGCGCATGGCGCTCTCGGCGAGCAGGCGGCCGATGTGGGGGTCGCCGCCGCCGCCGCCGCCCAGGACGGCCGCGCCGCGGGCCATCGGGACCAGGTCGTTCGGGGTGACACGCATGTTCATCGCTCCATCCAGAGGTCTCCGACCGCCTTGCAGCGGATGCGGGTTGCGTTGCCGGGCAGGTACGGGATCGGGACCTCGTCGAAGTCGGCGATCGTCACCGTCGCCGGGTCCGCGCCGGCGGCGACGGCGCGGTCCTGCGCCTCCTGCCGCGCCTCGTCGCAGATCACGTCGCGCTGGCCGGGGGCGATGGAGTAGATCCGGTCGACCATGCCGCCGACCTGGGCGATGGCGGCGCCGATCGCGTTGGCGACCGAGAAGTGCTCGGGCCGGTGCACGTCGCCGCAGCCCTCGAGACGGTCGGGAAGCAGGATGGAGCCGCCACCGACCGCGACCACGGGCAGCGCGTCCGCCGAGGTGCGCATCCGCTCCACGGCGTCGGCGACGTCCGCGCCGATCCTGGCTAGGGCCGCCTCGATCAGTGCCTTGTCCAGGTGCGCGACGAGCGAGCGGTCGCCCACGTCGGCGCGCCCGGACGCGACGGCGATGTCGGTCGCGGTCAGGGTGCTGCCGCCGAAGACCAGCGCCTCCTGGGTGAGCCGGTAGCCCACGGAGTCGGGGCCGACGGTCACGCCGGCCTCGTTGCCCCGGACCAGGCTGCCGCCGCCGATGCCGATGCTCAGCACGTCGGGCATCCGGAAGTTGGTGCGGACGCCGGCCACGGTGACCTCGGTGGTCGCCTCGCGGGGGAACCCGTGGGTCAGGACGCCGACGTCGCTCGTCGTGCCACCCACGTCGACGACCGCGCAGTCCTTGAGGCCCGACAGGATCGCGGCGCCGCGCATCGAGTTGGTGGGGCCGGACGCGAAGGTCGCCACCGGGTAGCGGCGGGCGAACTCCATGTCCATCAGCGTGCCGTCGTTCTGGCTCAGGTAGAGCGGGGACTCGATGCCGAGGCCGGCCAGGGTCTCCGCGAGGCCGTCCACGATGCCGACCGCGAGCTCGCGCAGGGCGGCGTTGATGATGGTGGCGTTCTCCCGCTCGAGCAGGCCGACGCGGCCGATCTCGTGCGACAGGGAGATGGCCATGCCGGGTCCGACCTCCTCGGCGACGATCTCCGCGGCCCGCTGCTCGAACTCCGAGTTGATCGGCGAGAAGACCGACGAGATCGCGAGCGACCGGATGCCGTGCTCGGCCATGTCGTGGGCGTGGCGGCGCAGCTCGGACTCGTCGAGCTCCGCGATGTGGCGGCCGTCGAACTCGTGGCCGCCGTGGGCGAGGTAGGCCCGGCCGCTGATCGCCTGGACGAGCCGCTCCGGCCAGTCGACCAGGGGCGGCAGCGAGCTCGTCGCGGGCAGCCCGAGCCGCAGCACCGCCGTGGGGGCCAGCTGGCGCGCCTCGACGAGGGCGTTGATGAAGTGGGTGGTGCCGATCATGACCGCCCGGATGTCCCCAGGCGCGAACGGGCTCTGCTGCCCCAGGCTCTCGAGGGTGGCCTTGATGCCCGAGGAGACGTCCGGCTGCGTGGCCGACTTGACTCCCCCCTTCACCTGGTGACCGTCCATCAGGACGGCATCGGTGTTCGTGCCTCCCACATCGATCCCGATGCGCATGTGCGACTGCCTTTCCGACTGAGATGTCGTGCCGAACGTGAGTGATCCGCTGGGGCCGCACTCACATGCGGCGGTCCTTGGGGGGTGGCGGCATGTAGGTCGCGCGGCTGGGACGGACGCCCAGGCGGATCTGCGACTCGAGCCAGAGGATGGCGGCACCCGTCGGGTCGACCACGGGCACGAACACGCCGTCGTCCTCGAGCCGCTTCTGCACGGCCTGGGCGACGCCGATCATCCCGGTGCAGCCGAGGACGATGACGTCCGCCTCGTGACTGTCCACGACCGAGCGGGCCTCGGTGTAGAGGCGCTCGAGCAGGGTCTCGTGCGCGTCCAGGGCGAGCACGGGGAGGTCGACGACCCGGACGGAGCCGCAGCGGTCACCCAGCCCGTAGCGGCGAACGAGGCCGCGGATCATCGGGACCACGTTGTGCAGGACGGTGATCACGCCCACCGACTCGCCGAGGGAGAGTGCGTTCAGCATCGCGGGCTCGAAGCCGCCGACGACCGGGATGTCCACGATCTCCCGGGCGGCGTGCACGCCGGGGTCACCGAAGCAGGTGACGAAGATGCCGTCCGCCCCGCGCTCCGCGGCCAGGGCGACCTGCTCCAGGATCCCCGGTCCGGCGAGGGCCTCGTCGTACTCCGACTCGATGGACGCCACCCCTCGTTCGACCTTGACGACGTCGATCTCGGTGTCCGGGCCGGCCCACTGGGCGACCTCTTTCCTGACACCGGCGGCGAATTCTTCGCCGAGCAGCGGGCTGACGACAGTGAGCTTCATGGGCGCGCCTCCAATAAGTGGTTGCCCCCATCCTGCGCGCCGGCCCCCCTCGCGGCGATGTGCAATGTGCCAACTCTGTGCTCGGTGGAGCGTCTGGTTGCACACACCCACGCTCCGGTCATCCTCGTCGTGCGGACTCCGAGTCGACGTCGTGGGGAGCCGCCCTGCCGCCGACCACTCGGAGAGCGCGTAGCCGTTGCCTCAGGCCCCGAGCCGTGGCCTGGCCCGCGCCCAGCGACGGGGCGGCCAAGGGTGGACTACCACGGTGAGGCACCGTAGTCCTTGAGGAAGACGCCGTGCACGTCGTCGCCGGCCTCGCCCCGGACGATCGGGTCATAGACCCGCGCGGCCCCGTCCACCAGGTCCAGCGGTGCCTTGAACCCCTCGGCTGCCAGCCGGACCTTCGTCAGGTGGGGGCGTTCGTCCGTGATCCAGCCCGTGTCGACCGCCGTCATCAGGATCCCGTCGGATGCCAGCATCTCCGCGGCGCTGGTGCGGGTGAGCATGTTGAGCGCGGCCTTCGACATGTTGGTGTGCGGGTGGCCGGGCCCCTTGTACTGCCGGCTGAACTGGCCTTCCATCGCCGAGACGTTGACGACGTAGGTCCGGCGTGCCGAGGACGCGGCGAGGGCGGGACGGAGGCGGCTGATCAGGATGAACGGCGCGGTCTGGTTGCACAGCTGCACCTCGAGGAGCTCGAGCTCGCCGACCTCCCCGACGGCCTGGACCCAGCTGTTGGTGTCGACCACGTCAGGCACCAACCCGCCGGCGTCGATCCGGGCGGCGTCGGCCGAGCCCGCCGCCATAGCGAGGGCGGTCAGCTGGTCGGCAGTCTCGGCGTCGGTCGCCAGCACCGGGTGTGCCTCAACCGACCCGACCAGCGCGGCGGGGTGCAGGTCGCTGGTGTGGCCGAAGGTCGACAGCTCCGGACCGCCGTTGTCGTGGAGCAGTGCCGGCGGTAGCGGCGTGTGCTCGGCCTTCGCGAGCGGTGCATAGGCGCCGGGTGTCCGGCGGACGGTCTGCGCGGCGTTGTTGACGAGGATGTCGAGCGGCCCCCGGGCTCGGACGTCATCGGCGAGCGCGATCACCTGTGCCGGGTCGCGCAGGTCGATGCCCACGACCCGCAACCGATGGAGCCAGTCGCCGCTGTCGGACAGGCTGCCGAAGCGTCGTACGGCGTCGTGGGGGAATCGGGTGGTGATGGTCAGGTGGGCGCCGTCGCGCAACAGGCGCAGGGCGATGTACATCCCGATCTTTGCTCGGCCGCCCGTCAGTAGTGCGCGGCGGCCGGTGAGGTCGGTGCGCGCGTCCCGTTTGGCGTGACTGAGAGCAGCGCAGACGGGGCACAGCTGGTGATAGAACGCGTCGACGTCGACGTACTTCTGCTTGCACATGTAGCACGGACGAGCCACCAGCAGCCTGCCTGCCGTCGCACCCCGGGCGGTCGAGGTGAGCGGCAGGCCGGCAGTCTCGTCGTCGATGCGTGACGCCGACCCGGTCGCAGTCAGCTCGACCACGGCGCGGTCCGCCGCCGCCGCAGCCTGCCTCCGGGCGAGGCGACGCTCGCGCTTGGCGGCCTTGAAGAAGCCCGACGCCGCCCCGCGCAGCGCGACGAACGCGGGATCGTCCTGATCGAGGCCGCTGGCCTCCCTGAGGACGCGCAAGGCGACCCTGAGCTCGTCCTCACGCACCCGCAGAGTATGACGGCGTGAGCCGGGGTGCCCCTCATCGGCGTCCCGCCAGGCAGCCCGGGAGCGACGGGTCCAGGGGTGCGAGGTCGTGAGTGCGCCGAGGCGGGCTGGCGCGAGCCTCCCCCACGCGGACGGCTTGTCCAGTATTGTCTAGGAACTTACCGTGTTATCCGTTCGTCCCTCGGAGACGCCACGCGTGACCACGACCGCCACCCACCCGTCCCGCCGCACCGTCCTGTGTGGCCTGGCCGCCTCCGGGCTGGCGCTCACCATCGCGCCCACCACGGCACGCGCCGCCACACCGGCCGGGAGGCGACCGCCCAACATCGTGTTCGTCTCCGTCGACGACCTCGGCTGGGATGAGCTCGGCTGCTACGGCAACACCTTCAACGAGACGCCCGCGATCGACCGGCTGGCCCGGGGGGGCATGCGGTTCACCAACGCGTAC
>JBEVFC010000025.1:0-8999 GCA_040512455.1 Nocardioides sp.
GCGGTGTGGGGTACGGCGACCGCGGCGGGTCGCTGGTCGATCGCGACGTTCCAAGGCAGCCGCGCGGCGTCGTACCCGGGGTCACCGGGCAGGTGGACGCCTCCGCTCGCCAGGCCGCGGAGGGCGTCGGCGGGCCGGTCGGTCCCGAACGGGTCGGTCGCGGCGGACGGCGTGGTCAGGTCGATGGTCATGAGGTGGACTCCCTTGTCGTTTCTCGGTGTGACCACGGTGCGCCGAGCCACTTGGGATCGACTTCGGGATGACTTGGAGCCGCGGTCGGCGACCCGTATGGCCCGTCCGGGTGGTGCGGCCGGGAGCGCGATCCCGGGGTGGGTACCGGGGTGGAAACCGCGGGCGCCCGGCTCCGCGGGTCCCTATGCTGCGGACGTGGAGGTCGCAGTCCTCGGACCGGTCGAGGTGAAGCTGGACGGGCGCACGGTCGACCTCGGCACGCCCAAGCAGCGGGCCCTGGTGGCGTCGCTGGCGCTCTCCGGCGGCCGCCCGGTCTCGGTCGACACGATCGTCGACCTGCTGTGGGGAGACGCCGCGCCGCCGGGGGTCAGCACCACGCTGCAGGCGTACGTCTCGGGGCTGCGGCGGGTGATCGAGCCGGACCGGGAGCGCCGCGCGCCGGCCACCGTGCTGGTCACCGTCGCCCCGGGCTACGCGCTGCGCGTCGCCGACGAGGCGCTGGACGCCCGGACCTTCGAGGCCGCCGTCCGCGCCCGGCAGCGCTCCCTGCAGACGCTGGCGCCGATCGGGCCGCCCACGGTCGGTCACGACGTGCTGGTCGAGGCGGTGGGCGGCCTCGACGCGGCCCTCGCGCTGTGGCGCGGCACGCCGTACGGCGAGCTGGAGGACGCGCCGCAGGCGGTCGCCGAGCGGGCCAGGCTGGAGGAGCTCCGGCTGGTCGCGCTCGAGCACCGGACGCTGGCCGAGCTGGCCCTCGGGCACCACGGCACCGTCGTCGCCGAGCTCGAGGCGCTGACCGCGGCCCACCCGCTCCGCGAGCGCCTGTGGCACCTGCTGGCCCTGGCGCTCGCCAGGTCCGGCCGGCAGGCGGACGCACTGGACGTGCTGAGCAGGGTGCGGACGGTGCTCGCCGACGAGCTGGGCCTCGAGCCCGGCGCCGAGCTGCGCGACCTCCAGGCCGCCGTCCTCCGGCAGGACCCGGCACTCGACTGGATCGCCCCCGACGCCGCCCCCGGGGCCCCGCCACCGCCGGCCCCCGAGCCCGCCCCCGAGGCGGCCCGCCCGGTGGAGCCGGTGGCCGCCTGGCCGATGGTCGGCCGCGACCGGGACCTCGAGGCGCTCGTCGGGGCGCTCGACACCGCGGTGACCGGGTCGCCGACGTACGCCGTGCTGACCGGCGACCCCGGCATCGGCAAGTCCCGGCTGAGCGCCGAGCTGGCCGCCGTCGCCCGGGCCGGGGGAGTGCAGGTGCTGGTCGGGCGCTGCTCCCAGGACGACGGAGCCCCGCCGCTGTGGCCGTGGCAGCAGGTCCTCGAGCGGCTCGGCGCCGGCATCCCCGGCGGCGAGCCCGACGACACGGACGAGGCCGGTGCGCAGTTCCGGTCCCGCGAGCGGCTGGTCCGCACCGTCCGCGACGCCGCCCGCGAGCGACCCCGGCTGGTCATCCTGGACGACCTGCACTGGGCCGACGTCGCCTCGCTCCGGGTGCTGCGGCTGCTCGCCGAGACGGCCACCGACGAGCGGCTGCTGGTCCTGGCCACCTGGCGCTCCCACCCCGAGCCCGCCGGTGCGCTGGCCGAGGTCGCCGAGGCGCTGGCGCGCCAGCACGCCGTACGCCGCGAGCTGACCGGGCTGCCCACCGACGCGGTCGCCGAGGTGTTCGAGACCGTCGCCCACAACCGGCCGTCCGAGGAGCAGGCCACCGCGCTGCGGGAGCGGACCGACGGCAACCCGTTCTACCTCGTGGAGTACGCCCGGCTGGCCGGCGAGCGCAGCGACCTCGCGCGGCTGGTGGCCGAGGAGCACCCGCCCACCGGGGTGCAGGAGGTGCTCACCCGGCGCCTGGAGCAGCTGCCCGGCGACACCGTGACGACGCTCCGCTCCGCCGCCGTGATCGGCCGCGAGTTCGACCTCGCCACCCTCGCGTCCGTGGCCGACGTCGACCCTGACGACCTGCTCGACGTGGTCGAGCCCGCCCAGGTCGCGGGGCTGGTGCGCGAGGACAGCATCGAGCGGTTCCGCTTCTCGCACGCGCTGGTCCGGGACACCCTGGTCGCCTCGCTGTCGCCCTCGCGTGGGGCCCGGCTGCACGCCCGGGTCGCCGAGGTGCTCCGGGGCCGGCGCGGCCGCGAGACCGAGGAGGCCCGGCACTGGCTGGCCGCCGGCCCGGTGTACGCCCCGCAGGCCTGGCGGGCCGCGGTGGCCGCCGCCGAGGTGGCCCGCCAGCTCTACGCCCACGAGGAGACCGCCGACCTGCTGCGGGCGGCGTACGCCGCGATGGCCGACGACCCGGACGCCACCGCTCGCCAGCGGTACGAGGTGCTGTTGCGGCTGATCGACGCCTACCGCTGGTCGGCGATGTGGCCCGAGCTGACCGCCACGGTCGAGCTGGCGGTGCAGGTGGCCGAGGAGATCGGCGACCCGGAGCTGGTCGCCACCGCCGCGATCTCCACCACCCAGGGAGCGCTGTGGCAGTCCGCGCCGCACGGGGAGGTGCACGAGGGGGTGGTCCGCGCGCTCCGCTCCAGCCTCGACCGGCTGCCCCCCGAGGACGGCGCGCTGCGCTGCCGGGTGCTGCTCGGCCTGGCCAACGAGCTGTACTACGGCGCGTCCTTCGAGGAGCGCCGGGCGCTGGTCGACGAGGGGCTCGCGATGGCGCGGCGGCTCAAGGACGAGGACCTGCTGCTCGACGCCTGCCAGATCGCGTTCGTGTCGCTGTGGTCCCCGAGCACCGCCGCGGAACGGCTCGACCTCGTCGAGGAGGCGGTGGTGCTCGCGGCCCGCACCGGCAACGAGCGCGCCACCGTGGTGGCCGGCACCCTGCGGGCGGTGGCGTTCGGGGAGCTGGGCCGGCCGCGGGAGATGTGGGAGGCCGTCGACGTGGCCCGCGCCGAGGCTGAGCGGCAGCGGATGCTCTACGGCCTGATGGTGCTCGACAGCCTGGTGCTGCCCTGGCACGCGATGGCCGGCCGGTTCGAGGAGTGCGAGGCCCTGATCGCCAGCATCCAGCGGCTGGACGCCCAGATCTCGCTGGAGCAGTCCGAGGACGCCACCGCCGGCGCGATGATCTCGCTGAGCATCTGGCAGGGGAAGAGCGCCGAGACCGCCGAGCTGATGACCGCGCTCGAGGGCGGGGCGCTGCCGATCTCGGCGACCGTGGTCGCCTACCTCTGGCGCGGCGGCGAGGAGGAGAAGGCCCGCGCGTACTACGCGACCCACCCGTTCGACCTCGACACCGACGACTGGTTCTCGCTGCTGGCCTGGTGCAACGCGGCCGAGTCCGCGCTCTACATGGGCGACACGGACCTCGGGGCGCGCACCTACGCCAAGCTCGCGCCGTACGCCGGGATGAGCTGCGTGGCCGGCTCGGGCAACGCCTCGGGCCCGGTGGACGCGTTCCTGGCGATGGCGGCGGCGGCCGCGGGGGAGAGGCCGGTCGCCACCCGGCACGCCGACGACGCGGAGCGGCTGTGCGAGGAGTGGGACGTCCCGCTGGCCGGGCGGTGGACGCGCGGCCAGCGGGAACGTTTCGGCTTCTAGCTCAGGCCGCCCGGGCGTACCGGAACGCCCTCGCCTCGTGCCGCGCGAAGCGGCGACGGGTCAGCCGCCAGATCAGCCGGTGGGCGCCACCGGTGCGCGCGAACAGGTCGGGCAGCGCGGACGTCGGCACCTCGCTGATCGCCCACGGCACCAGCGCGACCACCTGGCCGAACGTGATGTCCTCCTTGAACCTCTCGTCCAGCGCCTCCCAGTCCTCCTGGACGAAGTGCGCCTGGAGGATCCGCATCGCGTCGGACTCCTCGTGGGCGAGGTGCCGGCCGAGGCTCTCCCGCGCCGCGACCAGGCGTACGGCGAGCGCGGCCCGGCAGTCCTCCCCGTCGCCGGCCGCCATCCGGGCGAACCCGGTGGCCGAGGCCTCCAGCAGCGGGTCGATCTCCTCGTGCTCCGCCTCCATGGCGAGCAGCGTCTCGCGCTCCTCGTCGTCGGCCCGCTCGAGCAGCGCCGGCCACAGCCAGGCGTCCTCGCCGGCGTGGTGGTGGTGCAGCGTCTCGGCGAACAGCGCCCAGCGGTCGGCCAGGGCCCGCCAGGTGGCGGTGTCCTCGACCGGGGTGCGCGGCACCACCGCGGCGAAGGCGGCCAGGTCACGCCGGAAGGCGTGGTGCATGAGATACATCATGTACATGTCCACGGGGCCCTCCGGGGCGGCGGCCTGGCCGGGCAGCCGGAGCTGCCGGGGCCAGTCCTGCCGGGCCGGGCGGGTGGTGGGTTCGGTGGTCATGGCGATTCCTCTCGGGATGGGTGGCGTCAGCGGCCGGCCGGGACCAGCACCGCGTCGTCGGGGTCGGTGGGGGCGTCGGTGGCGGCGGGAACCGTCACCGGGGCGTCGAGATCGGAGCCCTCGACGTCGATCGTGGGCAGCAGCCGATCGAGCCAGCCGGGCACCCACCAGTTCCAGCGGCCCATCAGCGACATGGTCGCCGGGACCAGGACCATCCGGACGACGGTCGCGTCCAGGAAGATCGCGGTGGCCATGCCCAGGCCGAGCATCTTGACCACCACGTCGACCTCGCTGGCGAAGCCGAGGAAGACGGCGACCATGATCGCGGCGGCGGACGAGATCACCCGACCGGTGTCGGAGAGCCCCCGGATCACGCTGCCGTGCGGGTCGCCGGTGGCCAGCCAGTTCTCCCTGACCCGGGAGAGCAGGAAGACCTCGTAGTCCATGGAGAGGCCGAACAGGATCGCGAAGATCAGGATCGGCACCCAGCTGGAGACCGGCATCGCGTGGTCGAGGCCGAGCAGCTCGACGCCCCAGCCCCACTGGAAGACCATCACCAGCACGCCGTACGCCGCACCGATCGACAGCAGGTTCATCACCGCCGCCTTGAGCGGCACGAGGACGGACCGGAAGACCATCGCCAGGAGCAGCATCGAGACGGCGACCACGAAACCGATCACCAGCCACATCCGCTCGTTGAGCATGTTCGAGATGTCGGAGAACATCGCGGTGGTGCCGGTCAGCTCGCCGCCCTCGGGCAGCGACGCCCGGACCTCCCGGACGAGGCGCTCGGTGCGCTCGTCGGAGGGGCCGAAGCTCGGCTGCGCCTCGAAGACGCTGATCGCGCCGTCGGGGCTGTCGACCGGCGGGGTGACCGCGACGATGTCGTCCCGGGCCTCGAGGTCCTGGGCGATCCGCTCGGCCTGGCTGGCCGAGACCTCCGAGCGGTCGAGGACCACGGTCAGCGGGCCGTTGGCGCCGGGACCGTACTCCGCCGTGACCAGGTCGAACGCACGACGCGTGGTCGTCTCGGTCGACTGGCTGCTGGCGTCCTGCGGCCAGGTGCGCATGCCCAGCGCGGGCAGCGCGATCACGATCATCAGCAGCGCGGCGCCGATCGCCCACGGCAGCGGGCGGTTGGCGACCCGCTGCGCCCAGCGGGCGGTCAGCGGCTCCTTCGCCGACTCCCGGCCCTTGCGGACCTTGCGGGGCAGCAGCCGGCGGCCGGCGAAGCGGCTGAACACCGGCACCAGGGTCAGCGCCGCCGCGGCGACGGTGACCACGGCGATCGCGGTGGCGAAGCCGAACGAGGAGTACGTCGAGAGCCCGGCGAGGCGGAGACCCAGCAGCGAGACCAGCACGGTCGCGGAGGCGAAGACCACCGAGCGTCCGGCGGTGGCCGCTGCGCGACCGGCCGCCTCGGGCACGTCGTAGCCCTGACGGAGGTACTCCACGTGCCGGGTGAGCAGCAGTAGGGCGTAGTCGATGCCGACGCCCAGGCCGACCATGCTGGCGACCATCGGGGCGGCGGTGCTGACGTCCATGGTCGCGGCCAGCAGGGTGAGGCCGCCGGAGCCGACCACCAGCCCGACCAGGGCCACCCCGATCGGCAGGCCGGCGCCGACCACGGAGCCGAAGGCGAGGAGCAGGATCAGCAGTGCGGCGACGATGCCGATGATCTCGCCGTAGCCGTCCATCGGGGCGGCGGCGGTGCCGGGCAGGTCCCCGCCGAACTCCACCTGGAGGCCGGCGTCACGGGTGTCCGCGACGGCGTCCTCGAGGGGCTCGAGGTTCTCGTAGAGGTCGGGGTCGGTGACCGGCGCGTCGTAGCTGACCACCATCAGGGCGGTGTCGCCGTCGTCGGAGAGCCGCGGCGGGGTGACCGCGACGGCGTGGTCCATGGCCAGCAGCCGGTCGGTCAGCGCGTCGAGCTCGGTCCGCGTGGGTTCGCGGCCGTCGTCGCCGTGCACGACCACCTGGGCCGACGCGTTGCCGGCACCGGGGACGTGGTCGCGGAGCTGGTCGACGCCGCGCTGGGCGGGTGCGCCCGGGACGTCCCAGTTGTCGACGGGGGTGCCGCCGTAGGCCCCGGCCAGGCCGAACACGATGCCGGCGGCGAGGACCCAGGCGCCGAGGGTGCGCCAGGGGTGCAGCGCGGCGCCGCGGCCGAGCCGGTGGAGGAAGCGAGACATGAGCGTGTCCTTCGAGTCTGGTCGGTGTGAGGTGACCAGAGTCGGAGGGACCGCTTGGGGACTACTTGGCGTCCACTTGGAGCCGTCGTGCCTCGTGCATGACGGCAGGCTAACCGGTGGGTTCGAGGGCCAGGATCGTCTCGGAGACCGTGTCCGGGTCGACCAGCATGTGCAGGTGCCGTCCGTCGAGCACCGCCACCGGCCAGCCCGCCGCCCGGGCGCGCGCCTCCTCGACGCCGTACGACGGGCCGAACGCGAGGTAGGCACAGTCCAGGTCCGCCCAGGGCGGCGTGGGGACCCGGGCGCCGAAGTAGGACAGCGGCAGCCGGGTCTGCTCGGCCTCCACCTCGGTGCGGACCTGCGCCGACGGGAACAGGGCAGCGGTGTCGGCCTCGGGCCACCAGTGCGTCCAGGCGGGCAGCAGTCCGTCCGCGCCGGCCAGGGATCGCAGGGTCTCGACCAGGGCCGGCGGTGCGGTGGCTGTCGAGCCGGCGTCGGCGGGGAGCGCGGCGTCCACGAACACGCACCCGGCGACCGGGCGCGCCGCCGCGACCGCCGGCGCGTAGAGGCCGGCGTTGCTGTGCGGGACCAGGACCAGCTCGCGGTCCGCGGGCAGGCCGTCGAGCAGCGCCGCCAGCACCTCGCCGGGTGAGGCGCCGCGGGCGGACGGGGTGACGACGTCGCGCCCGGCGTCACGCAACCGGGCAGCCACCGCCGCCCACACCCGCGGTCCGAGCAGCGGGCTGGGCAGCAGCGCGAGCCGCGGCGCGGTCAGGCGTCGCTGCCCTTCGCGGAATTCCTGTCCCCGCCAGGTATCCACAGCACGTCACCCGACTCCTTGTTCGCGTGACGAGCCAGGATGAACAGCAGGTCCGACAGTCGGTTGAGGTACGTGATGGCGAGGATGTTCATCGTCTCGCTGTGCTCCGACCACGCCGCCCAGGCGGCCCGCTCCGCGCGGCGTACGACGGTGCGCGCGACGTGCAGGTGCGCCCCGCCGAGGGTGCCGCCGTTGAGGATGAACGACCGCAGCGCCGGCAGGTCCTCGTTGAACTCGTCGCACCAGGCCTCGAGCCGGTCGACGTACGCCTGCTCGATGCGCAGCGGCGGGTACTTCGGGTCCGGCACGATCGGGGTGCAGAAGTCGGCACCCACGTCGAACAGATCGTTCTGCACGGTGGTCAGCACCGTCACCACGTCGTCGGCCAGGCCGCCGTGGGCGAGCGCGACGCCCAGGTGGGCGTTGGCCTCGTCGACGGTCGCGTACGCCTCCAGCCGCAGGTCGTTCTTCGAGGTGACGCTCATGTCGCCGAGGCGGGTCTCCCCGCCGTCGCCGGTGCGGGTGTAGATGCGGGTGAGGTTGACCATGGCGCCGAGCGTACCCACGTCGGACCCGCGGAAGGTTTTCGGCCGGTCGGAGCAACCTCATGACCGCTCGGCGCGTCCTAGTAGGTGTGGACATCCTCAGTGACGGGCCCGTGCTGGTCCTGACCGGCGAGTTCGACGTGCGGTCCACCATGGAGGTGCGCACCGCCGTCTACGAGAAGCTCGCGGGCTGCGACGAGGACGTCGTCGTCGACCTGACCGGTGTCACCACCATCGACGTCACCGCCCTCAAGGTGCTGGCCGCGGCCAACGTGCGGGCCTCCCGCGAGGGCCGCCACCTGGTGCTCCGCGGCACCGGGCCCGCCGTACGCCGGATGCTGCACCTGTCCCGGCTGATCCGCGCCGTGGAGGTCGAACGGGTGGGCGCCAGCGCCTGACCGGACCACCGGCCGTGTTGGGAATCCCACAACCACGGCGGTTACCGGCCCGTCACATTCGTCCTAGGCTCGGCCCATGAGCAGCTCTGGTGAGGCGGCACCGCCCGCGAAGGACCGGCCCTGGGTGATGCGGACGTACGCCGGGCACTCGACGGCCGAGGCGTCCAACGCGCTGTACCGCAACAACCTCTCGAAGGGGCAGACCGGACTCTCGGTCGCCTTCGACCTGCCCACCCAGACCGGGTACGACCCCGACTCCCCGCTGTCGCGCGGCGAGGTCGGCAAGGTCGGCGTGCCGGTCCCGCACCTCGGTGAGATGCGCAAGCTGTTCGACCAGATCCCGCTCACCGCGATGAACACGTCGATGACGATCAACGCCACCGCGATGTGGCTGCTGGCGCTCTACCAGGTCGCCGCCGAGGAGCAGAACCCCGAGCTGGACCCGGCCGAGGTGGCCGCGCAGCTGGCCGGCACGACCCAGAACGACATCATCAAGGAGTACCTCTCCCGCGGGACCTACGTGTTCCCGCCCGAGCACTCGCTGCGCCTGATCAGCGACGTCATCTCCTACAC